>JAGFJE010000026.1 GCA_024103175.1 Phaeodactylibacter sp.
ATTACTGTTCAACGGCGAAAGGTGTCATCTGGAAAGGCCTGGCACTGGAACGAGATGACACCCTTTTTGCCCTCAATCTGTAGAAATAAGCTTAATCGCCAGGAGCAGGGGCAAAAAGGATGTCACCTCGGCGCTAAACACATATTTCGTTCCGGAGGCACTAGTCAAAGCGATGCCCATGCTGCTTGCTCCACCAGTAGGAGATAGCGCCCAGGCCGAGGTTGAGCAGCCCGAACAGGCTCTCCCTGGGGCGGTCATAGAGCAGAAAGGCCAGTATCCAGAAGCTGATGGCGAGGAAGGCGATCTGCACCCAGGGGTAGCCCGGGCTGGAGTATCCCTGGTGGCCGTTTTTCCAACGCATAACAAAGATGCCGGCTACGGCGGCGGTGGTGAAGAGTTGCAGGACGAAGCCGCTGTACAACAGCACCTGCTCGAAGGAACTCGTCACGATCATAAAAATGCTGATGCCGGCCTGCAGCCAGACGGCCTTGACGGGAATCCCATTGCGGTTGTCTTCGGCCAGAAAGCGCCAGATGCTGTAATCGTTGGCCATAGCGCGCACCACCCTCGGCCCCACCCACACCATGGCGCTGATGCTGGAAATGAGGAACAGGGCGATGAAGAAACTGATCAGCCGCCCGCCGGCCGGGCCGAACATGAGCTCGGCCACCACCTGCCCCACCTCGATCTTGCCCCGAAGCTGGGCAACGGAAGCCTGGTTGAGAAAGGCCATCTGCAACAACACATAAAGCAGGCTAACCGCCAGCGTTCCGGAGATAAGCGCCCGCGGCAGGTTGCGCGACGGCTCCCGGATCTCCTCCACGATGTATGCCGCCGCATTCCAGCCCGAAAAGGCGTAGATCACATACACCAGGGATACGGCAAAGGCGGGTTTGGACAATTCAGTATGCCAGGCGGCGCCGAGTTCTACACTTCCCGGCTCGGCAGGGAGGGTAAAACAGGCGATAATGAAGAACAGGATCAGCAACAATTTCAAAGCCGTGAAGGTATTCTGAAAATTGCTGCTCTGCCGGATGTTGACGGAATGCACCATGGAAATGAAGACAATGGCGCCGGTAGCCACCGCCTGGGCCGAGAAGGGAGAAAATTTTTCAATATAGGCCCCCATGGCCATAGCGGCCAGGGCCACCGAGGCGGCAAAGCCCACCGTCAGGGAGACCCAGCCGGAAAGGTATCCGATAAAGGGGTGATAGATCCGGCTGAGAAAGTAATACTCGCCGCCGGAGCGGGGCAGCTTGGTACCCAGCTCGGCGTAGCTGAATGCCCCGAATAGAGAGACCAGCCCGCCGATCACCCACAGCAGCAGTATAGACCAGGTGCTGCTCAGGCCCTGCAACTGCATGCCCAGGCTGGTAAACACCCCCGTACCTACCATATTGGCGACTACGATCGCCGCCGCGCTGATCCACCCTATTTTCCTTCCTCCTGCCTGCTGCATGCATGTGGTTTCAAAGCTCTAAAGTTATTAAAACTTGCCCTACAAAGTCCAATTCTGAACCGGCCCTAACGTATTGATAACATCTCTGTGCCGGGCTTTCCCCATTTCCGCTGCGAAAAGGCCGGAAAACTTGCCGGGCCCGGGCCGATAGTCCAGCCAAAATGCCTATTTTTGCCCATCAAAATCCAATGAACAATGAAAAAACTGGCCCTTTTTGCCTTTTTTGGCGCCCTCATCGCCTCCTGCAGCGGATCTTTTGAGGGCGAGCATGAGCGCATGGTGGAAGAACACCAGGCCATGCAGGCCGAATACGACTCCCTCAAAGCCTATTACCAGCAACGCCTGGAGGAATACAGGCTGGCGCGCGAAGCCCATGAAGCAATGGCCGCCGGCGTGGAAGACTCCCTCCATGCCGCCATCAACGAGATGCACGACGCCCTGCTGCTCAACCATGAAGCCTTCCTCAAAAACCACGAGGAAATGGCCGCCGCTCACGCCGCTATGGAAGCCAAACACAGTGAAGAAGGCTACAGCGAAGGACAGGCCCGCCTGGACCACGAACAGATGAAACGGGACCACCAGCAGATCAAAACCGAGCACGGCTACATGAAGGATGAGTTCAACCAGATGCTGGATGAACAGCAGGGGATGAGGGGGGAGCATTGATATATTTGGTTATATTGCCATATTGCTGGATGGTTATATTGCTGGATGGTTATATTGCTGAAGGTTATATTGCCATATTGCTGGATGGCTGAATGGCCCCACAGCCGTATAACAGTATAACAATACAGCCACCCCCCGATCTGTTTTGTTATCTTTACCGTTATTCCGCCATAAATCCTGAACTTCCACACCCCATGCGCCAACTACTCGAAACCGACCAGAAAGCACTAGAAATCAACCTAGACCCCGGGATCTACGGCACCTTTGCCGAGATCGGCGCAGGCCAGGAGGTGGCCCGCTATTTCTTTCAGGTGGGGGCTGCCGCCGGCACCATCGCCAAGACCATGTCGGCCTACGATAAGACTTACTCCGACCAGATATACGGAGAGGAGCCCAGCGGGCGCTATGTCTGTGAGGCCCGCCTGTACAAGATGCTCGACCACGAGTTCGGGCTGATGCGCTCCCGCCTGGCCAATGAACGGCCGGACACCAACTTCTTCGTCTTCGCCGATACGGTGGCCGCCATCAACTACCAGCGCACCATCAGGGGCAACGGGTGGCTCGGCATCCGTTTCCAGCTCAAACCCGACAGCGAGCCCAACGACCTCGTCCTGCATGTGCGCATGCTCGACAACGACAACCACCTCCAGCAACAGGCCATCGGCATCCTCGGCGTCAACCTCATCTACGCCTGCTACCGCTACAACGCCGAACCGGAAATAATGATGCAGTCGCTTATGGACGGACTGCACGGCAGGGTCAAGATCGACATGGTGCGCCTCACCGGCCCGGATTTCGAGCAACTGGATAACCGGCTGCTCAGCCTCTGGATCGTCAAAAACGGGCTGAGCGACGTGGCCATGTTCGGGCCGAACCGGAGGAATATGCACGCTTCCGAATTCCTGTACAAAAAGAACGTCATGCTGGTGCGCGGCAGCTTCCGGCCGGCCACCCTGGTCAACCTGGATATGATACAGGCCAGTTTCCAGCAGTTCCGCAACGACCCGGACGTGGACCCCCGCCGGGTGTATCTGCTCACCGAGATCACCCTCGACAACCTGAAAGCCGGAGGGGAGCTGGACGAGCAGGACTTCCTCGACCGGGCCGAGTTGCTCAACACGCTGGGCCAGACGGTGGTGGTCTCCGACTGCCAGCAGTACCAGAAAATGATCGCCTACCTGGCCGATTACCGGGTGCAGAAGCTGGGCATCGTCGCCGGCGTCCGGGAACTGCTCGACCTGATCAACGACAAGTACTACCAGAATATGGACGGCCGACTGCTGGCCGCCTTCGGAGAACTCTTCACCCGCAATGTCAAATTCTACGTCTACCCCGCCCTGCAGGAAGGCAGCGGCGAACTCATCACCGCCCAGAACGTTCCCATTCCGGAAGGCGTGAAATTCCTCTACAAGCACCTGCTCGACAACCGGCAGATCGTGGATGTGGAAGGGTTTAATCCCAACGTACTGCACATCTTCTCCAAGGAAGTGCTGCACATGCTGCAAAACGGTGAGGATGGCTGGGAAAGCCTCGTCCCGGTGGCCGTGGCCAACCTGATCAAGGAGCGCTACCTGTTCGGATATCCGGCGGAGCAGATGGAGTTTGAGTATTAAGGAATGAAGGAATGAAGGAATGAAGGAGTGAAGGAGTGAAGCCGGGGCGATCTCCTGAGAATAAAAATGAAACTAATGAAAGCAAAAACAATGGTGTTATACAGTATGCTCTTTTTTACTGCCTCTCTTTTCTACTGCGGGCCTTCCGGCGGCGGGGAACAGAACGGAGGTGAGGGGAACGCTCCCCAAGCGGCTGTTTCCTATGGGGCGGCCTTGCCGAACCTTGCCGACACGGCCATTGCCCGTGGATTCACCACCGATTACATCATGGGGCATTTCGACCCGGCCGAGCATCCGGACTTTACCCTGGTGGCCGCCCGTTATGCCGACCGGGAGGGGCTTTACCTGCGCAAGGATACCTACGAAGCCTTCCTGCGCATGCACGAGGCGGCAAAAAAGGATGGCGTCAACCTGGTCATCCGCTCCGCCACCCGCAACTTCGACTACCAAAAGGGCATCTGGGAAGGCAAGTGGACGGGCGCCCGGCCCATCGAGAACGGCAAAGACGCATCTAAAGCCTACCCCAACCCTAAGGAACGGGCCCTCAAGATCCTGGAATACAGCTCCATGCCCGGTACTTCCCGCCACCACTGGGGCGCCGATATGGACCTGAACGCTTTCAGCAACAGCTATTTCGAAAAGGGCGAGGGGCTGAAGATCTACGAATGGCTAACTTCCCACGCTGCGGAATACGGATTCTGCCAGCCCTATAGCCCCAAAGGGGAAGAGCGCCCCTACGGTTACAATGAAGAAAAGTGGCATTGGTCGTACCTGCCTGTCGCTCAGCCGCTCACCGCTCTGGCTAAAGAAAAGCTGAAAGATGAAATGATCGCCGGTTTCAAAGGGGCCGAGGTGGCGGAAGAGATCGGGGTAGTGGAAAAGTACGTGTTGGGCGTCAATCCGGAATGTTTGCCTTAACGCTTATTCCGTATCTTCGCGCTTCAAAAAGAATCAAAAACCGATGCACATGAAGCGATTGATACTCCTGACGGCCGCTGCCCTGCTGGCGGGGCAGTCTTACGCCCAACTGATGCGCGCCCGCATCCATGAAGATTTTAATATTACCGTAGAAGAAGTGGACGCTACCGTGCCGCTGGAACTCCGCGGGGGCAATAATTTCGAGCAGCTTCCCGGCTTTCCTAGAGGCTACCCCGCCAGCCCCAACCTCAAGAATTTCCGCAACGTCGCCCTTGCCGACCTCGACGGCGATGGCCTGGACGATATCCTCTGGCCGGCCAACAACCGATTGTTCGCCTACCGGCACGATGGCCTGCTCTGGGAGAAGGAACTCTCCGCTGAGGCCATTTACCCGCCGGCCGTGGCCGACATCGATAACGACGGGGAGGCAGAGATCGTCCAAACCGTTTTCGGCCTGCAGGGCGCCCCCCTGCTGTACGCCCTGGAGCGCGACGGCTCCGATGTTCCCGGCTGGCCCGTCAGCCTGGACGGCAACCGCATATTCTACGCCCCCGCCCTGTCCGACCTGGACGGCGACGGTACGATGGAAGTCATCGTATGTGCCCGCAGCGGCTCTGTCGGGCTGGTCTATATCCTGAATGCCGACGGCAGCCCCTTCGGTGGGGAATGGCCGTTTGAACTGGATTCCGGGCCGGCCACTACGCCTTCCATTGGCGATATTGACCTCGACGGTAAGAAGGACATCGTCGTCCACTCCGGCAACGCCCGTTACGCCCTGAGCCTGGATGGACAATTCCTGGATGGCTTTCCCGTCGGCACCGGCCCGGAAACCGTCCACACCTATCAGTCGCCCGTACTGTTCGACCTCGATGGGGACGGGGCCCTCGAGATCGTCGGCGCCGCTCACGGAGACGCTCCCGAGTTTTTTGCCACCGATAACCGCGGGGATTACCTCCCCGGCTGGCCCAAACCGTCCGGAAGCTGGGCCTACACCACGCCTACGGTAGTAGAACTGGACGGGCAACCCACCATCTTCATGTGCCGGCGCATCGGCGACGCTTCCGCCGATATGCTCTACGCCTGGGACGCCGCCGGCAACCTCAGGGATGGCTTTCCCATCAACAAGTACGGTGGCAATGAAGGCATCATCAGCATTGCCGATGTGGATGGGGATGACGAATTTGAAGTGGTCTTCGGCTCCGAGTTCTTCACCTCCGACGGGCCCGGCTTTATGCATGCTTATGAAATGGACGGCAGCGGCGAAGTGGAAGGATTCCCCCTCCGCCCCCGCGGCATCAATGCCATGAACGGCGCCGCCCTGAGCGATATCAACGGGGATGGAATGATGGACCTCATCGCCGTTTCCTATACCCTCAACTTTGGCATGGGCGTCGATTCCATCTATCTATACGCCTACAACCTCAACACGCCTTACAGCCCCGAACGCGTCCTCTGGAGCACCTACAAAGGCAGCAATGCCCGGGATGCCCTGCTGACTGAACCGGTGGCCTCCGGCACAACCGTACAGGACCCTGCCCTGCTGAAACTGCAGGCCTCCCCCAACCCGGCACAGAACGAAACCATATTATCCTTTTCCCTCGATCAGTCTGTGCAGGCCAGCATCCACCTGACGGACGCCCTGGGCAGAGAACAACGGAAGCTGCCGGCCCAATACCTATTGCCCGGCCCGCAACAAGCCCGCATCCCGTTAAACAATTTGCCCGCCGGCCTGTATTGGATAAGTGTGAGGAGTGGGGATAAACTACTGGGAAGAACACCCGTTGTGATCCGATGAGCAACGAATCCTGTTCTTCTGCGGAAATATTTTGAAATGGGTAGAAATGCATGGGCAAACACATCATTTCAACGTATTTCCACGCATTTCTACCGCATTTTCGATAATCCAGCTCTCCAGAACGCCCTCACATTTACACTTTTACACTTTTACACATTAAACCATGGCACTCACCGAATCCAACATGCTCGACCTGGGGACCAAAGCCCCGGATTTTACGCTGCCCGATACCGTTTCCGATAAGGACGTCAGCCTTTCCGACATCCGCTCGGACAAGGCCACCGTGGTCATGTTCCTCTGCAACCACTGCCCCTACGTGATCCACGTCAACCCGGAGATCGTCCGCCTGGCAAAAGAATACCAGGAAAAAGGCGTCAGCTTTGTGGCCATCAGCTCCAATGATGTAAGCAAATACCCGCAGGACGGCCCGGAGGAGATGAAAAAACACGCCGCTAAGATAGGCTACCCCTTTCCCTACCTCTATGACGAAAGCCAGGAGGTGGCCCGCGACTACGACGCCGCCTGTACCCCGGACTTTTACGTCTTTGACGGCAACCTGCGCCTCGCCTACCGCGGCCGCCTCGACGCCTCCCGGCCGAACAGCGGTATCCCGCTCACCGGCGAGGACCTGCGCGCCGCCCTCGATGCCGTGCTGGCAGGACGGCCGGTTACGAAAGAGCAGTTTCCGAGCGCGGGATGCAATATCAAGTGGAAGAGTTATTAACCGGTGTTCGATAGGTAGCCCCCAGCTGCTGTTCGGTGTTCGCTATTCGGTATTCGCGCATCCAGGAGCCATCCTTGGGCAAGCGAACGGCGAATACCGAATAACCGAAGTTGGGGCCTACCAGTCGAACTTGGGTTAAGAACCTGAATGTGGCATTGATTGTTTGTTGTTCGTTCGAGATTACCGGATATTGATGATGAACGATTTGTGACGTTGTAGTGTTGACCTTCAAGCGTAAACGCGATGTGAAGATTTTCTGTATCTTTGCAAGATAATTTTCAAAGATGAAGACCATAACCATTGATTTACCAGATTCCGTCGAACTGGACGAACAAGAAGCTAAAATATATCTGGTGTCCAGGTTATTTGAGGTAGGAATATTGTCATTGTCTCAGGCTGCTGAAATGGTAAAAATGAGCAAGGTCGAGTTTATGGAGGCGATTGGAGACTATGGTGTTTCCTTATTCAACTATTCTCCGGAAGAACTGATAAAGGATGTAGAAAATGTCAGAAGCCGTAATCGCTGACACAAGCTGTCTTGTTCTCCTTGATAAAATCGGCCATTTAGAATTGTTAAAAGCCTTATTTGAAGAAGTAGTTGTAACGCCGGAAGTGGTTGAGGAATATGGCAACCCCCTCCCCTCTTTTATAAGATCCAAAAAAGTGGTTAGCAATATTTCTGCCCCGATCCTTAATGCCAGATTAGGTAAGGGGGAAACTACAGCTATTCAATTGGCTTGTGAAAATCAAGGTTGTTTGTTATACTCAACGGCAATAGGTTTTGTGCATTTGTGGGTGGACTTCCCCTTTAGGGGATTTGAGGGGCTGGGAGGGCTAATGCACAAAACCTATTGCAACCAAGTATAATTATTGACGAAGCAAAGGGAAGAAAGGTAGCTGAATCGTTTGGAATAAAAATAACAGGAACGCTTGGCTTGTTAGTCGAAGCAAAATCAGAAGGACACATTAAATCTGTAAAAGAGGTTATTGCCAAGATTAAAGCAACTAATTTCAGGTTTAGTGAAGCTCTGGAAAATATGATTCTGGATCTTGCAAAAGAGAAATAAAAATTAATATGTTTCCTGACTATGATATCATAGTAGTAGGGGCCGGCCACTCCGGCTGCGAGGCTGCCGTTGCCGCCGCCAATATGGGTTCCCGGGTGATGCTGGCGACGATGAACATGAACAGCATTGCTCAGATGTCGTGCAACCCGGCCATGGGCGGGGTCGCCAAAGGGCAGATCGTACGCGAGATCGATGCGCTGGGCGGGTATTCCGGTATCGTAACCGACCACACCATGGTGCAGTTCCGCATGCTGAACCGCTCCAAGGGGCCGGCCATGTGGAGCCCGCGCGCCCAGAGCGACCGGATGCTCTTTGCCCGCAAGTGGCGCAATATGCTGGAAGAACACCCCAATATCGACTTCTGGCAGGAGATGGTCACCGGCATTATCGTGAAGGACGGGGTGGTGAAAGGCGTACGCACCGGCATGGGCCTGGAAATAAAAGGCAAAGCGGTAGTACTGACCAACGGCACCTTCCTCAATGGCATCATCCACATCGGCGAGAAGCAATTCGGCGGCGGGCGGGCCGGCGAGCGGGCCGCCAAAGGCATCACCGAGCAGCTCGTCGAACTGGGTTTCGAGGCAGGCCGCATGAAGACAGGCACCCCGCCCCGCATCGACGGCCGTTCGCTCGACTGGACGGCCATGGAACTCCAGCCGGGAGACGAGGAGCCCGGCAAGTTCTCCTACACCGATACGCCCAGGCTGGAAAAGCAGCTGCCCTGCCATATCGCCTATACCAGCCCGGAAGTGCACGAGATTCTGCGCATCGGCTTCGATCGTTCGCCCATGTTCAACGGGCGCATACAAGGGCTGGGGCCCCGCTACTGCCCCTCCATCGAAGACAAGATCGACCGCTTCAGCGATAAAGACCGCCACCAGCTCTTCGTCGAGCCGGAAGGGTGGGACACCTGCGAGATCTACGTCAACGGCTTCTCCTCTTCCCTGCCGGAAGACGTGCAGTACAAAGCGCTGCGCAAGGTACGGGGCTTCGAGAATATGAAGATGTTCCGCCCGGGTTATGCCATCGAATACGACTTCTTCCCGCCCACCCAGCTGAAAACGTCGCTGGAGACCCAACTGGTGAAGAACCTCTTCTTTGCCGGCCAGATCAACGGGACTACGGGTTACGAGGAAGCCGGCTGCCAGGGCCTGATGGCGGGCATCAACGCCCACCTGGCCGTCAACGAAGAAGAGCCCTTCATTCTGAAGCGCTCCGAGGCCTACATCGGCGTGCTCATCGACGACCTGGTCAACAAAGGTACGAAGGAGCCCTACCGCATGTTCACCTCCCGGGCCGAGTACCGCATCCTGCTGCGCCAGGACAATGCCGACCTGCGCCTCACCCCGCTCGCCCAAAGGCTGGGCATCCGCGGCGCCGATGAGCGCATGATCCGCGTGGCCGCCAAGCAGGACGCCGCCCATGCCATCGAAAAGTTCTTCCAGGAGTATAGCGTAGAGCCCGGACAGGTCAACCGCTACCTCGAAGAGCAGGGCACCAGCCCCATCAATCAGAAGGTCAAGCTGCAGGGCATTCTGCTGCGGCCCCAGATCAGCATGGCCGGCCTGCGCGAGGCCCTCCCGGCTCTGGATGAATTCCTGCAGGGCTACGAGCAGGAGTTTGTCGGCCTCGCTGAGATCAACATGAAATACGATGGCTACATACAGCGCGAGCAGGAGCGCGTTGAAAAGATGAACCGCCTTGAGTCCGTCCGCCTCAGCGACACCTTCGACTACCGGCAGCTGACGTCCCTCTCCAAAGAGGCCCGCGAGAAATTATCCCAGATCAGGCCGCGCACCGTTGGCCAGGCCAGCCGCATCAGCGGCGTCTCTCCGGCGGATATTTCGGTCTTGCTGGTCCATATGGGGAGGTAGAAAGGAGCGCCTGGCTATACTCCGGGCGCCCAGGCTCTCTCGATAGTGTAATGTCCGGGACATTATTCCCGGGAAGAAGGTTACATTGTTGAATGGCTGTAATGTTGCCTCGCCCCGCCCCCTCACGGTTTGGTTGTTGGCTCATCCCCACAAACATCTGTCTTGCTCCGCCCGTTCAATAGCAGGATGCTGAAAACAGTCCCCTGCAAATGAACGAAAACCATTCATCATGTTACTCTACAACTTTGGCGCCGCTTTAGTTATCGCTGTGATTTTTGCCCTTCTTTTCTCCACTCTTTTCAAAAATTCAGGGCCGTGGGATAACTTCTGGGTGTTCCTTGTGATCCTTTTCTTCGGAATATGGGGCGCCAGCCTGTGGTTTGCCCCGATTGGGCCTGTCTGGTATGGCATCGCCTGGTTCGACCTGCTGATCATTGGCCTGTTCCTGGCCCTGCTGCTGGCGGCTGCCGGAGAGGCCGGTTCCCGCTACCGGAAATATCCGGAAGGCGAAGAAGTCGATATTGTGGCGGAGAGCAAAAAAGAGGCAGGGGCCGTCGCCCTGTTTGGGGTTTTGTTCTGGGCCTTTATGGTTTTTCTCCTCGTAATCATAATTATCGGAATTGTCAATATTTTCTAGCGGAACAAAGAGGCCTCAGGCTAAACTACCTTTCTTTTTCCGGAATGATTTCAGGAATTCCCGTACCGCAGTAAAGGAAACTACCTTGTCCTGGAAATGAGTGGTAGCTTCTTCCACCTCCTGTTCTGTGGCTCCCAGGTGGTTGAGGATATTCATCAGGTGCATTTTCATGTGGCCCTTCTGAATACCGGTGGTCACCAGGGAGCGCAGGGCGGCGAAGTTTTGCGCCAGGCCGGTGGCGGCGATGACTTCCATGAGTTCTTCCGCGCCGGGGTTGCCCAGCAGTTCCAGCGAGCGCCGGGCCATGGGGTGCAGGCGGGTCAGGCCGCCGATGGTGCCGAGGGCCAGCGGGAGGTCAAGCCAGAACCTAAAAACTCCGTCCTCCAGGCTGCAGGAGCTCAGGCTCCGGTATTGCCCGTCGCGGGCGGCATAAGTATGGCCGCAGGCTTCGACGGCCCGAAAGTCATTGGCCGTGGCCAGCACGACGGCATCGACTCCATTGAAAATGCCTTTGTTGTGGGTAGTTGCCCGGTGCGGGTCGATGTGCGCAATGCGGACGGCCTTGGCGAATTTATCCGCGAATTCTTCCGGGCTCATCCCGTTGCACCCGGAGCCCAGGGCATCAACGGGGCATTCCACCCATGCCCGAACGATGCATTCCGGCGTGTAATTGGACAGGATGGCCATGACCACTTCCAAGTGCTCTTCCTCCCCCTCAAAAGCAGGATGCTCCTGTACGAATATCTCGAGGGTGCTGCCGAATTCTTCCAGAACGGAATTGATGAAATTGGCCCCCATGGAGTCGCAGGTCTCGAAGCTCACCTTGAGCTGGTAGTAATCCGGTTCGAGGTGGGACAGGTCCAGCAGTTCTATATCCAGCACGCCGCCGCCGCGGCTTTCCATATTGGCGGTGAGGTGAGCGGCATCCCGGCGCAACCGCTTTTCCAGTTCGCCAAAATGCCGGAACAGGCGGGCGCTGTCTCCTTTCCAGCAGAAGTGTACCTGCCCGATCTTTCTGGTGGAGAGGACTTTGGCGTGGAAGCCGCCGCGGCTCAGCCAGAACTTGGCGGCGCTGGAAGCTGCCGCCACCACCGAGCTCTCTTCGATGACCATTGGCACGGTATACAATTTGCCATTGACCATAAAGTTGGGCGCCACTCCATAGGGGAGGTAATAATTGCTGATGGTGTTCTCGCTGAACCCATCGAGTACGCGTTGTTGCTCTTCGTCTTTATGCCAGAAACTCATCAGGCCGCGGCCCGCCTCTTCCGGGTCTGCGAAAAAGTTTTCCACCACCCAGCGTACCTTATCCACTTTGGACAGCTTTGAAAATCCTGAAATGGTTTTTTCCTGCATCTTTTATGTTTTTCCAGATCTGTCGATTTTTCCAGGCCCCGCAAAGTTCCGGAAAAAACGATAATTCATTTCACGCGAAGGAAGGCATTGGCCAGTTCCAGCCCCTGCACCTGGGCATCCACATGAGTATACAGTTCTTCGTAATCGCCCCGGGCGTGCTTCAGAAAACCGGAGGCTTGCCCGTAAACAGCCGTGCCCTGTATCTTATTGATGAGATAGTAGCCGTCGAGGAAGGTTTTCACCCCGCCGGAGATGATCACCTGCCGGCAGGCCATTTTCGGCCCCAGTTCCTCGAGCAGGTGGTTGTACATGTCCACCATTTCTTCCGCACTGTGGCCCACATAGGCCAGCTGTTCGTAGACGGCAGCCCTGGTTTTATCGCCGCGCAGCATTTCCAGGCGGGCGAAGTTGGTCCCCCCGTTAGCGGCAAAATCAATAGCGGCCAGCGGGAGTTGCATCAGGGCCTTGAGGCTCTCATAGCCCATGCCCTGCCCCACCTCTTTGACGATCACCGGCAGGTCTACTTTCTCCATGAAGGTGGTGATCGTCTGCAAAGGAGGAGCCTCAAAACGGTCGCCCTCCGGCTGCAGCCATTCCTGCAGGGGGTTGACATGGATGATCAGGCCGTCGGCTTGCAACTTGTCCACCAGTTCCCGGACACGGTACAACTCCCCTTTTTCAATGAGTTGTTCGAGCTGGGCGATTCCCAGGTTGGCAAACAGGGGGAGGCTGTCTCCGATAAGCGTGCGCACATCGAAGTCCTTCAGCGTTTCATTGCTGTAGAGCAATGAACGGCAGGAGCCCAGGCCCATACCCATACCGAAATCCTTACAGGCCCGGGCCAGGTTGTGGTTGATGGTATGGGCCATTTCCGTCCCTCCGGTCATGCTCGACACCCACATCGGCGCCCGCATGGCCTTACCCAGAAAGAGAAAACTCTTGAGGCTGCCCCGGCGGGGATGGCCCGAAAGCAACGGTTCGTAATAGAAACGCCCGTCGAGCGCCCCCCGGGCGACCTGCGACTGAAAGGCCAGCTCGATATGGTCGCGCTTGCGCGATTCGGCAGTGGGGTCTTCCTGATCTTGGGGTGATGATGTTTTCACTGCTGATCTTTTGCTCATTAAAGCCATAAAATTAGAAGGTTTTCCTCAGAAATACAGGCAATTCCGATAATTAGGCTACTGGACTCATGGGAAACAAAGGCCGGGGAAAATGGTTTAGGAGGGGTAATTCGGTTTTCGGAGTTCGTTTTTCGGCTTTCGGAGCCGCCCCCCAGGAATCCTGCACGCGCTCCCTGCCGGGCCGTAGCTCACGGCGGCCGGCGAAACCCGAATTCCAAATAGCGAACAAACGCAGCTGAAAACTTTTCTACCCCTCCGGAAACTTTTTTGAAAAAAAGCCAGTTAGTGGAGTTGTAAGTGCAACGGCAATGCGCAAAACCTTTACCCCTGCCAATACAACCAACTGTAAAACAATAAATTACCCGTTAACTAACCGGCATAAGCAATTCTGATTTGAGGCTTTGCCATTTTCAAAATATTCCTATCTTTATGACCCTGATGACGGAATACAACGACACTCAAGAAAGGTATGATAGGATTTTTGAGCAAGAGTTTTTGCCTCAAATAGATGCCCTTTACACCTTTGCCTACCACTTAACTTATAACGAGGAAGATGCCAACGACCTCGTCCAGGAAACCTATTTGAAAGCGTACCGGTTCATTGAAAACTATAAGGAAGGCACCAATGCCAAGGCATGGCTCTTCAAAATACTGAAGAACGCCTTCATCAACCAGTATCGCAAAAAAAGCAAGCAACCCACCCAGGTCGATTACGAAGAGATCGTCAATTATCACGACGAGGAAGATACCAGCTATTCCAGCTACATGGACCTGAGGGAGGAAATGTTCCAGCATATGATGGGCGATGAAGTGACCAACGCCATCAATTCACTGCCGGTAGATTTCCGCGTAGTGATCCTGCTGTGTGACATCGAAGGGTTCACCTACGAGGAAATATCGAAAATCATCGATATTCCTATCGGAACGGTGCGCTCGAGGCTGCACCGCGCCAGAAACATGTTGAAAGAAAAATTACAGAAATACGCCAAGTCCTTAGGCTATAAGGATAAACGGAAATGATTCGTTAACCTCTGCTCTTCAGCAGGGCTCAATCCCATGAAACTTGTCTGTAGCCAACGCCCTCCGGGTAAGCCATTGCCCGGGCATACCTCCTCGAGGTTGCCCCGTTGCGGGCCTCTGGATGCAGGCAAGTTTCACTCGTTTAAAGCAAACAGGCTGAAATGACAAACTCAGAAAGACAAAATTGTGCGGCGTTCAACTCCCGGCTGCATTGCCTACACGGGCGATCCACGGCGGAGTGGGCGTTTTGTCCCGGCCCGGTTTGCCAGAAACGAGTTCCAGGGCCCGGTGAATAGCAAAAAAACGTCAACAATGAGAGATCAAAACTATCAGGAGCTCGTAAGAAAGGTAACCATGTATCTGGATAACGAGTTGAGCGAAAGTGCCGAGCGAGAACTGTTGAAGGAAATTAAAGCCAATCCCGCCTACCTGAAAGTCCTGAGCCAGGAAAAATCCTTCCGGGAATTTATTAAAAGCAAGATACACCGACGCAAACCCTCCCCTGCCTTAATCCAATCCATCAAAGAAAAGATCCGAATAGCTCCCGCCTGAAAGGGGCCTCTTTTTCAATCAGAATTCCATCGTTTATAGAAATAATAACGGGCTGCCACCGTGAATCCTTCTGTCGGCGGGTGCAGCCCGAAAAACTTGCTGTCCCGGTTTCTGAACCGGGACGGCTCAAGCTGTTATACCTGATTCATCAGGCATCTAATTCCATTTTCAACTTTTTGGCCTCGTTAAGGTGTACGTATTGGTGCGAATCCACGAGGCGGGCAAAGTCCATCACGCTTTCGTGGGTGGCATCTTCGATGATATTTTCCATTTTGTCGGAAAAGGCTTCATGATAGCCCACTACCATATCGAGGTAGCTTTCATCCAACTCCTTTCCACTTTTCGATTTCAGCAGATCAACAGTTTCTTTCTGTTCCTCGGAAAGGCGGGCGGGCAGGGCCATACTTAAATTGGCGGCCAGTTTCTCCAGTTCATTATATAGCTGCCGGTGGTCCTTGGCAATGGCGGCGGCTAAAGAACGCACCGGTTCCATCTCTGCATTCTGGGCCGCAACGTCTGCCAGTTGAATGGAGAGCAGCGTATTGGCGGCATAATTTGTCAGCACGTCTACCTCATCCGAAACAGCGAGGCCTTCAAACCGGTAGTCGTTCTCTTGTTGCGCTTCCTGTTTTGGGGTCTGCTGACAGGCCACAAATAGGAATCCGGCCAGAGCAATAGTTAAATATCTGATGGTTCTCATTTTCATCGTGTCGTTTTTTTAGTAACTTATTTCTTATAGAACGAACCCATAAAGCCCATGTTCATAATTGCCTGTCAAACAAGAGGTTCATGATGAAGCACAAAATACTGGCCCTGGCGCTGTTACTCCTGGCCGCCGGCAGCACCCGGGGGCAAGTCCGGGTGAACGATCGGTTTCTGGAGTTGCTGGACCAGGCCGGCATTGAATTTATCGAGCCGGTGGAGTCGCGCTACAAACCGGCCCCGGGGAGAAACAACCCTTTTTTATCCTGCGATTTCGCCATTCGTTCGCGCAGGGAGGGCATCGAGATCCGCTACCTCATCCGCCCCTATGAGGCAGCGCTTCCCACAGCTGACGTGCCGCACGTTGAAGCCTCCCGCCTGGCGGCGCACCTGGCCACCAACAACCCGGAGTACCTCATTGCCGGCAGGGAAGTCGACCCGAAGGCATTGTCCGGCTTTTTTAATGCCGACTGGGGCATGCAGTACTTCTTCCGGCCCAAGCCGGGCTTTGCCGGCTGGAACCACTGCGAGCTGCTGGCCCTGCACAAGGACGGCGCCGGCACGGCCTTCGTTCTGTTCTTCTTCGATGAACCGTCGCGGGAACTGGGCAACCGGTTCTACGCCCTGCGGTTCAAAGAAAGGAAGGAATGAATTTTACCCGGAAGAGCCTAAAGCGAAGACGGGGAGTGATTGAGTGGAGCGCCAATTTTCCGTATATTTCCCCGATGGATTATATCAAGCCTCTACTCTTCGGTTTCCTGTTGTCATCGGTAGGCATTTCCCTGCCCGGCCTGGTCAATATGACTTCCGTGACCGTCAGCATCAAGCAGGGTATGCGGGGCGGCCTGTGGTACAGCGCCGGAAGTTCAACGACCATTTTTTTTCACGCCTACATCGCCGTTGCCTTTGCCGGCTACCTGAGCCGCCACCCGGAAGTGTTTACCTATATCCGGGCGGCCTCAGCAGGGCTCTTCCTGGCGCTGGCCTTCTTTTTTTTCTACCAGGCCCTGCGCACCAGGGAAGTAAAGGCCAGCAACCGCAAAGGGCGCCCCTATCTGGTGGGCATGGCCGTAGCCGGTATGAATGCATTGTACCTTCCCTTCTTCTTCACCATGGGTACTTTGCTGAAGGCCGAGGGCCTGGTCCACCTGCACGCCCCATTCCATCTCCTCTTTGTCGGTGGAATTGCCGCCGGCGCTTTCGCCACCCTTGCGGCTTACGCCCGCTTCGCCCAGTTCATCCTGAAGCGCGCCAACTTCTTCGCCCGCAACCTGAATTATTTTCTCAGCGGGCTGTTCCTGGTGCTGGCGGTGGCGCAGGGGGTGCAGTTGTATTTTTGAGGGGAAAGCGGGGGACGAGCCGGCGTCTGGCATATTCTGCAGTAGGGGGAAAGGGTATATTAAAACGTTC
>JAGFJE010000038.1 GCA_024103175.1 Phaeodactylibacter sp.
GCCCATGTCGATGACAGCCGCGCCGGCGGCGTCCACTACCCGCGGGTTGCCGGCCAGGTCCGCTGTGGTGGTATTGGCGCTGTTGTCGCCGGCGTCGACGGCGGGGGAGCAGGCTTGCAGACGCAGGTCGCCGTTGGCGGGATCGATAAAGAGCGGGTCTTGTCCAAAGATTACTCCTGCCCCACAGGCCGCTCCCGGCGGGCATCCATTTTCCTCCAGGAGGGTATGGCTGACCTGTGGTGCGCCCGGATCGTTGAACATACTTTTTCCAGTGCCCGTGTTTTGCCAGAATATGCAGTTGGTAACAACGGGTGAAGAATTAATGGTGCTGTACAAACCACCGCCCAAACCGGAGGCGGTATTGCCCTGGAAAGTACAGTTGGTCAGTTGGGAAGAAGACCCTGTCGATACGGCGCCACCGAATGCGGCAGTATTGCCGGTAAATACGCAATTAACAGCAGCGCCCGGCGAACTTTCCGTATTTTGAACAGCACCGCCATATCCCCCGGTAGCGGAATTTTGAATGAAGATACAGTCCGTTAGATTGACCAAAGAACCGCTATTGTTTGAAATACCGCCGCCAGTATTTGCTGCATTTTGATTAAATGCACAATTGGTCAAGGACGGGGAGGAGGAGGTGTTGTACATCCCGCCGCCTCTGCTGTCGGCCGAATTGCCGGAAAAGGTGCAGTTTTTCACCAATGGAGAAGAGGAGGAATTGTGCATCCCGCCGCCGCTTTGGCCTGGAAATGAGGAAGCATCGGCGTTGCCACCAGTGATGGTGAAGCCGTCAAGCACGGCGCTGTTGTCCAGGCCATTGTTGTAGATGACGTGGTAGCTGTTATCGCTGCGGTTGGCGTAATTGGGCCCGTCATCGCCCAGCAGGTCGCCGCTGAGGATGGTTTCATAGGACGCCCAGTCCCGGTCTGCAAAAGTAGGGTCGCCGGTGTTGGGGAAGCCACCGTAGATGGCCACGCCGTTTTTCATCACAAAAGAAATGGTACGGTCGGCGCCGGCGGTGGGCTTATAGACCCCTTCGGCCACCCAAATCTCGTCGCCGCTCTGGGCAATGGCCAGTGCAGCTTGCAAGTCGGTGAAGGCATCAGTCCACGACAGGCCGTTGGCCATGCCCATGGCATCCTGGTCCACATAGATGATAGCGTTGACATGCAACGCATCGGTGGCCATGCCGCTGTTGCCCAGGGAGGAAGTGAGGTCGCCGGTCGAGTTCAAATGCATTCCCGGCGTGCTGCTGGCCACATCGACTCGCACGGTGCAACTCGCCCCTGCCGCTACCGTACCGCCGCTGTAAGAAATCACCGAGGTTCCAGCCTGAGCCGTCAGTGTCCCTCCGATACAGGTCGTATACGGGTTTGCCGGCATGGCAACGGTCACGGCTGCGGGCAGGTTGTCGGTGAAATCGAGGAAAGTAGCCGCCGCCGGATTGGCTGTATTGTCTATGGTGAAAGTCAACGTGCTGACGCCTCCCTCGCCAATGATGTCGGGCGAAAAGGCCTTGGCAAAGCCTGGCGGGACGGTGATGGCCGTGCTTTCCGAATTGCTGTTGTTGGCAGGGTTGCAGTCTATCTCCGCGGCGCTTACCGACGCCGTGTTGGTGATATTGCCGGCTGATCCCGGCGCTGTCACATTGATCGTGATCGACGGGGCCGCGCCCACACCCAAACTGGCACGTGTGCAGGTGACAATGCCGCCCGATTCGCCACAGTTCCAACCGGTCCCCGAGGCGCTGACGAACCCGAAGCCGGCCGGCAAGTGATCGCTGACGCTGATGCTCGTTGCTGTGGAAGGACCGGCATTACTGACATCGAGCGAATAGCTGAACGCCCCGCCCGCATTCAACGGGTCGGCCGAATCCGATTTGGTGATCGAAAGGTCGGCAATGGGGCCCGTGACGGCCACCGTGAAAGTTGTGGGGTCATTTTCGCCAGATTCGGCCGGATCTCCATTGCCGTTGGGATCGGGGTCGGTACCGCTGTCGGAAAGATCAGAAACCGTGCCCCCTTCTGCCGAGGCGGTGACCTGATTGGAATAAACGCCACAACCAAAGCCAACATCGGTGACGGTTGTGACATTGACCACAAATCGGATATGCGCCGTCCCGCCAACGAACAGACTACTACTACCCGAAGCTAAAATCTCCGTGTCCGAACTCCCGTCAAAGCCGCCGTTGAGCGTGATGGTGCCTGGATCCATAATAAAAATGGGAAAACTCACAATCATGTGGTTCCCTGCGCCGAATACTGCGTCCAGATCTTCGGTCAAAGCAACACTGCTTAGGGAGGATGTGCCCAAATTCTCTAGGTAGAGATCGAACGTTACCTCGGCGCCATTGGGCGTGGCGGTTTTTGCCACGCCAATGACAGCCGGCGCCGCCAGCGCCACTTCCGGCCGGGCGTCCACCCCGCTCCCGCCGAAGCCGAGTATGGCCGCCAGGCACAGGTTCAGATGCAGCAGACGCAGCATAGGACGCCGGCTGCCGCCTGTGTTTCGGGAATTTGTCTTTTGAGCCTCCGTTTTTGCATTCGGGAATAAACTTCGTTTTTTCATCTCCAGTGATTTGAAATGATGACAACCGGACCGGGCGCCGGCCTGGAAGTGGAAAATGCTCAGCAGGAAGGAGTTAGGCACGCCTTTTTTCAAAAAAGCGATGGGTTGCCGAAAAGTGGAAAGGAACCGGGTATTCATAGTTTTTATTGATTAATTTCTAAAGAAATACTGGACTTTGGACGTACCGACGTCGAAGGCGGAAATCGGAAGGCGGAAGGCGGAAAAGAAGGCGTTGAGCGCCCATTCTGGCCCAAATTCCGACTTCCGACTTTTTAACCGGCTGACCAGACGGCCCCACTTCCGACTTAAAATGGCTGCACGTCCAAAGTCTAGCCTGTACTTCCTGTC
>JAGFJE010000072.1 GCA_024103175.1 Phaeodactylibacter sp.
AGTTAACGTTGATTTTAGATCTTATTTTTCTGAATGCCATGACCCTCACATTCAAAATGGCCATGTCGGCACAATTTAAACAAGTCTTGCCAAAACAACGGTATTGTCCAAAAAAAACCGGCCGCCCTGGGGGCCGGCCGGAATTCCATGTCAAAAAGAATGAGAGATAGTTATTGCAAAAAGCAAACTGTATTCATCAGTTGTGGAACTGCTCCGTCTCGGTACTGCCCGCCATAGCCACGGTCGACGACTGCCCCTGTTGCACGGTATTTTGTACAAAGTCGAAGTACTGGGTTCCTACAAAAGCCTGGTGCTTGACGGCCTGGAAGCCGGCGCCCTGCAGGGCGAATTCGCGTTCCTGCAGCTCGCTGTAGCCGGCCATACCGCGCGCCTTGTAGGCTTTCGACACCTCGAACATGGAAGTGTTCAGGGCGTGGAAGCCGGCCAGGGTGATGAACTGGAAGCGGTAGCCCAGCTCGGCCAGGACTTCGCGGAAGGTCAGCATTTCCTTTGCGCTCAGGTTGGCGGCCCAGTCGAAGGAGGGCGAGCAGTTGTAGGCCAGCAGCTTGCCCGGGAACTCGGCGTGGATGGCCTGGGCGAACGCGCGGGCCTGCCCCAGGTCCGGATGGGAGGTCTCCATCCACAGCAGGTCGGCGTAGGGGGCGTAGCTCAGGCCGCGGCTGATGCAGGCCTCGATGCCGTTCTTCACGTGGTAGAAGCCTTCCGAGGTGCGCTCATTGCCGATCACGAAGGGGCGGTCGCGCTCGTCGATATCCGAGGTGATGAGGTTGGCGGCGTCGGCGTCGGTGCGGGCGATGAGCACCGTGGGCACGCCGGCCACGTCGGCGGCCAGGCGGGCGGCCACCAGTTTGTTGACGGCTTCCTGGGTGGGCACCAGCACCTTGCCGCCCAGGTGGCCGCACTTCTTGGCGCTGGAGAGCTGGTCTTCGAAGTGGACGGCGGAGGCGCCCGCCTCGATCATGCTCAGCATGAGTTCGTAGGCGTTGAGGTTGCCGCCGAAGCCGGCCTCGGCATCGGCAATGATGGGCACGAACCAGTCGATGTTGCCTTCACCGCTGACGGACTGGATCTGATCGCGGCGGCGCAGGGCGTTGTTGATGCGGCGCACCACATCCGGCACCGAGTTGGCGGGATATAGCGACTGGTCGGGGTACATGGCGCCGGCCAGGTTGGCATCGGCGGCCACCTGCCAGCCGCTGAGGTAGATGGTATCCAGGCCGGCCGCTACTTCCTGCACGGCCTGGTTGCCGGTCAGCGCCCCCAGGCCGGAAACTACCGGCTGGGTGTGCAGCTTGTGCCAGAATTTCTTGGCGCCTTCCCGCGCCAGCGTATATTCTATCTGAAGGCTGCCCCGCAATTTGGCCACCTCTTCGGCCGTGTACGGGCGCTGAATGCCTTCCCAACGGGGATTCGTCAACCAATCGGTCAGTAGTTGCTGTACTTTGATGTCTTGCTGCTGCATTTTTTTTTTGTTTGTTTTGAAGTTATTAGCGAAAGATTTTTTTGCCACAAAGGCACGAAGGCACGAAGAACCACTGAGGGCTTCCAATCCGCGAAAAACCGCCGCATCCGTGCCAATCCGCGTTCCATTAATCGATCAGCTCATAAGCCGGCAGGGTCAGGAACTCCGTAAACTCGTCCTCCCCGATCAGCCGGTCGAATAGGTTGATGGCTTCCTCGAAGCGGCCGTTCTCATAAGCCTCTTCTCCCACGTATTCCCGGATCTTCTCCAGCTCACTGGGAAGCAGGCAGCGGTAGAGGGCGTAGTTGATCTCCCGCCCATCATCCAGCTTGGCGCCGGAGTGGATCCACTGCCAGATCTGGGTACGGGAGATCTCGGCGGTGGCGGCGTCCTCCATCAGGTTGTAGAGGGCGGCGGCGCCGGTTCCGCGCAGCCAGCTCTCGATGTAAAGGATGCCGACGTTGATATTGAGCCTGAGGCCCTCCTCGGTGATGGCGCCTTCCGGCACTTTCAGCAGATCCTCGGCGGTGACGTTCACATCTTCCCGCTTATTGGCGATCTGGTTCTTTTCCGGCATGTACTGGTTAAAAACCTCCGTCGCCACCGGCACCAGGCCGGGGTGGGCCACCCAGGTGCCGTCGTGGCCGTCGCGGGCCTCGCGCACCTTATCGGCGCGCACCTTTTCGATGGCCTTCCCGTTGGCGGCCTCGTCCCCACGGATCGGGATCTGCGCCGCCATACCGCCCATAGCATGTACGCCGCGGCGGTGGCAGGTCTTGATCACCAACTGAGAATAGGACTTCATGAAGTGCACGCCCATGGTGACCTGTGCGCGATCGGGCATCACGAACCCCGGCAGTTTGCGAAACTTTTTGATGAAGGAGAAAATGTAATCCCAGCGCCCGCAGTTGAGCCCTGAAGAGTGGCCGCGCAGTTCGTACAGGATCTCATCCTGCTCGAAAGCAGCCAGGATGGTCTCGATCAGTACGGTGGCCTTGATGGTTTTCTGCGGGATGCCGATGTAGCCCTGGGCGAAGACGAAGACGTCGTTCCACAGGCGGGCCTCCAGATGGCTCTCCAGCTTGGGCAGGTAAAAATAGGGGCCCGAGCCATTGGCGATCAGGTTTTTGGCATTGTGGAAAAAGAACAGGCCAAAGTCCACCAGGCTGCCGCTCATTGGCTCGCCATCGGCGAGCAGGTGCTTTTCTTCGAGGTGCCAGCCGCGGGGCCGGACTAACAAGGTGGCTATCTTATCGTTGAGTTGGTATTTCTTTCCGGTTTCGGGGGCTCCGAAGGTAATGGTGCGGTTGACGGCATCGATCAGGTTGATGTGCCCCTGCATGTTGTTGTCCCAGGTGGGGGAATTGCTGTCTTCAAAATCAGCCATAAAGCATTTGGCCCCGGAGTTGAGGGCGTTGATGACCATCTTGCGGTCCACCGGCCCGGTGATCTCCACGCGGCGGTCCAGCAGGTCGGCCGGCAGGGGGGCCACCGTCCATTCGCTTTCCCGGATGTGTTTCGTCTCGGGTAGAAAGCCCGGCATCTTGCCGTTGTTGATCTCCTGCTGCCGTTCTTCCCGACGGGCCAGCAATTCTCTGCGGCGGCCGTTGAAGCGCCGGTGCAGCTCAAGGAGGAACTGCTGCGCTTCCTTATTCAGAATGGCTTCGTAGGGAGTGCGGAATTTCCCCTTGATCGTCAATCCATCAATTGCTGTGTACTGTTTAGCGATAATCGTCTCCATATTCATGATGCTTTTTCGTTACAGTCCGCAATATGGTAATTTTTTCTCTAAAAGCGGAAATTCCGCTAATTATTTTTTTTCCACAATTTTGTATCTTTGGATCAAAAGGAATGATGGAACGAATGAATGATGGAACGAATATTGCGCTACATGCACTCCACTATGGAAAGCGAAGGCCAATAGCCTTCCCTGAAACTCATTCGCCCAAGTTTTCAACCCGGAGGATTTTCCTGCCTGGGATGCCATCATTCACTCATTCACTCATTCACTCATTCCTTCATGCTTGAACAACAGGCAATCATCAAGATGATCTTCGGCTTCAAGGCCAAATACCTCCGCCAGCAGAAGGGCCTTTCGCTGGAGGAACTGGCCGAGCGGGCCGGCCTTTCCAAATCTTATCTGCACGACATAGAAAAGGGGAAGAAGTACCCGAAGGTAGATAAGATCAACGCCATGGCTCAGGCCCTGGGGGTCGATTACGACTTCATGGTCTCCACGCGGGCCTCCAAAAAGCTTCAGCCCGTTATCGACCTGCTCACTTCGGACTTCGTCAAGGAGTTCCCCCTGGAGCTGTTCGGCATCAGCCCGGATAAGCTGTTCGAACTCTTTTCCAATACGCCGGACAAGGTCAACGCCTTCATCAGCACGCTTTTCAAGATCACCCGCAACTATCAGCTGCAGCGGGAACATCTTTATATGACGGCCCTGCGCTCTTATCAGGATATGTACGACAATTATTTTGAGGAGTTGGAAACCGCCGTCCGGCAATTCCGGGAAGATTTCGGCGTCAAGGGCACGCTCCCCTACACCACGCCTTTTCTGGAGGGGTTGCTCCGGGATAAATTCGGGGTGAAGACGGACCGCCAGGCCATGCCGCAGGAAAAAGAATTGAGGCGGCAGCGCTCCTTTTATTCTTCCGGGCAGAAAACCCTTTTTCTGAACAGGGGGCTGAGCAGCGCCCAGGAGCACTTCCTGCTGGGCAGGGAGCTGGCCTTTCAGTACCTGCAGTTTGCCGACCGCCCTTATTTCACCCGCATCGTCGAAGCGGATTCCTTCGAGCGCCTGCTCAACAACTTCAAGGCTTCCTACTTCTCGGTGGCCCTGCTCATGGATGAGCACCGCATGGTGGAAGATATCCGCACCTTCGCCGGCAAGCCCAACTGGGAGCCGGAGGCCTTCCTCCGCCTTTTGGACAAATATGACGTCACCCCCGAGATGCTGCTGCAACGGCTGACCAACCTGCTGCCCCGCCACTTCGGCATCAAGGACCTGTTCTTCCTCCGCCTGGTCGGCGACGAAGGCCTGCAGCACTTCCAGATGACCAAAGAACTCCACCTTTCTCAACTGCACAACCCTTACGCCAACGAACTCAACGAGCACTACTGCCGCCGCTGGGTATCGGTCAACATCATAAAAAAGGTAAAGGCCAACCAGCAGTTGCACAACGATACGGCTCCGGCGGCCGACGCCCAGATCTCCCAGTACTGGGAAACGCCCAACCGCTACCTGTGCATCTCCGTCGCCAAACCCGATTTCCAAAACCCCGCGCGGGGCACCAGCGTCACCATCGGCCTGCTCGTCAATGACACCCTGCGGCAGCTCTTCCGCTTCCTCGACAGCCCGGGCATGAACACCCGCATCGTAAACACCACCTGCGAACGTTGCAGCATCTCCAACTGCGAAGCCCGGGCGGCGGCGCCGGCCGTGCTCGAACAACAGAGGAAACAGGAGCGGATCGTGGTGGCGGGAAAGCGGTTGGGGGATTCGGGATTCGTTGATTCGTTGATTTGTTGATTCGTTGATTCGTTGATTTGTTGATTCGGGATTCATTGATTCGGGATTCGTTGATTTGTTGATTTGTTGATTCGGGATTCGTTGATTCGTTGATTAGGGGATTCGTAATTTGTTGATTTGTGTCTGGCATTCCAGTCTGGACTTTGGACGTACCGACGTCGAAGGCGGACACGAGCGAAGCGACTGACGCCTGCCTGCCCGCCAGGCAAGCCTTGGCGGCCTGGCAGGCAGTGAGTAAATCGGAAGTTTACCCGGAAGAGCGCAGCGAAGACGGGGCGGAAGGCGGACACGAGCGAAGCGACTGACGCCAGCCTACCCGCCAGGCAAGCCTTGGCGGCCTGGCAGGCAGGGAGTAAAAGAAGGCGTTGAGCGCCCATTCTGGCCCAAATTCCGAATTCCGACTTTTTAACCGGCTGACCAGACGGTCCCACTTCCGACTTAAAATGGCTGCACGTCCAAAGTCCAGAT
>JAGFJE010000108.1 GCA_024103175.1 Phaeodactylibacter sp.
TCTTCTCTATCTTACTACTCCAAAAAACGCATCGGCCATGCGCCTCCCGCCCGATGGATTTGGCGAAGCCAGAGAATAAAGAATGCTATGGAGTTTATCAGATAATCTAAAACCAAAATAACGACCATAAAAGGCCAGCGGTCTAGCGTTGGACAAAAGTCGGAAGTCGGAACGCGGAAGTCGGAATGGCTTTAGGCTTTGCGCAACCCTTTGGCTATCAATAGTGTCCAACCTTAGACGGGTAGCCACCATAAAAAACAAATGCCCTGTAAATCAAAGACTTACAGGGCTTTTTAGTAGCGGAGGCAGGACTCGAACCTGCGACCTTCGGGTTATGCATGCCACTACAGCTTTCGCTGCCGCTGGTCCCGATAACTATCGGGAAATGCCAGCGTTTGTAACCTGGACTTTCTCTTCACCCTTTCCTTTTCGGGAGGAGGGTGTCCGCCGTTAAGTCTCTACACCTCCCGTGACGAACAAGTCGTCACGGTTTGGCTCGGGATTACCACACCACAGGTTTCCCCGAATTTGACGGAAAATCACCCCGGCATTTCTGCCGAGGCAGCCCTTGCAAGACCTGCTGCTTCGCGCTTCGCGCGCTTCGGAACCGGCTTGGTGGAAACCGGAACCACAACGGATCAGCATCTTGAGCCCGACGAGCTACCAACTGCTCCACTCCGCGATGTTATTTAACCGCCGCGAACGGCTTCGTCTAATCATTAAACAAGCGATTCGCTGCGAAGTTCCCCAGCGGACTTTTTCCGCTGTTTGAATGGGCATGCAAATGTAAAGGGTATATTTTTAAAATGCAACCTTTCCCTGAAATTATTTTGTTACCAACAGCTTCTGAGCGCCAAAAGCCCCTCCTCCCCCACCCGGCCTGAGCCAGTACAAGCCCGGCGCCCAGCCCCGGGTATCCAGCAGCAGGCGGGACTTGCCCCTGTCGGCAGCCGGAAAGAGGCGCACCTCCACCCGCTGCCCCAGGCCGTTGTACACCTCCAGGCGGGGGGCGCCGGCCGGTGGATCCGGAACGAACAGCTCCACCGTCACCTGCTCGCGGGCGGGGTTGGGGTAGATGGAAAGGGTGTTGAAATCACCGGGCCTCAGGGTGAGGGGGCCGGAAATAGCGGATTCTCCGAGATCTACGATCAGGTCGTCGAAGTAGAATCCATCCGCTGTGCCGCCGGCGGATATCATGAGGAACTGTATGGAGATGCTGTCGCCGGCCTCTACGTAGGGCGCCAGGCTGACCTCCTCCTCCACCCAGGGCCAGATGCGGTTCATGTAGGCGGGCGTCCAGTCGACATCGGTATAGTAGAGGCGCTGGGTGTATTTCCCGCAAAGGGGAAAGAAATCGCCGCCGTTGACGGAGAGCAGCACCTGGGCGAAATCGGGCTGCTCCCGGGAGAGGCTCCACTGAGCCTTGAAGGAGAGGATTGCCTTTTCCGGGTCCGGAATGTAGATTCGTTTGTTCAGCGTCAGGTAGTTCTCAGAGACGAGCTCGTAGTCGCCATCCGGAGAATCGGTGAAGGAGGAGGGCGGGGAGAAATACTGCTCCGTCGTCAGGCCCCAGCCGGTTTCTTCCTGCTGCCATTCGCCGGCGCTGCTGATCTCATCCAGGTACCCGGATTGACCGTCAAAATAGATCCAGCGCAGGGTATCGCGGCGGATCCAGGTTCCGTTGTCCAGTTCCAGCAGAAGGACAACTTCTTCGCCGTCGGCAATGTCATCGCTCAAAACGACGGGGAAACTGCCGGCGCGGGACTCCCACAATTCCAGCTGATAAGCCCGCGGATCGCCGGTACTGGCGACATTGGAAGAAAGCGGCGCCAGGTTCACCGTAAACGGCCCGTCTGCCAGGCCGATGCGGCGCAGGGTATAGTCAAGAGCCTGCACCCGGCTGGTGACGTACCGCACTTTTGGATAATCCAGCAAGGCGTAGTTGTGCACGGCCCGCAGCCCGGTGAGGTTCATGTGCATGGTGGCCAGGCAGTTGATTTCGATGCGGTCGATGGTAGGCCAGAAGGAGGCGCCCACCTCGGGAGTCATGGCCAGTATCCTGTTCTTTTCGGTTTGCTCGCCATACATCCAGTCGTCGGAGCTGCCGTTGGCCAGGTATCCCAGCGTCTCGGTAATGGTGCCGATACCGTAGAAGTTCTGGTAGGACATTTCCTGCGCGAGGGGCCCGAAGGCCTCCTGGTCGGGGGTGTACTCTCCGGTGTGCGTCCAGGGGTAGATCAGCACGTTGCTGAAGGTGTGGTAGTTGAGGGCGATGCGGAAGTCATGCTCCAGGCACAGCTGCCGGATGGCCCGGGTTTCCGGCTCGGAAAAAGGTTCCGGCCCGTGATAGGTTTGGGAGCCGGAATTGAAGGAGGAACCGGAGCCGGCAGCCCACTCGAAGCCGTAATTGCGGTTGAGGTCTACCCCGAAAGTCCCGTTTCCGTTATCGCGGCGGTTCTTGCGCCAGAAGCCGCCGCCGTCCGGGTCGGTAGTTTGGTTGTGTATGTAGCCGTCCGGATTGATGCAGGGCACCAGGTACAGTTCGGTGTGGTCGACGAGGGCGCGGACCTCGGCGTCCTTGTCGTAGTTTTCCAGCACATACCACATAAAGAAGATGAGTTGGGAGAGGCTGTTCGGTTCCCGGGCGTGGTGCAGGGCCGTGTACAGCAGTTCCGGCTCATCCTCGTCCACATCGGGGTTATCGGACAGGCGCATCCAGTAGATGGGGCGCCCTTCGTGGGTCAGGACATCGCCGATGGGCTGCCGGGCGGAGATCAGGTGGGGATATTCCGCCGCCATAGCGTCGAGCTGGTCCAGCATCTCCTCGTAGGTGTAAAAGCCGCCCATGGAGCCCAGGACGAAATGCTCGGGGATGGCGTAGGGATACTGCCTGGCCACTACGGCGTCGCAACTATCGCCATCGGAGCGCAGCTCCAATTCCTGGGCCAGGCGGGCGTTCTGTTCCAGGTAGTGGGCCTGTACATCGGCAATAAGGATGTCGGCGGAGAACCCGGCCTGGCGCAGCCGCCGGAGCTCCTCCTGCGAGAATTCGGAGGTGAACTTACCCTGCCCGTCCCAGATGCCGTGGGTGATGTCTATCCCGGCGGCCGCCAGTTCGCCGGGCAAATGGCCGTTGAGGTGGATGGTGGCCCGGGCATAGGGCGCCTGGGAGAAAAGGGCAAGCGGCAATAGGATAAGCGCGCAAAGCAAAAGAGTAGATAGCCTCATAACTGGATTGATTTAGGTCATACGGATCATAGAATAGCCGGATGCAGCAAATTTAGCTATAAATTTTGGAGTGTACGGCGGGCCACTTCCAAATGCCTTTGCGCCCGTGCCGATGTGATCATCCACCGCAGGGACGGAACCATCCGCGGCCGGATCAGTTATGATTAAGGGCCTGGCGGACAAACAAGCTAAATTGAATAATTTCTGATCCTTTCCAAAAAGGTTTCTTTATAAGATTTGGAAACAGGAACTTCCACCTCTTCAGTCAAGGTAATGAAACCATTTTTAAAGGCTTTGACATAGGCCAGATTAATGATATAAGAACGGTGTATTCTCACAAAGTCATAATCGGAAAGCATTTTTTCGACCTCTAACAGCTCGCGAGAAACGACTTTCTTTCTCCCATTCAAAAAGAAGAAAGTGGTAGAGCTGTTGCTGGCTTTGCACATTAAAATATCCTTAATGGAAATAAGCTCGAAACCTCCATGCAGGGGGATTTTGAATTTAAGCGACTGCTTATTCAGTTTTTTGAGGATGACTTCCTGTTTCTTTTGCTTTCGGCGTTCTATTGCCCGGTTGACTGCTTCCTGCAGGAAATCGGGATTTATGGGTTTTAAAAGGTAATCGCAGGCATTTTCACGAAATGCCTGGGAGGCATACTCCTTATATGCGGAAAGGAATATGACCTCAAAGTCGAAGTTCCCCGTATTATCCAGGATCTGAAAACCATTTTCCTGAGCGGAGAGTCGGACGTCTAAAAAGATCAGATCGGGCACCTCCCTTTCAATAACCTCAAGAGCTTCTTTCAAATTGCCCGCTTCACCACTGACAACAATATCGGGACAGTATTTATCGAGGAATTTTTTTAGCGTTTCTCTGCTTCCCAGTTCGTCTTCAATGATAATTGTTCGCATTATTGGAATATTTTGGCGGCTGAACTCAAACAGGGACGCTCCTGAGGTTTAGGCTGATAACAACCATTGTACCCGTTTCATCCGGGTGGCTTTCGGCTATGTCCTGGATTTTTACCTCTGATTCGATTTGATACAGGTCATTAAGTATTCTGAGCCGGCCCAGAACATTTCTGATGCCCCTGGATTTTCTCCCTGCCAAGTTGAGGTGTTCGGGTTTGAAGGATTTTTTCCAGCCGACGCCGTTATCCCTTACCGTACAAACCAACTTGTCTTTCATTTTTTTAAATTCTACCTGCAATTTTCCCTGAGTATCTCTACCCTCAAAAGCGTGCATTATCGAATTCTCCACGAAAGGCTGGACGATCATGGAGGGGATTAAATGTTTTTTTTCATCCAATGCAGGGTCAACGGTAATTGCAAATTCAAATGCCGCTCTTTTTCGCAGCTTCTGGAGCTTGACGTATAAATTTAAAAACTTTATTTCTTCGGACAAAGTAACCATAGTGGAATCGGAATGGTCCAGGATTATCCTCATCAGCTCTGCAAAATCTGAAAGGTTGCGGCTTGCACTTCGGCTGTCTTCCTCGACTATGGAGCCGCTTATGGCGTTCAATGTATTATACATAAAATGGGGGTTCATTTGAGTACGCCAGGCCTTCAGCCATGCCTCCTTTACTTCATTTCGCAGGCGTTCTTCCTCTATTTGCAGATTACGTATCTTCTCCCTTTGCCTGCTTCTGAAATACCGGGCCAGGAAAAAAACGGCCAACAGGGCCAGGAAAGCTCCCAGAGCATATCGCACCAATTTTCTTTCAAAAAAAGCCGGGACGATCTTCAGGCGTACAGCCAATTGCCGGCTGACAGGCTCTCCATAGCCATTGGTACCCATTGCTCTGAAGATGTATTTCCCGGGGCTCAGATTGGCGTACACCGCAGTGTTGTTATCGCTCCATTCCGTCCACCTGTTGTCCCAGCCTTCCAGCCTGTACTTATATTTGATATCGCTTGGAAAGGTGAAATCCATTACGGAAAGTTCAAACTCCACGTAATTATCAGCGGAAGACAGCACGATCTCCTCCATTTCATAGATAGGTTTGTCGAGGACAACCTCTTTCCCAAAAACGCTACAGGAGGCCAGCAATAATTTGGGCTGGAAAGAGGGTTCAAGGCTTTTGACCACACCGGGATGAAAGAACACCACTCCATAAGCTCCACCGAAAAACAACCTGCCCTCGTTGTCCCTGGCATAAGCTCCCGAGTTAAAATCCTCAAAAGGCAGGCCATCCTTGCGCCCGTAGTTGAGTATTGACTTTGAGTCCATATTAATTTTCGAAATGCCCTTATTGGTGGCCAGCCATAGGTTTCTGTTATCATCCTGGAGGATGCTGTAAACCACACCTCCGGAAAGGCCATCCTTTCGGCTCAGGAAATCCTGGAATTGATTGGTAGCCAGGTCAAATACGGCAACCCCATGGCCATGGGTACCCAGTAGTAATTGACGGAGCACCGTATCTTCATGGATGAAGAGTATTCCGTGGGAGAAGGAGGCATCATATTCGGTAAATTTCTCATCCTCCCGGTCAAAAGCATAGAATTTATCACCTGAGGCCCCGGCCCATAACCTCCCGGACCTGTCTATATGTATAGCAAAGGTATGGTATTGGTCTTTGGGATAGGCCCTGCCCGGAAAATTATAATTATTGAAGGCCTCTGTGGAGGGATTGTAGACACTAATACCGTTCATTCTGGCAATCCAGACCCTCCCTTTTTCATCCTCCACCAATTCACGGATAGCCCTATCCTGTGACAGGCTACCAGGTTGGCCGGTATCCTGCCTATATACCGAGAACTTTTCATTCTCCGGGTTAAATTCCAGCAGTCCGTCCGAAAAAGTAGAGAACCACAGATTGCCGGAGCTGCTCTCCATTATGTAGGAGACACTATGCTTTTCGAACCGGGCGCCATTCGCCGGCACTTCCTTGCTGCCGACAGACAAGGGGTCAAACTCCTCAAACTTCATTAACCCGTATCGGGGAGCACTTACCCAAAATGCATTCCGGCTATCCCTGCACAGAGCAAAGATGCTGTTATTACTGTTGAACAGGGGGTCCAGCGCATCTACGATAAAATGAGAGAACCAGGTTTTTTGTTCCTGGATCTTCGTTATCCCAAGGTTGAGGTAAACCCAGTGTACTCCAAATTGCCCATGAAAAACACCGTTTATCCCCGTACCAGGAAGGCTTTGATCATCGCATTTCACATGCTCAACCACCTCGAATTCAAAAGAAGTATTGTCTATTATGAGGATGGCCCAGCGCGTTGCCAGCCATATGTTTCCCTTGGCATCCTCCGTAATGCTTTGAATGGGAATGTCCGTGCTCTTCCAATCGATAAAGCTGGCGACGGGTTCGAAAAAGGAAAAACTCGAATCGCCCTGGCCCTGGTAATAAAACACCTTCCCTGAAAGCGTGCTTCCCCAAAGCCGGCCCAACCCATCTACATGAAGATGGTTTATCTTCTCACCGGCCAGGCCCTCATGCCTGGAAAAAACTTTCCCGATCCGGAAAGTTTCTGTGTCGCCGAATTCTATTTTAAAGGCGCCGGTTTCATCAAAACACCAGATATTGCCCTCTTTATCGCGAATTGCCTTTTCCACATTTTCCCCCATTGATGGAATATCCGGAAAAACGGTTTTACCCGTCGCACCATGAAGCCGGTATATTTTCTGCTTTTCTGACCTGTCATTCTGGGTGATCCAGATATAGCCGAACTTATCGGGAATAGGCGCCCAGTTGAAGTTCGCCTCAAAGGGAAGCTCAACCCGATGAAACTTTTCTTTTATTCTGTCAAACCTTGCCAGCGTGCTCAAACCTCCTACCCACAGCTCTCCGGCGCCGTCTTCAAAAAGGTAAAAAATGGAAGAACTCGGCAGGGATTCCGGATCGCTCACCTCATGGCAGAAATACCTGAAATTATAGCCGTTATAGCGGTATAGCCCATCCAGTGTTGCAAACCACATGAACCCGAACCTGTCCTGGTATACATTCATGACTTCACTGGTATACAGGCCGTCTTCAGCATTGATGTGGCTAAACAAATAACGGGTATTCTGCCCGGATAATGGAAGATAAAAAAACAAGGGCCCCAGGATGATAAAAAAGAATGAGAAAGGCCTCCTCAGGAAGAATTCAAGCCGGGAGGTTATTTTCTGGACGCCTGAATGATTATTCCAATGGACCATGGCGTGCGGCCAATTTTAGAATAATTTAAATAAAAAAATCCGCTTTTGCCCTTTTAGTTGTCCGGAAGGAACCTCCTTCTTGTCGGCATGCATTTCAATCTACTGATATTCAGTTTTTTGTATTTCAAAGACAGCAAGCAGGCCCAGTATTCGGAATTTACATCCACAAGTTTTTCCCGTACATCCGGCAGTTCAACAATGCCGTCCACAAGTTAACCCGAACAGCCGGGCTGAAAGTTTAATAAATTTGATATGAACGAAAAAAATGATCTGAATCCCGGCTGTGCTTCATTAAAGAGTTCGTAAACGATACAAGCAGCTTTATTCTGAACCCGGCGAATGACGAGGTTCCACTTCAACTTTCTACTCTCCTCAATCGAAGATTGCACTAAAATTTTCCGGCAGTGAGCCATTTGGGAATGATGGGCACGCTCTGAATTCCGGCGCACTATCATAAGTATTCAGTATACCGGTTAAAATAATGACAGTGAGAAAAACCAATCGAACCACAAGCTTATTTCCCATATTCCGAAATTCGGCACTCCGGATTGGCTTTGCCTTAATTTTCTGCCCTTTCCTTCTTTCTTGCCAGGGTTTCTGGATGGAGGGAAGCATCCTCGGCGCTTACCACAATAATGATTTTTTCGTTCAGGGCCTGACTGATTTCCAGTTGGTGAACCCTTCGGCCAGGATTGGCCTGACGCCTTTGAGGAAAAGGGATGTATCCGGAGAGCAGGATAAGCTGTTGCTTCAGGCTTATGTACTGGGCACTGTTATAAAGGATACAAGGAGCGACGTCTGGAACAAAGTAGACTGGCACAACAATGCCGTTTATGGAATCGGCGGGAGGCTGAAGATCTTTCCCGATATTCCAAAACTATGGTTTTTGGACAAACGGGATATGAACCTCGAATTTTTTGTAGAAGGGTCAAAGATCCGTTATTTCAAAAATGAGTTCTTTTTTACCGAGCACCGGCCCACAAGCGACCTCAAAGCAGGCTTCCAGTTCTATATGTCCTTCGACAATTCCAGGCTGTGTTCTGACAGGCCGGATAGCTCGCCCTTTCTTTATGCCTGGACAGGCCTTGCCGGCGGCGCGTTCTACTCCCGGAACAGCTTTTACAATGTAGGCCAGACAGGGTTTTATTTGTCGAGCCTGAACGCTATGCTTGGCATCGGGATGAAACTGAGCAGGAAAGCGCCGATGGAGTTGTATTTGACCCACCGCTCCATCATCGACCTGGGCGGGAAAGCATGGAACAGGCTGGATTGGTATAACCGGTTCATTTATGGCATGGGCATCCGCTTCAGGTACTTTAACCCCTGCCATTTCAAAATGGGAGAATGGAACCTGAGGGCCTTTCCCTACCTCGAATTTTTACAGGTACGATACATAGACAGAGGCCGGTATGTGCCTTCCTACCGGCCCAGATCCGACATCCAGGGGGGAATCTCCATTTGGCTTTCATTTTTGTCCAGATACTGATACGCTCCTTCCTGATTGAAGGCCGTTTACAAAAAAATCGCACCAATGAACCCGGACATTTTCAATAATTCAACAATATCTTCTTCTCTCCGGCTGCTGCACCGGGTGGGCGCTTTACACCTGCTGCTTCTGGCAGCCTTGTCGATGCCTTCCTGCCTCAAGGAAAAAGGGCCGCTGGAAGACGAATTCCCGATTTTTGTCGACATTCTCTCTCCGGGATTTGATATTGGCGTGACCAGTTCAGAAAAGCAATACGACTGGCTGGAGGTAAAGAACGGCTACCTGAAAATGGCCTACCCCGCCGGCCAGGAGTTCGGCAGCGTCTTTATCGTGGCCGGAGCGGTGGCGCTGGAAAGGGTGACGGAAGATTTTTCAGGATACAAAGGGATGGCGCTGGAACTAAAAGCTGAAAAGGCGGGAAGCCATATCGCTTTGGAAATTGAGGACCTCAACCAAAATTACGTCTATCCTCAATTCGCTATGGAGATTCCTGAAGAATGGGCATCCTATTCCTTTCCTGTTTACACCTTTGGCGAAGTAGTGGACCTCCGCCGGATACGCGCCCCGGTGAAATTTGTCTTTCGGGGAGAAGAACCCAGTACCATATACGCCCGGAATATCCGATACCTGAAATCAATTGACGCTCCTCCCCCGTGCTATTTTCCCTTCTTTGTGAATGGCAGGATTCTCTTCAATTATGATATCGGCGTTGCTTCAGCCGATAGCGCCGATCCGGATTCTGTGTTCCTGAAGGCCGAAGGAGACATACTCGAAATACACTTTCCGTCGGGAAGAGCCTGGTGTTCGGCCTTCCTTCACCATAATAAGGAAGAACTTCTGGACCTCTCCTCCTGTGACACGCTCGCGCTGGCGATCCGGGGGCAGATGGGCGGAGAAGTTATTAATATCGGCATAAGAGACACTTCGAATATCCGGTATGATAAAAAGTTTACCCTGCCCGATACTTTGTGGAGGGATATTGACATCTCGCCGGGCGCCTGGGCCAACGCCGACTTGATGAATATAAGGAACCCGATCGTATTTACTTCCTATGAACTGGTAGCGCAAAATATTCTGGTGCGGAATATCCATTGCAAGAAATGCAATTAGGGGCAAACAGACATCTGAACCAATCACCAAAACACTGACAACTATGAACCGGCATTTTACATTACCGCTCACTACAAAACTGGCCATTTTGTTACTGCTCATCCCTTTCAGCCTAACCATCGGGCAGGTGGAGAAAGCCTATGAACACCTGTATAAGGTGATGGACCAATACCACGAAACCTTTGACGTTTTTACTGACCATCTATCCGGCGGTAATCTCTATTACCCGGCATTTATCGGCAATTATGCGGGACTGACACTGAGTACGGAAAACGACTCGATGCAATATGCGGGCTGGAGCTGCATGGAGATCGAGTACGACCCTTCTGTTCCATCTGAGTACGACTGGGCGGGCATACAGTGGTTGTATCCCGATACCAACTGGGGATACTGGCCGGGAAGAGACCTGACCGGCGCCTTCCGCCTGAGCTTCCGGGCAAAGGGCGCCGACGGCGGAGAGAAGGTAGATTTCAAGGTTGGAGGCGGCAACAGCTCATTTGACCTGCTGAGCACCGGCGTGGTCGAACTTACCAACGAATGGCAGGAGTATTCCCTCGACTTGTTCCATACCAATTACTTTGCCGTCTACCTGGATGGGAACAGCGGCTCCGATAACCATGGTTACGCATCTGGCTGGTTTAACGGCGTCAATAATATGATGGTTGACCCCCACTGGGCGGAGAACCCCTACGCCGGACAAAGTTGCTTCAAGGTAACGTGGAACGGGCTGCCGGGGAATGATTTCTGGAGATGGAACGGCATCATCTGGCAATATCCGGAAGGCAACTGGGGAGAAAGTAACGGTTTAGACCTGACCGGCGCCACCCGGCTGACGTTTTGGGCGCGGACCGACCCCGAGCATCTGGGGCTGAAGATCAAATTCTTTTTCGGCCTCGATGGTATTGACTCCTGCGGCGAACTACCCGAACAGGACTGGTGGGTTACCCTGGATACCGTATGGACTCAATACGAGATCGGCCTAACGAGCTGTGACAGCCTCACCAACATCCGGGGGCCTTTTGGCTTCGTTTTCAACGATCAAAACGACCCCGGCCCCAATGGATGTACTTTTTACCTGGATAACATCATCTTTGACCTTCCTCTCTCCAACGACCTGTCCAATATGATAGACGGCTTTATCTGCGCCATGAGCGAGGCCGACAATCCGGACGGCTGCCACTTTTACCTGGACGAAGTACGCTATGAATTACTGGAGGAAGCAAAAGCGGAAAGGAAAAAAGAACCCCATTTCCTGCGGAGTTATGTGCCGATCCGCAGCAGCGAATTTTTTCTCCAAAATACTGCCTTCGTATACGACAATGCTCTGGCGATGCTGGCTTTTATGCTGAGAGGTACAGAAGAAGATTGGGAAAGAGCGGAAACCATCGGCCGGGCCTTCATTTACTGCCAGGAAAACGACATTGTCTTTACCGGCCCTCTTCTGGACCACCGCCTGCGCAACGCCTACATTTCCGGCGAGCTCATCCATCCACATACCGGCGAGCCTACCCTGCCCATTGGAGTTGATGAGTTTAACGCCAGCACCCACGTCGGCAATATGGCCTGGGCCATGATCGCCATGCTCGCCTATTATGAGCACACCCTGGATGAAGATTTTCTTCTCTCCGCCGAGCGTATGGGCGAATGGATCGCCCAACGCCTGGATGAAACCGGCTTCACCGGTTATACCGGAGGAGCGGAAGGTTTTGGCTTTTCCGAGGTCTCCTGGAAGTCCATCGAGCACAATATCGACGTATATGCGGCCTTCAGCAAAATGGATTCCATCACCGGCGTCGAACCGTGGCTGGAGCGCGCTCAGCACGCCAGAGAGTTCATCGAGGCCATGTTCGACCCCGACGGGCCTTTCTTCCGGATCGGCACTACCGACTTTGGGGACATCAACTACGACGGGCCTCTGGTGGAAGACGCCCAGTCCTGGGCCATGCTTGTCCTGGAAGCCCAGCAGTACAAGCCCGTTATCGAATGGGCGAAAGAAAATTTCCTGGTAACGCACGACGGCTTTACCGGCTTCGATTTTGATACGGACCAGGACGGCGTATGGTTCGAGGGCACCGCCCACATGGCCATGGCCTGCTACATGATCAGCGATTTCGAAGGATACGACTATTATATCGATCAACTGCGGCAGGCACAGGCGTCTGCTTCCAACACCGACGGCATGGGCATCGTGGCGGCCTGCCACGAGGGGGTCACCACCGGCCTCACCTGGGAATACTTCGACCGCCTGCACGTTGGCGCCACCGCCTGGTATATCCTGGCCGAAAAACGATGGAATCCTTATTGGAATAGGCCCTTGATAGTAGACACCGAAGAACCCGTTCCAAAAGATGCAGCGTCCGCCTCCCTCCGGCTTTATCCCAGCTACCCCAACCCTTGCGCTCCAGGGCAAACCGTCAGGATCGGCTTCCGCCTGCCCGGATCCGGAGTGGTGAGCATAAGGTTACTTGGCCCGTACGGCCAGTTGATCGCCAACCTGTCGGAAGGTTATCTGCCGGCAGGGCTTCACGAAGTGGAATGGAAGGCGGAGCGAGAGGCGCCGGGCGGGATCTATCTGGTGCAGTTGCAGACGCACGGGGCTACGGTGATGGATAGAGTAGTGGTGATCAGATGATTAGGCGCCTGCTCTCCGCCTTATAGGCCCTGCGTTTGTTGTGAATATTCAAAAACCCACGATAATGAATAGATTTTGCAGAATGTTGATTTTATTGATGGCCTTTTCCATCTCCTCATGTACCGGCGAAAACAATGAAGATCCAGGCAAGGCGCCAGAGTTGCCGGTAAAAGAGGATACGCTTTCATTCGATTGCCCTTTCAAACGAGTGGAATTTACAAAGTCCGTTGAGAAAAGGAAAGAAGAAGTAAATTTTAATGTGGATGCAGTTGTAAAGTTCTCAAAGATATTAAAGAAAGACGGTGGGCTGGGAGGAGACGCTTCCTACTCAAAGGATGTCTCCAATGAAAAAGTACGCCGAATGAATGTAGAAGAGCACGATGTAAGGATCAGTGCAATCTGTGATTGCCTGAAAGCTTCAAAGATGGAATCTTTTTTTACGGAAACCGAAAGAGAAAAACTGAGGCCGAAATGCATGGAAAGCATCAATGGTTACCTGGCTTTCCTGGGGTTAATTGAATGGCCACCGCCGCCGCCCGACATAATTCAAGCCCTGATAGAAGAAGGCAAAAAACACAAGAATACTTTGAATCGAGACCGGTTTGTGAAAGAGCAGGCCTTACAAGATTGGGCCGACAGAAGCTACGGGAGTTTATCGGAGAAGAATAAAGCAAAGTACGATTCGATGAAGGTTGAATTCGGGGGGAATCCCCCTCAACTAAAAGTAATCACTGAAATGATAAGTCTTTTAACTTATGAAAAATATTGAAACTATGAAAAAATTACGATCAAAGCTTTTTGCTTCGGCAATCATTATTTTGATAATTCAGGCATTCCTGAATGTAGTAAGTGCACAGTCAGACACTTTTGAAAAACCTGAGCCTTTTGATATTGGCTCAGCATTCATCCCTTCACTCCGAATGGGTTGTTATAATGAAATAAATGTGGATCCGGTTTACCGATCAGAACCAAATTCTGAGCCTTTCTGCTATAAAATCACTTACATTCAACCTTGCTCCCTTAAATGGGCTGGCATTTACTGGGTTAATGATGACCGTGAAGATGGGCCAAATGATGGAAAATATCCGGGAACCGACTTATCCGACGGGGGCTTCACCAAAATAACTTTTTACGCAAAAGGAGAAAACGGCGGAGAATGGGTGGAATTCGGAGCATTCGGTATAGACAATACCAGGAAAAACCCAGACGTGTATAAATACAAGGATAAATGTCCTAAAACCTTCATAAAGAACAGAAAAGTCCTTCTGGAGAAGGAATGGAAGCAATACACCATTAACCTGAAATGCAAGGATCTTTCAAGTGTCATTGGCGGCTTTTACTGGGCAGCCAGTTCGGATGCTCACCCTTCCGGGTTGGTGTTTTACCTTGATGATATACAGTTTGAATAAGTCGTAACGCTCATTATGTTAAGGGCTTGCCTTCCATTTTTCTGCGGAGGCAAGCCCTGAGTTTTCCAGCATAAACATAGCCGCCTGCCCGGTATAGTAAACGTAGTGGATCAGTTGTCGGCCGGGCCAGGCTGCGGGAACTCCCCTTCCGGCGCTACCCGGGCTATCCGGCGCATCTCGGAAGCCAATGAACCCTACCCCCAATATAACCACCAAAATATTGTATGTCTCATCCATAGTTTTTAACTTTCCAACACAAAGCATTCATTCAAGAACGGCAATTCTTTGAACCCTTTATGCGCCTTGCACAGATAAAATACACCCTCTTTTTCGTGTTTTTCCTCCTGTGCCTGGCAGGAAGGCTGCCCGCTCAGCCCTCCTCCACCCGTTTCGAACGAATGGGCGTGGAAAAGGGCTTTTCCAATTCCGTAATCACAACTTTTTTCCAGGACTCCCGGGGCTTCCTCTGGATCGGCGGCTACGCCGGCCTGCACCGCTACGACGGGTACGAACTGACCCCTTATTATTTTGATCCGGGCGATTCCCTCACCATCGGTGACAACAAGGTCACCGGGATACTGGAGAGCCGGGACGGCAACCTCTGGATCGGAACCCAGAACGGGCTGAACTACTTCGACCGGAAGACGGAGACGTTCCGCCGCTTTTTTTCCAACCCCGATTCGGTAAAAGGGCTGAGCGATACCTACATTCTGAGCCTGCTGGAAGATGGATCCGGCCGCATCTGGGCCGGCACTAAACGCGATGCAATCATTTTTGACCCTAGAGATGAAACAATAAGCAGGCTGGAAGTTTCTGGAAAAAGGCTGGGCGCCTTTACCTTCCATCACGGAGAAAACGGAACGGTTTGGCTCGCCAACAGCCGGGGTTTATGGAAAACCGGCGAGAAGGAAGAGCAGCTTCGGCTGGTAGTGGACACCGATTCTTCACCTATTTGGACAATCAGTAAGGATGCTTCCGGCGGCCTATGGCTGGGCGGCAGGGAAGGGCTTTTTCGTTATCGGCCGGAAGAGGAAACAATAGATCAAATCCTCCTCGATGAGAAAGGGAGCGTTGGAGTACGTTCGGTGCTGGCCGCCCGAAACGGAACCGTCTGGTGCGGGACCCCGCAGGGCGTCTTCCGGTATCATCCCTCTACCGGGAAACTGGAGCATTTTCAGCACAGCCCGGATGACGAGTACAGCCTCAGCGGTAATTACATAGAGGCCCTTTTCGAGGGCCGGGCCGGCAATATCTGGGTGGGTACCGCCGGAGGAGCCTGCCTTTTCCGGCCTTCGACTGAAAAGTTCAGAAGGTTCCCCGACAAATATCAGTCCAGAGTAGGGGTCTCCGCTTTCCGCAGCTTCCTGGAGGCCGAACCCGGCAAACTGCTTCTCTGGGACATTGAGCAGGGCCTGGTTCTCTTCGACTGGCGCAAAGGAACCCGCGAGCCCTTTCCCCATCGGCCTACGGAAGGGCTGGACGCCTGGAACACCGGCATCACCTGCTTTTTCCGCGACGATCAAAACCGGATCTGGATGGGCGCCCTCGGCGGCGTCTTTGTTTTCAACCCAGCGGACCATTCTTTTTCTCACTATCACAAAGGCTCGGAAAGCGCCCTGGCCCTCAGTGACAACATGATCCGCGACATCTGCCAGGACACCACCGGCGCCATCTGGCTGGCCACCTGGAACGGCGGGATCAACTGCATCCTGGAAGATGAGCAAAAAGTAAAGGCTTACCATTCCTCTGATGACGGTTCCTACCGCCACGGCGCCCGGCGGGCCTTCGTCGGTCGCGACGGTACGGTGTGGGCGGGCACCCGGGGCGGCCTGCTGCGATACAACCGGAATGAGGATAAGTTTAGGGCCTACCGCCGTGACCCGAACGACCCCAACAGCATGAGCGAAAACACGGCCTTCGACATATACGAAGACGATGACGGCTTTCTGTGGATCGGCGCCTACGGCGGCGGGCTGAATAAATTCGATCCCCAAACAGAAAAATTCACTCATTACACACCCCGGAACGGCCTCCCCGGACACTCTGTCTTTTCTATCCTGCCCGACGATCAGGGCCATTTTTGGCTGAGCACTTATAAAGGTATCGTCAGATTTGACCCTGAGGAAGATGCCTTCAAAATGTTTGACTACCGCGACGGCCTGCTGAACAAGCAGTACGACGCCTTCAGCCACTACCGCATTCCCTCCACGGGCGAACTCGTCTACGAAGGCAAACAGGGCATTGACATCTTCCACCCCGACAGCCTTCAGCCCGGCCCTGCGCCCCCCACCGTGCTGTTTACCGATTTCCTGATCGCCAATCAGCCCGTTCCTATCCGAAGGCGCTCCGAGGCGGGGATGGATGGTTTCTTCCTCGATCAATCCATCACCGAAACGAAAGAGCTGGCCGTTCCCTACCGGCATAAAACCCTCACTTTCAAATTCGCCTCCCCCTACTTTTCCAACCCGGAAAAGGTACGCTACTCCTACCGGCTGGAGGGGTTCGACAAAGAATGGCAGGACATTGGCAATCAGCGTACCGCCACCTTTACCAACCTGCCGCCCGGGAAGTATCGCCTTGCCGTGCGTGCCGCCAATGCCGATGGCGTATCCAATAAAGAAGATGCTTACATAAGCCTCGCCATCATCCCCCCCTGGTGGCTTACCTGGTGGGCCTACGGGCTCTACGCCCTGGCCATAGGGCTCCTCTTCTACGCCTACCTCCGCTACCAGCGCCGCCGCTGGCGCCTGCAGGCCGACCTGGAAGCCCGGCAACGGGAAGCCGAACGGCTGCAGGAGCTGGATACCGTCAAAAGCCAACTCTACACCAACATCTCTCACGAGTTTCGCACCCCGCTCACGGTCATCCTCGGCCTGAACGACGAGATATTGCGTTACCACCAAAATGAAGAAACAGGGCGCCTTAAAAGAGCAGCCGACCTCATCCGCCGCAACAGCCGCCGCGTGCTGCAGCTCGTCAACCAGATGCTCGACCTGGCCCGCCTGGAAGCCGGCCGGCTGGCCTTACATTTCCAGCAGGGAGAGGTTGTGGATTACCTGCGCTACCTGACGGAATCCTACGAGTCCCTGGCAGAATCCAGGGGCATCGAACTGACTTTCGCCGCTGATCCTCCCGAACTGGTGATGGACTACGACGAGGAAAAACTCCATCAGATCTTCACCAACCTGCTGGCCAATGCCCTGAAGTTCACCCCGGAAGGAGGAAAGGTTGACGTTCGGATAAGCAAAGCGCAAACGGAAGCCGGCCGCACGCTCCGCCTGGAAGTCCGCGACAACGGCCCCGGCATTTCCGCCGATAAGCGCCCCCACATCTTCAACCGCTTCTACCAGGTGGATGCCAGCAGCTCCCGGCCCGGCGAAGGAACCGGCATCGGCCTTACGCTCACCAAGGAATTGGTGGAACTGCACGGCGGCCGTATCGAGGTAGACAGCGAGGAAGGCCGCGGCGCATCCTTTACCGTGTACCTGCCCATCACCAATCAGGCGCCGCCGCGAAAAGAGGCGCCCTCCACCGGCGGGGAGCACCCCCTGGCCTTGCCGCTTACCAACGGCAAAGAAGCATCCGGCCCGGCGCCCGCCGAAGCTACTGAGGATGGCCTCCCCACCCTCCTCATCGTCGAAGACGCCCCCGACATCATTACCTACCTGAAGAGCTGCCTGCAGGGCCGCTACGACATCCGCACCGCCCCCAACGGCCACCTCGGACTGGAAGCCGCCCGGAAGGCCGTGCCCGACATCATCATCTCCGACGTCATGATGCCCGAAATGGACGGCCTGGACATGTGCGAAAAATTGAAAACCGACGAGTGCACCAGCCACATCCCCATCGTGCTGCTCACCGCCAAGGCCACCGTTCAGGACCGCCTCGCCGGCCTGCAGCGCGGCGCCGACGCCTACCTGCCCAAGCCCTTCAACAAGGAAGAACTCCTCATCCGCCTGGAAAAGCTGGTGGAGCTGCGCCAAAAACTGCGCAAGCGCTACGCCGGCCTCACTCCGCCCCCCGCCACCGACGACCCCGCCCTGCAACAGGAAGACGAATTCGTCCGCAAGGCCCGTGAAGCCGTCGAAGCCCATCTCGACGACGATACCTTCGGCCCGGCGGAGCTCATCGCCGCCGTCCACCTCAGCCGCACCCAGGTGCACCGCAAGCTCAAGGCGCTGACCGGCAAATCGACAGCTCACTTCATACGCTCCGTCCGCCTGCAGCGGGCGATGGAACTGTTGAAAGCCGGTCAGGAGAGCGTGCAGGCGGTGGCTTATGAGGTGGGGTTTTCGGACCCGGCTTATTTTTCGCGGGTGTTTGCGGAGGAGTTTGGGGGGCCACCGAGTACCTTTATGGTAGGGTGAAAAGGAAAAGAGACTAAGCTACGCTCTGACTTCTTAAAAAAGCTACAGGGTTCTACAGCTAAACTCCCACCTTTCTATATTCCCAACCTATCATGTAAAGACCTGAAAATCAGAAATCTAAATTCTATCCTCCAGGTGTTGCAACAATAATCCAAGCGATTGAATTTAGGGACATTGCTGGATCGGCAGGACTGAAAAATTCACCACATATTCCCCCAGGATAGCCGCCCGCAGGGCCATTACCCGCTGTTGCCCGTCGATGAGGGTCTTCTTGCCTTCGGAAAGAGAGCCGTCCTTGAGCCGGATATTGGGATTTTTCCAGGCGATGATATAGCCCACAGGATACCCCTGATACAGGGAGTACATGAGGTCCCGGACCTTGGATGTGTCCCAGACAAATGGCCGCTGAATTTCCGGAATGGCGATCTCTCCGGACTTGACCCAGGTGAGGATGGATTCTATAAGGTGCTGATTGACAGCATATTTCTGCGAGAGCAACTTCTGTGCCTGACTTACTTTATCCTTTCCCCTAGAAATCTCCCCCTACAAACCAAGCATTTCACCCACAATCTTCGTAAATTACTTTCGCCTGCCAAGCTATGGCCAACCTCCAGAAATCAAAAATCAGATCATGGAAGGCCTGGATGAAATGAAACGGGAGCTGGAAAGGCTGGTGAGCGAAGGCCGCCTCCCCGAAGTATTCGACCGCCTGTTGGAAGCCCTTCCGGGAAAGTCTCCCCGGCGCAGGACAGTGCTGTCGCTGAAAGGCAGGATGAAAAGTGCCGAAAAAAAGCGGGCGGAAGGAACGATGAGCTACGAAAAGGTGGAGCGCGCCCTCAACCGTGTCAGCTCGGCCCTGCTGAAGCTGATCGTCAGCCTGGAGCCCCCCGATCTCGACCCCAACCAGCCGGTATCGAGGATCTCCGAATCGGGCAAGGTCAAGCGGGGCCGCATCCTGCACCGCATCCCCGCCCAGATGGAGCACCTCAAGGTGACGCGCTGCATGGTGCGCATCGCCCTCGATGAAAAGACGCTCCTCGAAGACATCCGCCTGGACGAACATACCAAAATTGAATCCCTCCGCATAGCAAAATCCATGGAGGTAGAACTGAAGGCTTCCTCCAGAGATAAGGCTTTTTCCATTGAAAATATTAACAGCAAAGAACAGTTCATCGACGAAGATGAGCCTACCGAGTGGCAATTCAACGTAACTCCCCTCCGGCAGGGAACCTTCCCGTTGATCCTGAAAGTAGCCATAACCGAAAAAGTGAATGGCAAACCCGGCAAGCGGGAAAAGGTATTTGAAAGGAGGATCGAGATCGTGGCCGGCCCTGCGAAAAAAAGGACAAAAACCGCCTTCGAACCGCTTGACCTCCCGTTCTACTATTACTCCACCAGCACCCTTCCCGATGAAAAAGACTACCAGGCATCCGAACCGCCCGAAAGATCGCTGCACGATATCCTCCAATGGAAGCCGGTCTACGTCATTACCGTCCCCGGGCTGGAAGGGCGCCGGGAGGAACCCTTCCTGATGCAGGTCGAAGACGTCTTTAACCTACAAGGACGGGGCACCGTGGTTTCCGGCAGGATCGTGCAGGGCGCCGTAAAGGCCGGCAGTGAAGTGGAGGTCGTCGATCATACGAAAACAAAGGCAGTGACGGCAACGGCAATAGAACTGTTCCGTAAGATAATGGAAGAGAACGAGAAAAATGACAAACTTCGCCTGTTACTCAAAGGCGCCTACCAAAATACTATCCGACGGGGCATGACCATCTGTTCGCCCGGTTATAGCAATACACACACCCGCTTTAAAGCCAAGGTATTCCTGCTGAGCAAAGAGGAGGAAGGTAAGCCGGCAGCTATAGGCGGCGGCTATCGTTCCCAATTTTATTTCCACAACATCGATGTAACCGGCATAGTTTTACTGTCCGATACGGTCAGTATGCCCGGAGATAAAGTGCTCCTCTACGTAGAACTCATCAGCCCCATTACCCTGGAAAAGGGCCAACGCTTCACCATCCGCAAGGGTGGCCGTACGGTGGCCGCCGGGTGGGTGACGGAGTTGCTGGATTGAAAGTTGAACGCTCTTTGCCCTGCCATTTCCCTCAGCCGGGCAATGCTCCTGAGACTATTCGCTGTTCACCGTCCACAGGCCCTCACCCAGGTTATGTTCCGACTTTTTACCCGGCCGAGGTACGAGGACGGGCCCACTTCCCACTTCCTTTTTGATAAAGAAGCCCCGTTTTTCATGGGGGAGGCTTCTCCAGCCACATCCTGGCAGCACTCCCTGGAAAAATTCCGACTTCCGACTTTTTAACCGGCTGACCAGACGGTCGCACTTCCGACTTCCGACTTCCGACTTTAGTCCCCCGCCTGCACCCAAAAGCCTTCCGCCTTCCTCACTCCCCCCTCTCCATCCTCTCCCAAAACGACGCCCCTTCCACTTCCCCGTACGCCCCCGCCTCCTCCGTCTCGATATCCGTCAGGTACTGATCGTACACGGTGGCCCGTTCGTGCTGCAGGGGCGTGGGGCAGAAGCACTTCTCGTACCACTCGATGGCGCCGGGGGCCGTGATCTTCGCCCGTTTCATGGAGGCAACGATCTCCTCCCCGTCCGGTTGCTGGCTTCGGATGGTTCCGTCGGTAAGTTTCTGGTAGAATTCGTCCAGTTTGTCTTCTTTGTAGCGGGCTTTTACTTTGTAGATCATGGTTTTTATTACTGGAACGCGCGCTTTCCTGCCCGGGTTTCCGGCAAGGCAGGTTGGGCGCCCCGACAGAGTTGGTAGAAAATGTAACCCCTGAAAGTTAAAAAATCGATTCCCCAGGCTTTTCCCCAACCTTTTTTCCCTCCTTATGTATAATTTTTAATTATATATTCGTTATACTTGCGGAAACGTGAACAACTGGCCGGTTCAAAACGCTCTTTTGGCTTTCCTCCCCCCCCCACTTTACCCCCCGTTGAGGCCATTGTCAGATACCGGATCACGCTTATTTCTGTTGAAAAGGTGCTTTTCCCCGATTTCAGGGCAGGAAGCGAAACCCTGCTCACAAGAGTAAAAACATCCCGTTGCGCATTGGCGGGAAAACTACGAAGCTGTTTGAGTTTAGTTTTCAGAATTTATTATTAGGCATTTTTTCGCCAGATGAGGACACTTAAGAGTTTCGTAGCCGGGGCTACGGAGCGAAAAAGTACCGAAATATGGCGGAAAAAGGGCCATAATAAAGCTGAAGGATTAAATTCAAACAGCTTCTCAGATTCCAAAAACTAAAATCTTCACCATGAGAGGTAAACACGTCGTCTCAGCACTTTTACTTTTAATTTTTGCCGCATCCTGGACCTACGGGCAGCAGGCCACCATCGAAGGCCAGGTTTTCCTGCACAACAGCGAATACCGCACCGGCAAGCTGGAATACGTTGAAGGGGCTTATGTGAGCGCTCCGAACGCCACCACGCAGGCAACTAACCGAAAGGGCATTTTCGAGCTCGAATTTGCCGGAATAGACGCCGGCAACACGGCGGTGGTGAGTGTGGAAAAGGGCGGGCTGGAGCCCGTCAACCTCAGCGCCCTTCAGGGGGTGGCCATCGGGCGGGAAGCGCCCCTGCGAATCTCGATGGCCAAAACGGGGTGGCTGCAACAGGAGCAGGAATTGTTGGCCCGCCGCAGCATCGAAGCGCTGGCCGCCGGCCATGAAACCCTGGCCGCCGCCCTGGCGCAGGGCGGAGCGGAAAGCCGGGCCGCCATCCTGGGCCTGGAAAACCATTTCAACCGGCAGATCGCGGCCCGCTTCGAGGCGGAGCAGTTGCTTGACACACAACTGGAAAAACTGAAAAACCTGCTGTCGGCAGAAGCGGCACAACTGGCAAGGGTAAATCTGGATTTCGCATCCGAACGCTATCGCCAGGCGTATGAACTTTACCGCCGGGGCGATCCTCAGCAGGCCATCGCCATCCTGGACGAAGCCGCACTGGACAAGGAAAGCGAAGCGGCACTGGCCCGCCTCCGGGAATGGGAAAGTAAGGGGAAAGCCAAACAGGCGGCCGAAGCGCTGAATAACCTGCAGCAGGTAGTGGAGGCCTACCAGCTCAACGCGCAGGCCCACCTGCTGAGCTTCCAGTACCGGGATGCGCTCAACAACCAGCTGAAAGCCGTATTCCTGTTGGAAACGGCCGGCATGGGGCCCAACATCCAACTGGCGGACGCCTACGCTGCGGTGGCCCTGAACTACATGCTGCGGGAGGAATACGGAGATGCGCTCCACTATCAGGAAAAGAGAATTAAGATCCAGGAGCACCTGCTGGGCGCCAGGGCGCCGGAGGTGGCCGCTTCCTGCAACCGCCTGGCGGAGATCTGCCGGGGCCTGAACGACTACCCCATGGCCCAGCAAGCGCAGCTCAGGGCTATATCCATCAACGAAGCCGCCCTGGCCGGACAGCATCCGGAGCTGGCCGTTTCCTACGCCGGCCTGGCCCAAACCTACCAGGCCATGGGCGCCGAAGAGAAGGCGCTGGAAGCCCAGCAAAAGGCCATCGGCATCCTGGAGAAAACCCTGGCCCCCAATGACCCCGATATCGCAGGCGCTTACCAGAGGCTGGCCGACATCCACCTCGACGGAGGGGCATACCTCGATGCCCTGAAAGCACAGCTGAAAGCACTCTTCATTCTGGAGCAGTCCCGCCAACCCGGCCAACCGGAGGCCTTACACGCTTACAACACCCTGGCCCGGATCTACCTGAACCTGAGCGACTACGACAAAGCGCTGGCCGTACAGCAAAAGATCCTCGCCCTCCAGGAAAAACAACTGCCGCCCAACCATCCGCAGATCGCCGATTGCTATCACAACATGGCCTCCACCCTCTATTTCCTTCAGAACCTGGACGGCGCGCTGGAGCACGAACAACAGGCCTACGACATCCTCAAGGAGCAGTTGCCGCCTTTCCACCCCCGGATACAGGCCGTAGAGGCTTCTTTCGCCTTCCTGTACACCACCCGCGGAGAACGGCGCCAGGCTGAAGGCCACTACCTGGCGGCCATCGAAGACCTGAACCGTTCCCTCGAATTCCAGCCCGAAAACCCGGAAGCGAAAAAGCGCATCCGGGAAATGGAGGCGGCCCAGTATACCGGGCAAAGCAACCAGGATGCCCTCGCTCAGCGGGGCGCCGCCAAAAACGTGCCGGCCCCGCAGCGGGCCAGCCGGGCGGAAACCGGAAAAGAGGAACCCGCCAAAGACCTCGGCTTCTTCCAGGTAACCAAAGCCACCAGCCTGCGGGAACGCCCTACTTCCTCCTCCAGCGTACTGACGCGGCTGGCGCCGGGCGACAAGATGAAGGCCATCGAAAAAACGGAATACTACTGGTGGAAAGTCATTTATAAAGGGCGAACGGGCTATGTGAAGGCCCTGCTGCTGGAAGAGGTAGGCCAATGAAGCGATTTGTAATCGCTGTTCCAGGCAATTAAGGTTGCTAATGCCTGATCACTCTTACGCTTAGCGCCCTTTCAGGGCCGACGGGGCTGCGCTGCCCAAGCTCGTAGAGCAGTCCCGCCCGTATCCGGCGCTTGGATACGTACCACAGCGGCTCTCCTTCTGGCCTGGCCACAGTGAAATTGGGGCTTCTGGGGCCTGTACCGATATGCACCAGGGTTTCACGGCCATTTTGTCCGGAGAGCATGTACAGCTCTCCCGTTGCTTCATCCTGTAGAAAGCCGGCTGCCTGGCCGATCCATAGGGGGAGGTTGTAATGGGCCTGCCCCTCTTCATCGGCCTTAACCAGCCTCCGGTTCAGGGGGTCTAGAATCCAGAGGCCATCCTCTTTGATCCTGGCCCAGCCTTCGACTGGCCGAAGTTCGATATGCTTGTAATAGTTGGCCAACTGGTCCAGTTCGCGGTTGACGCTCAGCTTGTCGACATCGCCATCCCATTCGCCGTATTCGATGATGTTATGCTGAACAAAACCAGCGTCCACTGCGTCTTCAGGCGGGTTGTTGATGTGCCGGTAGTAGCCCCGGATGATATCCCGGAGCGTGGCCTGGGCCGACTGCTCCCCCTTTTCATCATAAATGATGTAAATCTCCCGACTGTGTTTTCCGCCGGCGCCGGCTTGTATAAAGGTTTTCTTTTGATTGCTATTCGAATATATTTCCAGGACGGCGCCCTTACCGGACAACAACAGGCAGGGAAACAGCTTCTGTTCATACGCTTCCCTTGGGTTTCGGCCCTTTAAGAATCCTTCTCGCCGGTCCGGCACAAATTCCTGACACCATTGCTCTCCGATCAGGTGAAGGCCCCCCAGGCAGCTCTTGTACAGGGCAGAATAAGGATACTCAACGGCCATCTCCCACCAGTATTCACCATCCAGCCCGGCGGCGATAAGCTTTGCCCCTCCTTTCTCCCGGAAAAGCAGAATGATCTGATCGCCCATCAATTCGAAGTCATGCAAATAGAGCCATTCCCGTTCAAGTAGGTTCTCCCTTGCCTTCACCACCACTTCGGGAAGTTCTTCCGGGCTCGGAGTGAGCTGAAAATCCTTCCGCTGGACATCGCCGCCCCACTCCACCTCCACCTCTACGGCCAGGTAGCCCACGCAACTGGCCCTCACCATTAAGGCCTCCGGGGCGCCTTGCCCAGGTTCGAATTCCAAAAAATAATCTCCTTTTTCATCGGTGTATGTGCCTGCATTTAGCGAAGGTAGGTAAATAGCGGCATTGGGTATTCCCGAGCCTTCCGGCGTAGCCACTTTACCATAAAGAGCGGCCTGGCCGGCAGCCTGAAAGGGAAAGGCGCCGGCCAGGAAAATTACAATGAGGTAGAAGTCTTTCATCCGCATCAGGTGTTGTTTGTTGCTTTCAAAATACTAACTTTAACAAAAAAAAACACCATGCCCTACCTCACCGCCAACGGCGTTAAGCTGTACTACGAAGACACCGGCGCCGGCGCCGAAACCATCGTTTTTTCCCACGGCCTGCTCTGGAGCGGCCGCATGTTCGCCGCGCAGGTGGAGCACCTGAAGGGCCGCTACCGCGTCATCACCTACGACCACCGCGGGCAGGGCCGCAGCGAAGTAGCCGCCGATGGCTACGATATGGACACCCTCGCCAATGACGCCCTCGCCCTGATGGACGGCCTGGGCATCGGTCGCTGCCACTTCGCCGGCCTGAGCATGGGCGGCTTCGTGGCTCTGCGCCTGGCTTCCCGCCATCCGGAACGGATACAGTCGCTGATCCTCATGGAAACCACCGCCCAACCCGAGCCGGCCGAAAATGTGCCCCGCTACCGCATGCTCACCAAAATTGTAAAGTTGCTGGGCCCCCGGGCGGTGAAAAAGCCGGTCATGAACATCATGTTCAGCCAGGCCTTCCTGCAAGATCCCGCCCGGAAAGCCGAACGCCGGCATTGGGGGAAGGAACTCACCGCCAACAAACGCTCCATTACCCGCGCCGTACAGGGCGTCATCGATCGCGAAGGGGTGCCCCCCGAAGCCCTGGCCGCCATCCGCTGCCCCACCCTCATCATCGTCGGCGAACAGGACGTGGCCACCGTGCCCGCCAAATCGGAATATCTGCACCAGCACATCCCCGGCTCCCAGCTGGTTTATATCCCCAACGCCGGCCATACTTCCAGCGTGGAAGAGCCGGAGGCGGTGAATGGGGCGATTGGTGGGTTCTTGGGTTGATTGGGTTGATTGGGTTGATTGGGTTGATTGGGTTGATTGGGTTGCCCGTCCTCTCCCGACAGTTGTCGGGATCGGCCGGGTAAAATTGGGTTGATTGGTAGCCAGGGGCAAACACCAGGCTGGATGTTCAATTAACCATCCAGCAATCCAACAATACAGCCCTCTCCCTACATCCCATCCAGCAGTATCTGGCCCACCTCCGGGTCTTCGAGAATCGCCAGCAAATTGGCGCTGTTGGGCTTATCCGGGTCGGCCAGGTCCTGCACCATGGCCAGGCGGATGTCGTTGGGCAGGAAATCCATTTTGATGAAGGCGATGATGTTGTCCAGCTGCTGATCGGTAAGCGGCTGCTCGGAGAGGGTAAGGTAGTTGGCCAGGCGGGTACAGATGGTGGCCAGGATGTCTACCCGCAGCGATTGTTTCTGGACGAGGTTGCGGAGGGGCTGTTCAACTTCTGCTTCGAAATCCCGGGCGTTGCAGATGTCCAGGGGCTTGACCAGCGCGCGCAGTTCCTGATGGACAAAGGCGATGAAGCTGGCGGCGGTGTTCTGGTCGAGGCAGGAGTCGGCCAGGGTGCGCACCAGGCCCAGGTTGGCGCCCAGGTTATCGATCTCGGCGATGGTTTCGAAGAACTGCACCAGGGTGCGCGGGGTAGTGCGCAGGCCGGTGACCACCTCCGGGTAGGTAAGGACGAAGTCGATGCCGCGGGAATCCACGCCGTTCTGCTCGGCCCATTTGGCCCACTCCCTGGGGTCGAACTCCAGGGTGATGTGCATCATGCGGGTGACCATGGCGTCGTCCATGGGGGTCACCGAGTAGTCGCCGCCGTCGGGGTTGGCGGTGAGCACGATCTGCCATTTGGAGGGCAGTTTCCAGCTGACCAGCTCGAAGTTCTGCAGCAGTTGCATGATGCCGCGCAGGATGCGGTCGTCGGCCCGGTTGACGTCGTCGATGAGCAGGATGCCGGGGCCTTCCTGCCGCGGCACCCACTCCGGAGAGCGAAAGACCGTGCGCCCTTCCTCAATGGAGGGCATGCCCACCAGGTCGCCCATCTCTTCAAACTGGGCGGGGGCGATGTAGCGGAACTGGTAGCCCAGATCCTGAGCCAGGCCCTGCACGATCTCCGTCTTGCCGATGCCGTGCTTGCCCCAGATGCAGATGGGCGTCTTGCGCTGCCCCCGTTCTTCGGCCCGCATATTGGCCTGCAGGACGTGTTTCACGAAAGTGATCACCTCCCCGGCCTTGGCGCGGGTGCCGTAATAAATATAATCGTATTGCGGTTGTTTGGCCATGTATCTTCTGCTTTACGGCCCCTAAGTTAGGGCTTTCCGGGCAGAAGTGCCGGATAAGAGAAAGCCCTCCTGTAAATGTTAACGCTTCCGGTGCGCCACCTTTTCTCCCTGCTTGATGGCTTCAACAGCCATGGCAATGGCCTGCACTGCCCGGTTGGCGTCTGCGGCGGCTTTCTGTTCAGCAGGAGAAGGGGCTTGTTCGGAAGAGCCCGGGCCATCACAGGCTACCGTTGCGGAGGCAACTACGACGACGACTAATACTACAATGGCGGTTTTCATGGCAATCTGCTTTTGGAGAGCTTTTTATAGGCTCCTTTCATTAAAGACAGCATCGGAAAGCGAGGCCACGAACTATTCTGAAAAAAATTACTGCACTACCCCCACAACTATATTCAAGCGCCGGTATGTTTTTAATTATAGAAAACCCCGTTCCCGCCTCACTGCAACAGGGCCTGTTTACATCATCCAAATGCTTCCACCATGGCCAAAACAAGTACAACAACGGGCAGGGCGCCTTTACCGGTGTCAAAGGACAAAGGCAGGATACTATCCGTGCGCGGCAGTGTGGTTGACGTCCGGTTCGACCACCCCCTGCCGCCCATACATACCATACTAAAAGCAGGAGAAGAAGGGCGGGTAGTTATCGAAGTGCAGTCGCAGCTCAACCACAACAGCGTGCGGGGCATGGCCCTGACGCCCACCCAGGGGCTGGCGCGTGGCATGGCTGTTGAAAATACCGGAGCGCCCCTGAAGGCGCCGGTAGGAAAAGGCATCCTCTCGCGCATGTTCAACGTTTTCGGCCAGCCCATCGACCAGCGGGAGCCGCCGGAAGAAGTCAAGTGGCGCTCGGTGCACCAGCCCCCTCCGCCCCTCAACCGGAGGCTCACCCGGCCCGAGGTCTTCGAAACCGGCATCAAGCTCATCGACGTGCTGGCGCCCCTGGAGCGGGGCGGCAAGGCCGGCCTCTTCGGCGGGGCGGGCGTGGGCAAGACCGTCCTGCTCACCGAGATGATCCACAATATGGTGGGGCGCCACGAAGGCGTGAGCATCTTCTGCGGGATCGGAGAACGCTGCCGCGAAGGAGAAGAGCTGTACCGCGAAATGAAAGAGGCAGGCGTACTGGACAATATGGTGCTGGCCTTCGGGCAGATGAACCAGCTTCCCGGCAACCGCTTCCGCATCGGGCACACCGCCCTCACCATGGCGGAATACTTCCGGGATGACGAACACCAGGATGTGCTCCTGCTCATCGACAACATCTTCCGCTTCATACAGGCAGGCATGGAGGTTTCCGGCCTGATGGGCCAGATGCCCTCCCGCCTGGGCTATCAGCCGACGATGAGCACCGAACTGTCCAAACTCGAAGAACGCATCGCCAATACCGACTCCGGCGCCATCACCTCCATACAGGCCGTCTACGTGCCCGCCGACGACCTTACCGACCCGGCGGCCGTGCACACCTTCTCTCATCTCTCGGCCTCCATCGTCCTCTCCCGCAAGCGGGCCAGCGAGGGCCTTTACCCCGCCATAGACCCCCTGCAGTCCAATTCCAAGATGGCCACGCCCGGCATCATCGGCGAACGGCACTACGAACTGGCGCAGGAGATCAGAAGGACGATGGCGCAATACGACGAACTCAAGGACATCATCGCCATGCTCGGCCTGGAACAGTTGTCTGCCGATGACCGCAAAGTCGTCAACCGCGCCCGCCGCCTGGAGCGGTTCTTCACCCAGCCTTTCTTCACCACCGAACGCTTTACCAACATCAAGGGGGCCTCCGTCAGCCTGGAAGACGCCCTGAACGGCTGCGAACGCATCCTCAACGATGAATTTCACGATTATCCCGAAAGCGCCCTGTACATGATCGGCACGGTGGAGGAGGTAAAGGAGAAAAAAGGGGAGGAAAAAGAAAGAAAAGAAGAAGAGTGAGCAGGTGGAACGGGCGTCCTTTCAGGTTGCGCACCCTAAAAAAAGGGGTTGCCTATTCACATTCCCCGATCCTGCTTGTTGAATTATAAAGAGTTGTTTCCTTTGGAAAGTATGTACCTCAAAATATTACTGCCCTACGGGATCTTCACCGAACAACATGAGGTGAAGCGTATCGTAGCGGATACCATTGAGGGGTCTTACGGCATATTGCCCAACCGTCTGGATTGCGTGGGCGCCCTGGCGCCGGGAATTTTAACTTATATGACGGAGGAAGGAGAAACACACCTGGCCATCGGCCGGGGCATACTGGTAAAGGCCGGCCCGGAAGTTTTAGTCTCGGTGCGCAATGCCATCGGAGGGAAAGAGCTTGGAAAGCTGCACGAGGCAGTAAAGCAGAAGTTCCTCCATCTCGACGAGCGGCAACGGGAGGTGCAGTCCGTCCTGATAAAACTGGAGACCCGGTTTATTCGCCAGTTTCAGGAATTACAACGAGAATGAAACCAGGGTTATGGATCACGACAAAAGCGAAAATAATTTCCAGGAGCAGGTGAGCCAAAAGGAACAGCGAAAGCTAAAGGCCAGGCGGGAGGGCCAGCAAAGCATCTGGCAGGGTTTCGGCGTTTTCGGCCTGGTCGGCTGGTCGGTGGCCATTCCCACCGTCCTCTTCGCCCTGCTGGGCATATTCCTGGACGGGCGGTACGGCGGGAAACAGTCCTACACCCTGGCCATGCTGGCCGCCGGGCTGTTCATCGGAATACTGAACGCCTGGTATTGGGTCGATAAGAAAATGAAAGAGATAAACGAAGAAGAATTGAGTGATGAATGAATGGATCGGACTTTTACTTCCTTTTGCCGCCGGAACAGGCCTGGGCGTTATTTTCTTCGGCGGCCTGCTGATTACTGTAGCCAAAGGCATGTCGGCCCGGTATCCTGCTCTGTGGTTCCTCGCCAGTATGCTGGTGCGGACGGCAATCGTCCTGGCCGGTTTTTACTTCGTGGCGGCGGGCCAGTTCGCCAGAATGATCGCCTGCCTGGCGGGTTTTATCATTGCCCGGGCCGTGATCACCGGGATGGCCAAGCCCCCCGGAAAGCAAAGGGCAATAACTGAAAAGCAGCATCCATGATCAACCCGGACGAACAGATACTTTGGGAATACGGCTTCTTCAAGCTCAACCTCACCATCGCCACGACCTGGGGCCTGATGCTGGTTCTTGTCCTCGTTTCCTGGCTGATCACCCGGCGCCTGTCGGCGGGCCTCGAGATCTCCCGCTGGCAGAGTGTGCTGGAGATCGTCGTGCTCGGCATCCGGGACCAGATCAAAGAAGTCGGCATTCCCAATGCCAGGGTGTACCTGCCCTTTCTGGGCACCCTTTTCATTCTGATCGCCTTCGCCGGCCTGTGTGAGATCATCCCCGAATATGTGCCGCCGACGAGTTCGCTATCGACTACCGCAGCGCTGGCCCTGTGCGTTTTCCTTGCCGTGCCGGCCTACGGCATCGCCGAATCCGGGCTGGGCGGTTACCTGAAAACCTACCTTCAGCCCACCTTTTTCATGCTGCCGTTCAACATCATCAGCGAGATATCCCGCACCATCGCCCTGGCCATCCGCCTGTTCGGCAACATGGCAAGCGGCGTGATGATCGCCAGCATCCTGTTGTCTATCGCACCCTTCCTTTTCCCGGTTATCATGGAAGTGCTCGGGTTGCTGGCCAGCATGGTGCAGGCCTATATCTTTGCCATCCTGGCCGCGGTATTTATCGCCGCGGGCGTTCGGGAGGGGGAGAAAAATAAAAAAGATAACGACAAAAAACAGAACGATGGATAGTACTACGATCATTGGCATTGTTTCCATAGCCACCGCCGGCATCACCATGTGCATCGGGTGTATAGCCCCAGCCCTGGCCGAGGGCAGGGCGGTAGCCAGCGCGCTCACCTCCCTGGCCCAGCAGCCGGATGCCTCGAATACGATAACCAGAACGCTGTTTGTGGGGTTGGCCATGATAGAATCTACGGCGATCTACTGCTTCGTAATCTCCATGATCCTCATTTTCGCCAACCCATTCTGGAACCAGTTCATTTCCCAATAGAACGCTTATGCTGATCGACTGGTATACCGTAGGAGCCCAGATCCTCAACTTTCTCGTCCTGGTGTGGTTGTTGAAGCGCTTCCTCTACAAACCCATCCTTAAAGCGATCGACGAGCGCGAGGAAAAGGTCCGGGCAAGGCTCGAAGAGGCGGAGGCCCGAAAGGATGAGGCCCGGAAGGAAAAGGAAGAATTCCGGCAGAAAAACAAGGACTTCGAAGAGAAACGGGAATCCATGATGAATGAAGCGGCCGAAGAGGCCCGGAACAAACGCCGGGAGTTGCTGGAAAAGGCACGGGAAGAAGCCGAAGAACTGCGCGGGCGGCTGGAGAAGGCCATCCGGGAAGAAAAGGAGAACCTACAGCAGGAAGTAGGCGACAATATCCGCCGGGAAGTCTTCGCCATCACCCGCAGGGTGCTGAGCGGACTGGCCTCGCAGAGCATGGAAGAACACATGGCCCGGGCTTTTCTGCGCCGCCTCCGGGAGGCCGGTGAAGAAGAGAAAAAAGAACTGGCCGAGGCCCTCGGACAGGCCGAAGGGAAAGCCGTCATCCGCAGCGCCTTCGAGCTGCCTTCCGCCCTGCAGGAGGAAATACAAGAAGCGGTCTGCGGGCTGGCTTCCACAGGCATCCGGTGCCGGTTTGAAACTGCTTCCGAAAAGATCAGCGGCGTCGAACTTACCGCCGGCGGATACAAGATAGCCTGGAGCGTTGACGAATACCTCAGGCGCCTGGAGACAAAGCTGGACGAACTGCTGAGCGAAAAAGAAAAAGAAGAACTTCAAACCACAACTGCCTCCGATGGATCTTCCTGATGACAACCTGGAGAAAATGCTGGGCGCGGTATTTGAAGGCCTGCGCCGGGTAAGAGAGGAGTCCGGGCCGGAGCTCCGCGCCCGCGAGATCGGCATTGTTACCAATGTATCCACCGGTATTGCAAAAGTGAGCGGCCTGCCGGGGGCCGGCTACGAAGAACTGCTGAAATTTCCGAAGGGCCTGTACGGCATCGCCTTTAATATCGACGAAAAAGAGATCGGCGTTATCCTGCTCGGCGACTATTCCGCCCTCAACGCCGGAGACGAAGTAGAACGCACCGGCCGGGTGGTGGATGTGCCGGTGGGCGACGCCCTGCTCGGGCGGGCCATCCACCCGCTCGGGCATCCGCTCGACGATAAAGGCCCGCCCGGAGCCGCCAAACGGCTGCCCATCAGCCGCGAAGCGCCGGAGATCCTGGACCGCGCCCCCGTCGATACGCCCCTGCAAACCGGCATCAAGGCCATCGATGCGCTCGTTCCGGTGGGGCGCGGGCAGCGGGAGCTCATCCTCGGCGACCGGCAGACCGGCAAGACCGCCATCGCCGTCGATACCATCCTCCACCAGAAAGGGGAAAACGTCATTTGCATCTACTGCGCCATCGGACAGCGGGCCTCCTCCGTGGCCAAAGTGGTTTCTACCCTGCGCGAGAACGGCGCCATGGAATATACCACCGTGGTGATCACCGAAGGGGACGACCCGCCCGGGCTCATCTACATCGCTCCCTATGCGGCCACCAGCATCGCCGAATATTTTATGGAAAACGGGCGCGATGTGCTTATCGTCTACGACGACCTGACCCGCCACGCCTGGGCCTACCGGGAGCTCTCCCTCCTGCTGCGCCGCCCTCCGGGCCGCGAGGCTTATCCGGGAGACATATTCTACATCCATTCCCGCCTCCTGGAGCGGGCCACCCACCTGCGGGAGGAAAAAGGCGGCGGCTCCCTCACCGCCCTGCCCATCATCGAAACCGAAGAGCAGAACATCTCCGCCTATATCCCCACCAACCTCATCTCCATCACCGACGGCCAGATCTACCTCTCGCCAAGGCTGTTTGAGCTGGGCATGCTGCCCGCCATCGACATCGGCAAGTCGGTTTCCAGGGTGGGTGGAAAAGCGCAGCTGCCGGTTTATCAGGAAGTTGCCGGAGACCTCAAGCTGTCCTACTCCCAATTTGAAGAACTGGAGACGTTCGCCCGGTTCGGAACCCGCATGGATGAACACACCAAAAAGACGATAGAATACGGGCGCCGCATCCGCGAATGCCTCAAGCAACCCCAGTTTCAGCCGATCCCCCTGCCGGAACAGGTGGGCGTACTGCTGGCCCTTACCCAACACCTCTTCGACAGTGTCCCGCTGCAAAAGGTAAAAGCGGCGGAAAAAGCGGTGCGGCAAGAAATGCAACAACTCCCCGGCAAGCTGCGGGAAAGCCTTTTTTCCGATAAGAAACTTAGTGAGGAAAACCGGGAGGAGATACTGGAAAGAGCGAAAAAAGCCCTGAAGCCTTATCAGAAAAATAACCAAACGGAGGAACAGTCATGAGCGGAACTACGGAAGGCATGCGGCAAAGGATCGAAAGGACCAAAAACCTGGGGTCGGTGGTGCACACCATGAAGGCGCTGGCCGCTTCCAATATCGGCCAGTATGAGGACTCCGTCCGCGCCCTGGAAGATTACTACCGCACCATCGTTCTGGGCTTGTCGATATGCCTGGGCAGGCAAAGCGCCGGGCAGGCTCAATCCATCAGGCAGGAAAACTCCAATATAACCGGCGCCGTCGTCTTTGGTTCCGACCTGGGGCTGGTAGGCCAGTTCAATGAACGCCTCGCGGATTTTACCGCTGAAAAGCTCGGCGGCCTGCCCGGCGAAAAGAAGATCTGGGTGGTAGGCGAACGCATGTATTCCCGCCTGGAGGAAAAAGGGCTGCCCGTGGTGAACCTGTACCCCGTTCCCGGGTCCATTGATGCGGTTGCTCCGCTCATCGGCCGGTTGCTGGTAGAAAGCCAGGTATCCCCGTTTTTTATCTTTTTCAACCGTACCCAAAGCGGGGCCAGCTACGGGCAATCCGTCCGGCGAATGCTGCCCCTCGATGAGCAATGGATCCAGGAAATGACGAAAAAGGAATGGGTTACCGACAAGCTGCCGCAGGCCCTGGGCGACAGGGGCCGGACGCTGAGCGCCCTGATCCGCGAGTACCTCTTCGTCACCTTGTTCAGAGCCTGCGTAGAGTCCCTGGCCGCTGAGAATACCAGCCGCCTGGCCGCTATGCAACGGGCCGAAAAAAATATCGATGAGATGCTGGATGAGCTGCAGCAGGACTACCACCGCCGGCGCCAAAGCGCTATTGATGAGGAACTGTTCGATATTATCGCCGGGTTTGAGGCGCTGGAGGGGGGGTGAGGTTCGTTGTTCGTTGTTCGTGATTCGTGATTCGTTGTTTGGCAGGACAACGAGTAACCGGCAACCATCAACCAACCGCCGGCCCAATTGAAGAATACGCCGATAAAATCTCCGTAAAAAGGGGTGGCCATTTTCACTTCTTCCATCTTGTATAGAGTAAAAAAGCAATGCTATGCCTTTCTATAAAAACATCGATCCCAACACCACCGCCGGCCGGCGCACCATCGAACGCCTGCTGGCCCTGCGCCGCCAGCTCGACGCCGAAGTGCCGCCCAAAACAGCCGAAAGGAGCATCCTGCTGGCCACCTGGAACATCCGGGAGTTCGACTCGCCTGCATACGGCGACCGCATCCCGGAATCGTTCTACTACATTGCCGAGATCATCGCCCGCTTCGACCTGGTTGCGGTGCAGGAAGTGCGGCAGGACCTACGCGCCCTCAACCGCCTGATGGACATCCTGGGTGGGAACTGGGACTGCCTATTCTCCGATGTGACCGAAGGCGCCCAGGGCAACGGCGAACGCATGGCCTTCCTCTTCGACAAAAGAAGAGTACAGACGGGGGGCCTGGCCAGCCAGCTGGTGCTGCCACCTTTAGAATCCAAAGGCCCCGACGGGAAAACGGTTTACCAGCCGGCAACCCAGGTGGTGCGGACGCCTCTCATGGTGGGCTTCAAAACCGGCTGGACGGATTTTATCCTCACCACCGTCCATATCCTCTACGGGGAAGACAAGGCCGAATCCCCCGAGCGGGTGGAGGAGATCCGCCAGGTGGCCCAGGCCCTGAAACGCCGCAGCGAAGACCCCTTCGAGTGGTCGAGGAACCTCATCCTGCTCGGCGACTTCAACATCTTCGCCCCTACTGACCTGACCATGAAGATGATCACCGACGCCGGCTTCATCGTGCCGCCCGAGCTGCAGCAACTGCCCTCCAACGTCCAGCAGAACAAATTCTACGACCAGATCGCCTTCCGGGTGCGGCCCGGGCGGTTCAGCACCACCGGCAAGGCGGGGGTTTTCAATTTCTACAAAACCGTCTTCACCCCCCAGGATGAAAAACTGTACGCCCCGGAGATGGGAGAAGGGTACCGGAAGGCCTCCGACGGCAAACCCCGGAAAAACCCCTCCCTGTACTATCTCAACTTCTGGCGCACCTACCAGATGAGCGACCACCTGCCCATGTGGGTGGAGATCAGGGTGGACTTCTCGGAAGAATACCTGCAACGGAAACTGCAGCCTCCGGCCTGATAGAATGTTTTGTGACTTTACTGACGTGAACCCGGGCCCCCAAATTAATTTGGGCCGGAGACGTTTCACCAGTCAACTTGAGGGGACGAAATTATCTGCATAGCCCACCTTTTCATTTCCATGGAGGCGCTGGGCGGTGACGCTACGAATTCCGTGATAGGAAGCGAGGTTATACTTCGCCGGGCCCTTAACGCTCATATTGGCGATAAAAAGGCAGGTCTCAATCCTGTTACGCGATCCCCTTAATCACCTCCAGCCATTGCCAGGCCCGGTCATCCAATTGATAAGCGTCTTCTTTGATGACCAGCAACGGGAGGCGAATGCGCTTGGCCATACCTTCCACTGCGCTGGCGTCCAGCACCCGGGAAATAAAGTTGCGTTTATGCGAGATCATGGCAACAACATCCGCCTTTTTGCTTTTGGCAAATTTTTCGGCCTCCGCTCTTAATTCGCCATGCCTAAGGTCGAAGTCGATGCTTTTGTCCTGCTTAAAGGTTTCTCTGAGGATCATCATGTTTTTCAAGCTGTCCAACTCATCTTCATTCTTTTCAATGACATGCACTCCGTGGATAGGAGCATGAAGCGCAGCGCTCCACTGTTTGAGATAATGGATCGCCTCCAGGTCCCTAAACTCGAAATCTACCGTATAAACGATGTTGTCAATGCCTTCAAACCTGGCTTCCTCCGGTATCATTAAAACCTGGCAATCCGCTTTAGCCAACACGCTGAGGGCCGTACTGCCCAAAATGCTGTCTACCGCATCGGGGTCGCCGGACCCGATTACGATCAGGTCTACTTCCTGGTCCAACGCTACTGCCAGAATGCCATCGACGGGATAAGCATTGACCGGGAAGTATTCTACCTGAACCGCTTCCCGATAGGCCTCCGGCATGTTTGCTGTGACAAATTCCACGAGTTTTTTTGTCACTTTGTCCGTTCTTTCCTGCAGGGGCCTTTCCACCATCGGCCTCGGGTCCGAATGGCCAAAGGCGTGCAGGGCCAGCAGGCCGGCATTGAAATGATAGGCCAACTCCGCAGCGAATTTGAATTCCTCCGGCGCGTGGCTGGAAAACGCTGTTGCGAAAAGTATCTTTTTCATAGGTGTTGGTTTAGATTTTTGTGAAAAGGCCACCTTTATAGTACGCGCCAAAGGCGTTTACAGACGAGCCATTGTAGTGATTTTATCACCGTACCCTTCGGCCTTTCTACAAATTTACGTTTATATTTCAACATGCGCCCTTCCAGGAATTTTTTCAAGGCCGGAATTTCCAACAACAACCTGAATCAAGATGAACCTGCTGATGGAGGAGCAGTTCAAGGCGCTGCTGGAGATCCAGCGCTACCAGACGGCATTGCTGGAAGAATTGGCGGACAGGAAAAGGTGACTTTTTCTGATCCGCCAGTCCTCCTGCTGCCAATGTTTTCGGAGTTCCCTCACTAATGGGGCCATACGAAAACCGGGAGGCCAGATCAAAAAAAAGCGTTCCCAGGTGTTATTATTAATAACGCGAGTTGCGGATGGCAACAGAAACCGCTCAAGCATTCAAAAGTTACAAAACAATGCGGACTACCTTATTCCTACTTTTCCTCGTCCTCGCAAGCGCCTGCCGTCAACAAGAAAACCCCTCCCCTTCCGGCGATGAGCTGGCGGCAAAAACCGCCGAGCTGGCCAAACTGAAAAAAGAACAGGCCAACCTGGCGAAAAAGATAACCGCTGTAGAAGCGGAGGTCGCCAGGCTGGACCCCTCGCGGGCCGTGCAGGCCAAGCTGGTCTCCGTCGCCGAGATCGCTCCGGAAGGCTTCGAGGCCTACATCAACCTGCAGGGCAGGGTTAGTTCGGAAAACATCTCCTATGTAGCGCCCCGCAATGGCATGGGCGGCTATGTCAAGGAGTTGCTCATCACCGAGGGCCAGTATGTAAAAAAAGGGCAGCTGATCCTCAAACTGGACAACCAGGTGCTGCAGCAGTCCATTGCCTCCACCAAAACGCAGCTGGCCTTTGCCGAGGATATTTACGCAAGGACAAAGTCACTCTGGGATCAGAAGATCGGCTCGGAAGTACAGCTCCTGAACGCCAAGAACAACGTTGACGGCCTGAAAAGCCAGCTCGCCGTCCAGGAAGAACAGCTGAATACCTACCTCGTCTATGCGGACCAGAACGGCATCGCGGAGATTGTGAATATCAAACCGGGTGAGCTGTTTACGGGCATGGGCGCTACGGGCCCGCAAATACAGATTATCAACAACAACGACCTCACCATCGAAGTGGATATCCCCGAAAATTACGCCACGGAAGTCAAAGTAGGTACGGAAGTGCTGGTGGAAGTTCCCGCTGTGAACCGTTCTTTTAAGACCAGCATCGAGCGGACCAGCCAGTCCGTCAATGCCGCTTCCGTGGGGTTCACGGCTGTGTGCCGGATACCTTCGGCCGCCGGCCTGAAGCCGAACATGTCGGCATCGGTAAAGATCCTGAGCCACTCCAGTGCCAACGCCATCGTCATCCCGGTCAACGTCGTACAGTCGGACGACCAGGGAAAGTACGTCTACCTGATGGCCAACGGTGGAGAACACAAAACGGCAAAAAAAGTACGGGTCACCCTGGGCGAGCTCTACGGCGGGCAGATCGAAATACTCAGCGGCCTGCAACCGGGAGACGTGCTGGTCACCAAGGGGTACCAGGACCTGTACGACGGGCAGGTGGTGGAGGGTATTTGAAAGGAATGATGGAATGATGGAATGATGGAATTTTACCCGGAAGAGCCTATGGCGAAGACGGGGAAGGAGTGAAGGAATTTTACCCGGAAGAGCCTATGGCGAAGACGGGGAAGGAGTGAAGGAGTGAAGGAATTTTACCCGGAAGAGCCTATGGCGAAGACGGGGAAGGAGTGAATGAAAAAACAACAGACAAAAAACATGGGAGGAAAAAAAAGAATCCCGGTAGTATTCAAGGAATTCAAGCCCACCAGTTGGGCGGTGGACAACAGCACGGCGATGTACCTCCTCATCATCATCATCACCGTCTATGGGTTCTTCACCTTTACCTCTTTGCCCAAGGAGCAGTTTCCGGACATTGCCGTACCCACCATTTCGGTGACGACGGTGTACGTGGGCAACTCTCCTGAGGATATAGAAAACCTGGTGACCCGGCCCATCGAAAAGCAGATCAAGGGCATTTCCGGTGCGAAGATCAACGAGGTGAACTCCATCTCGATGACCGACTACAGCAGCATCATCGTGGAATTCGATACCGACGTCACGGCGGAAGTTGCCAAGCAAAAGGTGAAAGACGCCGTCGACAAGGCCAAGCCCGACCTGCCTGCCAACCTCACCAGCCAGCCGGATGTGGTGGAGTTTGCGTTCAGCGATATCCCGATCATGTTCGTCAACATCAGCGGCGACTACGACGGGCTAAAGCTGAAGCGTTTTGCCGATAAGATGAAGGACCGGTTCGAGGCGCTGCCCGAGGTGAACAAGGCCGAGATCGTGGGCGCTCCGGAGCGGGAGATACAGATCAACGTAGACCCGCTCGCCATGGAAAAGGCAATGGTGAGCTTTACGGACATCGCCAACGCCATCTCCAGCGAAAATATGGACATCAGCGGGGGGCAGCTGGAAATCGGGGATATGGACCGCGCCCTGCGGATCAAGGGCCAGCTGGCCAGCAGCCTGCAGCTGGAAGGCCTGGTGGTGAAGACCCCAACCGGTGGGAATATACGCCTGCAGGACCTGGCCGAAGTCAAGGACACGCTGAAGCGCCAGGAGAGCTTTGCCCGGCTCAACGGCAAAAACGTCATCACGCTCAACATCATCAAGAGGTCCGGAGAAAACCTGATCAACTGCGCCGATGAGGTCAAAGCCATCGTGGAAGAGATGAAAGTGTCGGAACTCCCCAAAGACCTGGACGTGGTGGTCACCGGCGACCAAAGCCTGGCGGCGGCCACCTCCTTCACCGAGCTGGTGAACACCATCATCATCGGCTTCCTGCTGGTGCTCCTGGTGCTGATGTTCTTCATGGGCGTGGCCAATGCTTTCTTCGTAGCGCTGAGCGTCCCGTTGAGCGTATTCGTGGCCTTCATTTTCCTGCCGGCCGCCGAGCCCATCGTCGGCGGCAACGTCACCCTGAACTTTATCGTGCTTTTCGCCCTGCTCTTCGGCCTGGGTATCATCGTCGATGACGCCATCGTCGTTATTGAAAACACCCACCGCATCTTTGACAACGGCAGGGTGCCCATCGTTAAAGCCGCCAAGATAGCCGCAGGCGAGGTATTCCTTCCGGTGCTGGCCGGCACCGCCACGGTGGTGGCTCCTTTCGTGCCGCTGTTGTTCTGGAAAGGCATCATCGGAAAGTTCATGATCTACCTCCCGATCATCCTGATATTCACGCTGATGGCCTCCCTTATCGTGGCCTTTATCATCAACCCCGTTTTTGCCGTCAGCTTCATGAAGCCGGATGAAAAAACCTCTCCGCACAAACTGAACATTTTTAAAAAGTGGTGGCTTTGGGCATTATTCGTTGGCGGGTTCCTGGCCAGGATGTCCGGGGCCAAGGCCTTCGGCGGGTTTCTCCTCATACTGGCCGTTCTCATCATCCTCAACCGGCTGGTGATCAAGGACGCCATCTACGCCTTTCAGAGCCGCGCCCTGCCCAAACTGATGAACGGCTATGAGCAGCTGCTGAGATGGCTGCTGAAAGGAAGCCGCCCTCCCTGGGCCTTCTTCTCAGTATTCATCCTTTTCTTCATTTCGCTGTTCGCCCTGGCCCTGAGAAACCCGGATTTCCCGTTCTTCCCCAGCGGCCAGCCCAACTACATCTACGTTTACCTGAAAATGCCGATCGGCACGAAGGCCGAGGAGACCGACCGCGTTCTGAGGCAGCTGGAGAACAGGACGTACCAGGCCCTGGCCAGCCTGAATCCCGGCGAGCCCGGTTCCATCGTAGAGAGCATCATTTCCAACGTGGCGGTCAATGCCAACAACCCCATGGACAACAACCGGGCCGTTCAGTCGAACCTGGGGCGGATACAGGTTTCTTTCGTGGAATTTGCCGAGCGCCCCAACCAGCCCACCCTCCCTTATCTGGACAGCATCCGGGCGGTGGTAAAGGGCATTCCCGGCGCCGAAGCCACTGTAGAACAGGAAGCCCAGGGGCCGCCCACCGAGCCCCCCGTCAACATCGAAGTGGCCGGCGATGACTTCGACGCCATCGCCAGGGTGGCCAGAGACCTCTACAACTATCTCGATACCAGCCGGGTGGACGGCATCGACAACCTCGCCATGGACATCGACCTGAACAACCCGGAAGTGGCCGTTACGGTTGACAAAGAAAGAGCGGCCATCGAGGGCATCAGCACCGCCCAGGTAGGAGACGCCATACGGACGGCCCTGTTCGGCAAGGAAGCCAGTACCCTGAAAGACGGGGAGGATGAGTACGACATCATGGTCCGCTACAACGAAGCGCACCGCAACGACCTGCAAAGCCTGCTGAACATGCGGATCACCTTCCGCGATTTTAACACGGGGCAGATCCGGCAGGTACCGGTCAGCTCGGTGGCGAAGTTCGACTTCACCAGCACCGCCGGCATGGTTAAGAGGAAAAACATAAAGCGGACCATACAGCTGCAGTCTGCCGTTACCGACCTGACCGCCGTGCCCCGCATCAACCAGGAGTTGGGGCGGAAAATAGCCCAGTTCAAGGCCTCCTATCCGATGCCGGAAGGCGTCACCATCATCCAGACCGGCGAGAGCGAGCAACAGCGGGAGACCAATGAATTCCTGGGCAAGGCCCTGCTGATCGCCACCGGCCTCATTTTCCTGATCCTGGCCCTGCAGTTCAACTCCCTGAGCAAGCCGTTCATCATCGTGACGGAAATTTTCTTTTCGGTGATCGGCGTCTTCCTGGGCTTTGCCCTCACCGGCATGACCATGCCTACCGTCATGGTCCTGGTCGGCATCATCGGCCTGGCGGGCATCGTCATCAAGAACGGTATCCTGCTCATCGAATTTACCGACGAGCTCCGCAAGCGGGGGTACAAGATCCGGGAAGCGGCCATCGAGGCGGGCAAGGTGCGGATCATCCCCGTGCTGCTCACCGCCGTGTCTACCGTACTGGGGCTGGTGCCCCTGGCCATCGGCTTCAACATCAATTTTGAGACGTTACTGGCCGATTTCGACCCGCAGATCTGGATCGGCGGAGACAGCGTCGTCTTCTGGGGCCCGCTGGCGTGGACCATCATCTTCGGCCTGGTCTTCTCCTTCTTCCTCACCCTGCTGATGATACCTAGCATGTACATTATCGCGGAGCGGCTCCGGCGGCCGATGGCAAAGTTCTACGGCACCCGGTTTGTGGCCCTGCTGGGCTTCCTGGGGCCGTTCTTCTTCCTCTTCGTTGGCTTCATGTACCTGGTGCGGTGGGTAACGGGCAGGAAGGTGTGGAGTGGGGTGTATACAGCCCCCCTCAATCCCCCCGAAGGCAGAGGTGATTGGTTCTAAGTAAGCGGGTTATCTTCGCCAATTTTTTAACCGCAGAATGCAAAATTCACCCGGCTGACCAGGACGGGCCGCGAAATTTAAAATTGAAAAGTAGCTCACGGCAGGCAGCTCCATGGAGCCAATTTTACCCCGTCATTCGCCGGGGCAGGCTATTTTGAGTTTTGTATTTTGCATTTTGCGGTTTACTCCGGTAGAACCAATCGGCCCTGCCCCGAAGGGGGGAGGTGACGGCTGAGGGCAGCTCGCTTGCATACCTATTCGCGCTCTTCGCGCCCGGGTTAGCGACGCGATAGCTGCCTTGAAACGGAGAACTTATTTTTCTTCGATCCCTTATTCTGAAGCTGTCTGATATTCGGGTTTCTGAGCGCTTTTTTTTTTGGAGATTTACGGTAAAAGGTAAGGTATTGGTATACTTGGCGGGATAAGATCACCCTTCCCAGAGGCTTTGGCGGATATAGCCGAAGGCCCGGAGGGAGGGGGTGGGTTTTAGAAACTTTTCACCAAAATTAAAACCAATGGCAAAAGAATTATTCCCTTCCTCATTTGAATGTGACTGCGACCATGAATCGCACTTTTTTGAGAGTACAGTGCGGGAGATGAAAAAAATGAGCGAGAAAAAAAGAACCCGCCTCGGAGATAGTAGCGGGAAAGAAGAGCATATCATTGTATTTCACAAAGGAAAAGCCATTGAAATCATCTGCCCAAAACTTGGCAGGTGTAAAATATAGAACCTTAATAGCCTCAATTACCAATCCCGCCGCCGCCTTCACCTTCCGGTTGGAAATGGTGTTATTGGCTTGTATATTCTGTCCAGTCCACTACCCCTCCGAGGAGGGGAAGTTTTCTACTGAAGAGCAGCCTGTTCATCCTGTTAATCCTGCAGCCTGAAAAATCCTGTCATCCTGTCATCCTGTCCTCATCTTCACCTTCCTCCCCGGCAGCTGATCCCAGATCCCGGCATGCTCCTGCAGGCCGTTGGGCGTGATCAGCCACATCACCGGGTAGCGGCTCTCCACGCGGGGGACGGGCGCGTAGCCATCGGTGAAATAGACGATGGCGTCGGGGTGGTATTCCCGGTTGGCGAATTCGAGGGGGGCGTTGAAGTCGGTGCCCCCGCGGCCCATCACGAAATCGGGCGCATGGCCGCGGTAGGGGTACTGCCGCTTGATGGCCGTATCGCATTCCACCACCATCACTTCGGCCCCGTGCCGCCAGATCTGGTAGATCTCGCTGAAGAAGCGCTGCACTTCGGGGTCGCTGACGCTGCCCGAGGTGTCGACCGCCACCAGCAGGCGCTGTTTGCGGCGGATCTTGATGCCCGGGGTGGTGCCGTAGCGCTTGGACGGCCGGCGGATGGTGTTCTTCAGATAGGTGCGGTTGCTGCTCGTGGCGAACAGGCGCAGGGCGCGCCGCCAGTCGAGCGACGGCTTGTGGCGTTCTTCCAAGGTTTTCAGGTAGGACTTCAGCTCGCCCGGCAAGTCGCCGATGCCGCGCTCCCCCACCCTTTCCGATGCCGTGTGGATGATGGAGTCGAGCTTTTGCTCCAGGTTACTGCGCTCGGCGGCGCTGAGTTTGCCCATCTGCCGGTGCCATTCGTCGTGGCGCTTCAGCCATTCGTCATCGCCGCTGAGCAGATCTTTCAGCCGATCGGCGGAAGACGGAGCCGGTTTGCCTTTTCCGAGCAGTTCCTCGAGCTTGCCGAGGCCGGAGCCTCCGGAGGGCCCCCCTTCGCCGGTTGCGCCTTCGCCCTCTCCTTTCCGTTGTTCTTTGAGCAGGCGCTTGTAGTAGTAGCCCACGTCCTGCCCGGGCTCCATTTTGAAATCTTTGAACTGCTCCAGGAGGACGGCCCCTTCGGGCAGCTGATCGGGGCTGACGTACTGGTTGACGACGATGTCGGCGGCGATATTGAAGATCTGTTTGTGGGCGAACTTGTCTACCATCAGGATGTGGCGCAGGGCGATGTGCAGGATCTCGTGCTTGATG
>JAGFJE010000118.1 GCA_024103175.1 Phaeodactylibacter sp.
GTATGAGCGGATGCACAATCCGTTTTTGACGGGGAGGTAAGGGCGGAAAACAGGGTTGGATAGTGAAAGCGGCACGAATTAACGGGTGAGGCCACCAGTCTAGCGTTGGACAAAGTCGGAAATCGGACACGAGCGAAGCGACTGACGGAGTAAATCGGAATTCGGAATGGCTTGGGACGTTCCGCAACATCTTGGCTATCAATAGTGTCCAACGTTAGACGGGTGGCCACGGGTGAATTTTAGCTACTGTTAACCAGGGCGTTAAGAGACTACGAAATCGCCCGTGAATTCGGCCTAGTCGCGCTAGTTACGCGAAACTAATGGCTAGTGGCCAGTCGACTTAAAGTCGCCTGGCCACTAGCCGGGCTTCGAAAAACCTGCGGCTTATGCAAAGTTACCGATTTTTTCGGGCAAGAACCAGGACAAACCTCTGCCCTGCTTCACCCCACTAAGTGAGGCAAAACGGAAATAAAAAAGACTTAAGCAACTGATTATCAACCTATAGCCGCAGCAACCGGCTAACATTCTAGGGCTGGACGAGTTCGCAGTTCGGTATTCGCTGTTCGCAACAGCGGGAGGCTGCTTGGGCTTACCTGTTTCTAACAGTGTCCAACGTTAGACGGATAGCCCAGCAACCCAAAACACATTCATAACAAACTGCTACTCAAACAACCGCCCCTGCAACTCATCCGGCAACTGCCGGAACGACCGCCGGTGGTGAGGGGAAAGCCCGTGCTCCTGAATGGCCTTCCGGTGCTCCCTGGTCGGATATCCTTTGTTGGCGCACCACCGGTAATGGGGGTATTCGGCGTCGAGCTGCATCATATAATCGTCGCGGTAGGTTTTGGCGAGGATGGAAGCGGCGGCTATAGACAGCATGATGCCGTCACCCTTGATGATACAGTGGTGAGGGATGCGGCGGTAAGGCCGGAAGCGGTTGCCGTCGATGAGGAGGGATTCCGGGGCGGGGTCCAGCTGATAGATGGCGCGGTGCATGGCCAGGAAGGAAGCGTTGAGGATGTTGACCTTATCGATCTCCTGAGGGCTCGCGGTGGCGACGGCCCAGGCCAGGGCGGACTCCTCCACGACTTGGCGCGCTTCGTAGCGCTCCTCCTCGGTGAGCTGTTTGGAGTCGTTGAGCAGCGGGTGGGCAAACCCCTTGGGCAGGATGACGGCGGCGGCAAAGACCGGGCCGGCCAGGCAGCCGCGCCCCGCTTCGTCACAACCAGCTTCCACCAGGCGCTCGTCCAGATAAGGTTTTAACATAAATTATAAACTTGCCGGCAAACTATTGGGCGTTTAAAGCCTTCTGTAAAGGTACGGCAAAGGTAAGAATTTGCCCAGAAAGCAAAAATGAGGATATCGGCCGGCACGCCAGGTAAAAAAACCGTGGCCATTTCAACTGCCCATTGTCTTAATAGAATAGCCACCGGCTTCTCGAAGCCAGGCGCCAACTGATGGAACCATTTAACAAATTGATCCGGCTCAAAGAAACGGTACAACGATATAACCCACGAACCCATATAATCCCATCCAGTATGAATCGAATTCTCCTGCTCCTGCTCATCTGCTGCTGGCACACTCTGGCCTGGGGGCAGTTTACCATCTACGGGCGGGTGCAGGATGCCGACACCCGGGAAGGCATCCCCTTCGCCAACGTTTTCTTTGAAGGCACCACCCTGGGGACTTCCACCGATGTGGATGGATACTTCGAATTTAAAGTAAAAAAACTATACGATACGCTCTCGGCCTCCGCTATCGGCTTTGAAGCCCAGCATAAGGCCATCAGCCTGGATTCTACTATCCAGGAGGTTAATTTTTCCCTGGGAGGTTCCGCCCTCGTCCTGGACGAGGTGGTCGTCATCGCCGGAGAAAACCCGGCCAACCGCATCGTACGGGGCATCATCGAAAAGAAAGAGCAGAACCGAATCGACGCGCTCAACTCCTTCCAGTACGAAAGCTATTCCAAGATCGAACTCGACCTGGAGAACATCGACCCCAAACTGCAGAAGAGCAAATTGCTCAAACCTTTCGCCTTTGTCTTTGAAAACATCGACAGCACCTCCGACGAAAAGCCCTTTCTGCCCGTATACATCAACGAGGTGCTCTCCGATGTCTATTACGTGAAAGAGGAGGGCCAGCCCAAATCCGTTATACAGGCCCAGCGCACTTCCGGGACGGACAACCAGACCATCATTGAATACATCAAGCGCATCCACCAGGATTACAACATCTACGACGACTGGATCTACGTGCTGGAAAAACCCTTCGTCAGCCCCTTCTCCAAATCGGGCCTGGGCTATTATGAATACTACATCCTGGACAGCACCAGCATCGACGGGCACTGGAGCTACAAGCTCAAGTTCAAGCCCAAGCGCAAACAGGAAAACACCTTCTATGGCGACTTCTGGGTGGCCGACTCCATCTTCGCCGTCCAACGGGTGAACATGCGCATGAGCCCCGATGTGAACATCAACCTGGTGACCCGGATCATCATTTACGAGGAATTCACCCCGCAGGACAGCGCCTGGATACCCGTCAAAAAGAAAATGGTGGTGGACTTCACCCCCACGGAGGGCGCCCCGGGCATGATCGCCCGGCGGACAGAGACCTTCCGGGAGTTCACCGCCAACCAGCCGGCCACCCGGCAGCACTACCAGGAAAAGGACCCCTTCTATATTTACGAGAACGTGGAGGTAGAAAGCGACAGCTTCTGGGCGGAGATGCGCCACGAGCCCCTTAGCAAAACCGAAGCGGCCGTCTACGCCATGGTCGACAGCATTCAGAACGTACCGCTCTTCAAGACATACGTCGAGATCGTCGAGATCATCTTTATCGGGTATTTCGAGCTGGGGCCGGTGGAAATAGGCCCGTATTCCTCCCTCTACAGCACCAACCCGGTGGAGGGCGACCGCTTCCGCATCGGCCTGCGCACCAGCGACCAGTTCAGCGAAGAGGTACGCCTGGGCGGATACCTCGCCTATGGCCTGAGAGACGAGGACTTCAAATACGGGGCCGACGTGAAATGGCTGGTATCCAAAAACCCGCGCATCGTGGCGGGCGCCGCTTACCAGAATGACATCAGCCTGAACAGTGAGAACAGCGAAGATTTCGTGGAGGGGGACCTCTTTACCGGGCTCTTCCGGCGCAACCTTATGCAAAAACTCATCCGGGTGCGGGAGGGCAAAGCTTTCTTCGAGCGCTACTGGAAGAGTGGCTTCTCCAACCGCATTACCTTCCTCAACCGGAGCATGGACCCCTACGGCGCCGTGACCGAAGACGGCCGTGGGTTCAATTACGCCTACCTGCCCGACCCGGGATCCTTTTCCGATATCGATACCACCATCAACACCACTGAGGTCATCCTCAAGGCACGCTACGCCTTCGATGAGATGATCATCGATACCGATTTCAGCCGCACCAGTTTCGGCTCGCAACACCCCATCATCGAACTGCAATACACCCTCGGGGTCAGTGGGGTCATGGGCAGCAGCTACAACTACCACAAGGTGGGGCTCAGCTACCGCCATTATTTCTACCTCAACCCCTTCGGCTGGATGTCCTACCGCCTCAACGCCGGCAAGGTATTCGGTACGGCGCCCTTCCTCCTGATGGAGGTCCACCCCGGAAACGAGGGCTACTTCACCGGCCGGGAAATCTTCAATATGATGACCCGCTACGAATTTGCCAGCGACGCCTACGCCAGCATCTTCCTGGAACACCACTTCGACGGCTTCCTGCTCAACAAAATACCGCTGCTGCGCAAGCTCAACTTCCGCTCCTACGCCACCTTCAAAGGTGTGATCGGCAGCATCTCGGCAAAAAACCGGGACGCCAACAGCCTCAACGCCTTCGTACCCACCGAAGAAGACACCTACGCCGGCTTTCGCACTCCCGGCAAACGGCCCTATATGGAGGCCAGCGTGGGCATCGAAAACATCCTCAAAATATTTCAGGTGGAATTATCCTGGCGCCTCAGTTACCTGGACAACCCGCAGGCAAGAAGGTTTGGGCTGCGGTTTGGGACGGCGTTTTATTTCTGAGGGCGCTTGGAAGGGGAACTACAAGGCTTCGTCTTAAACTATTCTATAAACAATTCCACTATTTTAAATAATGAGTACTGGTCGAAATTGGTGCTTAAATTACAGGTGATAGCGATAACCAGTTCTTCATTCGGGTAAACAAGAAGAAATGAACGGCCACCGATAGAACTGCCTCCATGATGAACGTATTTTCTGCCTTTATCATCAATATCTATTCTCCAACCAATGCCGTAATTTGTTTTTTCGCCATTATTGAGCGATGCTGGTGTCCAGAGTAATTCTTTGGTTGACTCTGATATAAATTGATTGTTTAGAAGGTTCTGTGAGAATAAGGCCAAATCATAAGATGTTGAAAGATAGCCACCACCTGCCCATTTATTGGAATTATTAACATAGTAGCCATTGACTATTTCGCCATCTGACTCGTCATAGAATCTTGATTTATTGGATATAATACGAGCATTAACATCAGGAACCGTATTTTTGAGATTCATAGGTGAAAGGACAGAATCTTGCATAAATACCAAATAATCCATACCAGAAGCTCCTTCAATAACGGCACTTAAAAGGACATAGCCGTAAGTGCTATAACTGTATTTTGTACCAGGCTCAAATAGCAAAGAATCATTTTTGAAAACATTTACACTTTCCTCAATTGACTTGAAATCGCTCCTATTAAGAAATTCACCATTCCGATAATTGTAGTCTCTTATTCCAGCTGTATGAGATACAAGGCCGCCAATAGTAATTTCCCATTTTTTCTCTGGAAAATAGGGTACATATTTTTGAACGGGATCATTTAGATTAAGCCTATTTTCTTCCATCAATTTCCCTATGGCAATACCTGTAAGGGTCTTTGAAATGCTTCCTATACGGAATTTGGTATTTAATTTAGCGGGGACATTGTTTTCCAAATCAGCGAAGCCAAAACTTTCTGCCCAAATGACCTCGTCTTTTGTCGCTATCGTAATTGAAAGCCCTGGAATATTCTTTTCAATTATTAAATCAGAAACAAATTTCTGAGCCTCCTCAATTTTTTTGGAGTATTCGTTATTTGAATAGAACACTGCTGATTGGTCAACTTGAGCTATTGCAGGATGATAGAATAGAAGGACTCCCACAATAGTGAATAAATGACATTGTAATACTTTCATAATGTTTTTTTGGTTATCCGGCATTTTCTGATCCAACCCAAAACCTCATCGTCAACCTCATTTTTATTCTCTGCTGATCCTGAATCCGATCCTTTGGATTTATGGGCAATCAGATTGACAACCCCATGTGTTAATCCGTGTGTTTCCTTTAATAACTTAGAGCATGTTTGGAGGTAGTCCCCGACACTGCGTGTACGGGGCAGGCTATTTTGGCTGCAAATACCATTCAAGCCTCAAAACAGGCTTCTTAATTTGCAAAGATAGGAAGACAAAAACCGCTGGTATTGTAAAAAATTAACCTTTGGAGTCTAAAGGAAAAAAGTTGGGTATGGATTTGTTATAGCCTTTTTTGATATATTTGGATGGATTAAACCCACTGAACTCCTGAAATTCTTTGATGAAGTGGGATTGATCTGTATAACCTGTTTCATAAACTATATCAGTCCAAACGATTTCCTCCTTTTGGTTTATAATCTGTAAAATTTTATTGAACCTAATGATTTTGTGAAGTGCTTTAGGAGAAAGGCCACTGTATTTTTTGAACTGATTAATCAGATGTTTTTGAGTGTTGGGGTAATCTTTTATTAGTTCACTATGTTTTGAAAACGGATTTTCTTGAAGGACAGAAAGCATCCTAAACAGGGACTCTGAAGGTGCTATTTTTTCATCAATTTGACTATCTAGCCAAACTTCAATAATGGCAAATTTATCTTCTATTGAAGTAGCTGATAGTATCTTTTGACGGATTTCAAAGATTGCATCTCCAAAAAAATGGCCCGCAGAAGTGATCGATTCACTGAAGCTTGAAATTGGCACTTTAAATAACGGGAAAGCACCCAAGGTTTTTAACTGAACTACAAGCATCTCGGAGTCTTTATGTGCTGAAATGCTCAGGTATTTTTGATTTATTCCTGATACCCAAACTTTGGTAAACGTATCCTTAGGTTTAAGTTCCTCATCGTAAGTGTGTCTAGGTATATTATCCAGTTCAAAAAGAATAAATATATTCCCCGTGGGAACTACTCTTTCGATAGAATGCTCGGGCATGTAGCCTTTGTGGTAAAATATGCTTTCTACATATTTTGATAATTGTTGGTTTATATGGTGAAATTCAAAAATCATTTCTATTTATGTTTTCTCGGTGTCTTTTTACCCTTACCCACCAACTCAAAGGAATGTCTGCGCCTCCCATCCTGAACATCAAGCTCTCGGACTGTCCCGCGCAGACATTTCAGTTGAACGAACCTGCTGCCAAGGGCTGGCGAACACTCCCATAGGGAAAGCCTCTACTACAAGGCGGCTCTTTCCAGAGCCTAATTTACGGTATTCTGGCTAATTTTATGGACAGCTGACACATTGACCCTGCCATCCCATTCGGATTTTGTTTATTACCAGCGCTTTCGAAGCAATTCTCACGGCTTTTCCTTACTTTTAAGCATAGCGAGGCCCGGCTTACCGCTTTACTGATAAGCATTTTCCAACTTTTCCGGCCGTGCCCGCGCCTGCCCTGTGGAAGAGCCAAATTCCACAGGGCTTACTTGGCTTCGCGGTGGGCTTCGGCCATGATGCAGGACATGCCGGTTTAAATAATGCCGGCTGGGCTCGATGAGCTCGGATTCAAAACTGTAACCGCCGCAGTGTTCGCATCGGTAGGGCTCTTCCGCTAAAAGTGCCCGTAGTATCTGGATCACCGTCCTAACCGTATAGCCATTCCTTTTTAGCTTATCCGGTATTTTACCTTTCAGTTTTGCGTAGGCTACCCCCGAATGCAGCCCGTAGTGCCTCACCCGTTGAAAATAGGGCGGCAGCTGGTGCTGCAGGAACAATTGCATAGCCACCAGCGGCGGTAGATCCCGGTACTTCTTTGGCGCTGCTTTGCCTGGCTCCTGCCTGGAGTAATCATTGTACTCGATGCGCACGTTTTTACCGCCTTTGTCATAATGCAGGCGCTTGTTAGATATCCCTATGCGGCAAATATAACGCCCGAGATATTCTTCGATTACCTTTGTTTCGGCGGTGGGGCGCTGGTGGTTCACTACCCAACCCTTTTGGAGCAATTCCGCTTCCATTTCGGCAAAGGAGCGGTGATAGGCCACTTCTTCATTACCCATCAGGCGCTTCAGCCCAGAGAGGAAAATATCCCGGAAGGCCCCGCGCAATTTTCGGAACGGGGCCAGTTTGTACTTTCGCCGGGGCCACTTCCACTCCGGATTTGGCCCGCCTGTCCTGCCATTGCAGCCTTTTGATACCTTGGCACTGTGGGCACTGGCTATTGCCACAGGAAAAGTATTGATAGCGCACATCGCCACATTGCCTGCAAGTGATCCGCCGGCCGCCCAAGGCCCCCGATAGCTATCGGGGTGCGGCATACGCGGATCGAACGGATCAGCTTTATGGTTTGGCGGCTGGCTCCGTATACCCGAATGTATTCTTCTCCATAATCCCGGAATAATTGCCCTATAGTATGTCCGTCCGGCAGGTGATTTTCATGCCTGCAATGGGGTGCCGTACTTGTCTTTGATAGGACTTGCATAGGCGGATGTACCTGGCAGTGGTTTTGAGGTGCTTGTGCCCTAATTGTTCCTTTAAATATACCAAGTTCGTCCCATTCTCCAGGTGGTGGGTGGCATAGCAATGCCGGAAAACATGGGGGGATTCCGGCCGCCCTACGCCTGCCGCCGAGCGCGCGTTCTTTATTGCCCATTGCGCTGAGCGTTGCGCCCAGGCGCTGCCTACGCGCTTTCCGTTAAAGAGTAGGTTCTTCGGGCGGTAAGCCCGGTAGTATTCACGTAGCAGCGCCAACAGGCACAAAGGCATCTCCACATAGCGATCCTTAGCTCCTTTGCCTTTTACTACCCGGATTTGTAAGCGCTCTCCGTCAATATCCGATAGCTTCAGGCCCAATGCCTCGCTTAGGCGTAGGCCCGTGCTGTACAACAGCACCATAAACACCTGGTGCTTGAAGGTGCCCCCACACTCGATTATCTTTTGCACCTCTCCCTGGGATAATACCGGCGGTAAACTCCGCTCTTTGCGTGGCCGGGGGATATGCTGGACATCCCAGGACAGGCCCATCACCTCCCGGTAAAACTTGTACATTGCCGAATAATCGCCGTTGATTGTCTGCCACTTCAACCCCTGCTTATGGCGGTACAGAATATATTCCCGGGCTTGTCCCTGGGTAAAAGGGCCGTCCATCCCATGCTTCTCCCGGTAAGCAAAAAACTGCCGAAGGGCGCAGCCGTAGGCGTTCCGAGTGGCCTTGCTGAAGTTCTTCAAGGTCAGGTAAGCATCAAATTCTTCCAGGTGCTTTTGGTAGGTTTGCATCGCTATTGAGTTTGGTTATCAATAGCTTGTAAGGTAAGCGAAAACTGGGCTAGCGGTCTAGCGTTGGACAAAAGTCGGAAGCTTGCCCGGAAGAGCGAAGCGAAGACGGGTCGGAACGCGGCCCGTCCTCGTGCCTCGGCCGGGTAAAAAGTCGGAATGACTTTGGACGTTCCGCAACTCTTTGGCTATCAATAGTGTCCAACATTAGACGGGTAGCCGAAAACTGAATTAATGGCCTGAAAAACAAATATTTATGGCTTTAAAAACCGGCAGGGATTGTTCAACGTCCGGCACATACGGCGCGCCGCCGCTTAGGCGGCGTGATCGTTATGTGCATTGTTGTGTTGTACGGCGCTCGCGCTTTCATTTAGACAATTTCAAACTCTTTGTCAATCAATTCAATCTGAAGTTTTACTTTTGCTTTTAGTGCATCAAAGACTTTCATTATGGTTCCGATTGATACATTCTTTGTATTGTTCTCCAATTTAGAGATCTGAGCTTTTTGTACTCCAATCAATTCGCCTAATTCTGATTGAGTTAAATTCCTTTCTTTCCTTATTCTCTTGATCATGTCCCCTATTAACTCCATCTTCAAATCCATTTCATATTCTTCTCTCTCCAGAGTTCCTCGTTTACCAATGAACTTGTCTTTTACCTTATCAAGGGTATATCGCTTCACCTTTTTTTTCGTCTCTGCCATTTTGATCTGGTTATTGTTCATCTTCAAAATATTCCTTCCTAATCTGTTCGGCTTTCTTTATCTCTGATCCTGGAACTTTACTTGTTTTCTTTACAATCCCATGAGTTGACACTACAAGTGTTTCTTTTTTATCCCTCTTATCCCAAAAAGCCAGTAACCTGTATTGGAGTTTTCGGTATTGAGTCCTGAATTCCCAAATTTACTCAAAAGTTTCTTTAAAAGGAAACTTTCTCAATCTTCTTTTTTGCTAACGTTTTTGTTTCCAAATCAATCTCTAGAAAAGCTTGAATATCAATCATCAACAATTCATGAAAGCGCGAAGTGATGGACAACGGTCCGTGCAGACGGCGGCCCGACGCTTAGGAGGGCTGATCGTTCTGCATTTTGTTATGGGCATTTCCTCCAGGGTTATTTATTTCCCATGGGCTTTTTACTACTTTGCAGAGCTGCTTTGTTCTTTTCTAAGCTATATTTTCGACTAAATGCTTCTTGATTCATGGAGAAGTAATTTGATAATTTGATCATCATACCTTTGCTTATATTTCTCCTATACCCTAGTATATCGTTTATTAATTGTCTCGATACATTGAGGGAGTTTGACAACTCAGTTTGAGATATTTCACTATCTCTCATTAGGGTTCTTAATAGTTCCACTGGGTTCAAATCTGAACTCTTTTCCTTCATCATTCTTTGATCGTAATCTTCGATCAATAATTCTAACAATTCAATTTCATCAGAATATTTACTTTCATCCTTCAGAATCAAAGCTTCATGCTTATCGCAGTATTCATTGTATTGAGATAAACTTTTGATAATCTTATATCTCATGTCAAAACATATTTACTTCGCAAACCTTTATCTTATCATACTCATTATGAGTCCCTACAAATCTCACATATAGAACAACTCTGTTTGTTCCAAATTTATACCCGCAAATTAACCTGTACTTATTCCCTCCGATATTGAATACTACTCTGTTGAATGGCTTCCCTTCGCAGCTTATTATATCTGCCGTCCTGAAACTTTTTATTATATCGCTAGGTATTTCCCAGTCACAATATTTTAGCTGATTGTAGAAATCCTCAAATGCTTTCAGTATTATCTTATTTTGGCCACAATGCTCAATCACATTGGCCCATTTGAATATCTTGACTTTCACAGTACGAATATAGTCAATACACGCCCTGTACGCAAATTGCGTAATTTCTTGAGAAAAATCAAGCTTTCGTTCATTATTATAACCTTACTTATGGTAATTGATTGAATCCCTGATTTTGTTGATCGTTGTTGGTTGCCTGTTGGCCGTTGTCAGTTCCCGGGAACAAACAACTGACAACTAGCAACAAGTAACTGGCCTAAAGGATTGATTTTCAAAGCCACTAATCCCGAACTGGCCATCCGTCTAAGGCTGGACAGAAAGCTCCGGGGCGTGTACGGTGTACGAGCCAATGGCGCAGCCCACGGCTTGTACGGTGTACGGGCCTGTCCAACGTTAGACGGGTAGCCCCCGAACTCACGTTAATGAGGTAGAGCAAGAGGGAAGTGGCGTCATCCATTTTTCAGGGCTTTCTTCCTATTATAAAAAGGGAGAATGTACCCCTACATATGTATCGCCCGATCCCCCGTAGCCGCCAGCGCAGCCTCCTTGAAAGCCTCCGTATAGGTCGGGTGGGCGTGGCTCATGCGGGCGGCGTCTTCGGCAGAGGCCCGGAACTCCATGAGCGCCACGGCCTCGGCGATGATGTCGGCCGTACGCGGGCCGACCATGTGTACGCCCAGGATCTCATCCGTTTCTTTGTGGGAGAGTACTTTGATCATGCCTTCGGTATCCATGCTCGCGCGGGCGCGGCCCAATGCCTTGAAGGGAAACTTTCCGGACTTGTACGGAATGCCCTCTTCCTTTAGCTGTTCTTCCGTCTTGCCGACGCCGGCCACTTCCGGCCAGGTATAGACCACCCCCGGGATGAGGTTGTAGTCGATATGCGGCTTTTGCCCGGCGATCACTTCAACGGCGAAGATGCCCTCTTCCTCGGCCTTGTGGGCGAGCATAGCGCCGCGGATGACGTCGCCGATGGCGTAGATGTTCTCCACGTTGGTCTGCAGCTTATCGTTGACCAGGATGCGCCCCTTTTCGTCGATCTCCACGCCTGCTTTGTCCAGCCCCAGGTTGGCCGTATAGGGGCGGCGCCCGATGGAAACGAGGCAGTATTCGGTATTGATCTTGAATTCCTCTTCGGAGTCGCGTTTCTGCACCGTCACGGTGACGCTCTTCTTGTTGATCTTGACGTTGGTCACCGCATGCCGGAGATGGAACTTCATGCCCAGTTTTTTCAGGGCGCGCATCAGTTCCTTGCTGCAGTCGCCATCCATTCCGGGAATGATGCGGTCGAGGAATTCGACGACTTCCACTTCCGTACCCAGCCTGGCGAAAACGGAGCCCAGCTCCAGGCCGATCACCCCTCCGCCCACGATGACCATACTCTTGGGCACCTCCTCGATATTCAGGGCTTCGGTAGAGGTGATGACCCGTTCTTTGTCGTAGTTGAAGTTATCCGGAACGATGGGTTTGGAGCCGGTGGCGATGATCACCTTATCCGTTTCGACCTCTTCCGTAGAGCCGTCCTCTTTAGCGACGCTGATCTTGTGGGCATTGACGAAGGCGCCATGGCCATGGAAGACGTCGATCTTATTTTTTTTCATCAGGAAGTTGAGGCCGTTTACGGTCTGCTCCACCACTTCGTTCTTCCGCTTGATCATCTGGGGCATATTAACCTTGAGGTTGGACAGCTCGATGCCATGGGTTTCGAACTTCTCCTTGGCATTATGATAATGCTCGGAGGAATCGAGCAGCGCCTTGGAAGGTATGCAGCCCACATTCAGGCAGGTCCCCCCCAGGGTGTTGTACCTTTCGATGATCGCAGTTTTCATGCCGAGCTGTGCGGCGCGGATAGCGGCTACGTAACCGCCCGGGCCGGAGCCGATAACGGTGAGGTCATACTTCATTGTAATATCCTTAGCTTATTTATTTTTATTCTGATTGTTGTTGCTGTTTCCGCCTTTCTTTCTGTTGCCCCGCCGGCGGGAGCGGCCGCTGCGGCCTCGTTTTTCCTGTCCGCTCTTGGTGTCGCTCTTTTGTTCCTCGCCCTTTCCCTGGGCCGGTTGGCTTCTCCCCTTGGAGCTACTTTTCTTTTTGCCCCCTACTTTTTTGCGTTTTTTCCTGCGTTTGCGGCGGCGTTCTTCTTCCGGCAGCTCGATAGCCCCGGTGACATCTTCAAAATCCATCTCTACCTCCTGCGTATCGGTTTCGACGATAGACTGGAGGCTGACCAGGTCGGCAGGCTTCTCGCCTTTTTTGTTCATCTCGCGGATCTGCTGGGCGCGGCTGGCCTCTATGGCGTACAGTTTGCCCCTCCCGTTGTCGCGTTCATAGCCATAGTACATCAGGCCTTTGAATATATCGGTTTTGACCAGTACAGCGACGCCGGCTTCCGTCTGCAGCTTGTCGGCATTTTTGGGGAAACGGCTCAGGGCGTCGAGGTAGGTATCCAGTTCGTAGTTGAGGCAACACTTCAGCCGGCCGCACATGCCGGATAGTTTGGATTGGTTGATGGCCAGGTTCTGGTAGCGGGCGGCAGCGGTAGTGACCGATTTGAAGTCGGTTAGCCAGGTGGAGCAACACAATTCGCGGCCGCAGGACCCCAATCCGCCGATGCGGGCCGATTCCTGCCGGGCGCCGATCTGGCGCATTTCGATCTTAACGCGAAACTCCTTGGCGTAATGGCGGATGAGTTCCCGGAAATCCACGCGCCCATCGGCGGTATAATAAAAAGTGGCCTTGCGTTTGTCTCCCTGATATTCCACGTCGCCAACCTTCATCTCCAGGCCCAGGGTGCGGGCGATGGCCCGGGCGCGGATCATGGTCGGCATTTCGAGCTCGCGGGCTTCGGCCAGCCGTTCCAGGTCGCGCTCGTTGGCCATGCGGATGACGTTGTGCAGCACTTCGTCTTCCCCGGCCTTTTTCTTGCGCATCTGCAGGCGCACCAGTTCGCCGGAAAGGGTTATGCGGCCGACATCCAGGCCGTTACCGGTTTCTACGACCACCATATCGCCGGTAACGGCGCGGGTATGGGGTTGATTGCGGTAAAAATTTTTCCGGGCTCCGTTTTTAAAGCTGACTTCTACTATATCAAAAGGTTCGACATCTTCTACATCCAGGGCCGATAGCCAGTCGTATGTATTCAGGCGGTTACAACCGCCGGTTGAGCAGCCGCCGTTGTTCCGGCAGCCTTTGGGTGAGCCGTCACTGCTCACCGTACATCCAATACATCCCATGTTTCAAGTCATTTATGTTAGATGCGGAAGCTTCGCCCTGCAATATGCTAAAGGACGTTGGCGGCCCGCAGGCCGGTATAAGCTTCCCGCAGTTTTCCTTTCATTATTTTATTCATCTGGATCGAGGCGTCGAGGAACAACACTTTTGGGTTGGCATTCCGTTCCACAGCGTAGCTGCAATCGGAAAACAGCTTTGCCAGTTGTTCTGCCTGATCCAGTTCGAGCACGGCCGTCATATTCTGAGCGGTTTGTAATTCCTTTTCCTGCAGGCGGGCCCCTGCCTGGCCGTTGCTCATTTTCAGCAAGGTAAATTCCCGCAGGAAGTGCAGCGCATACCGCAGAAAGTGTTTCTGGTTCTCCCGTCCGAGTTTCGCGAAAGCCTCCACCCAGTTCACCATGTCGACCGGGTTACCCCGATAACAATGCCTCATCCACTCGAGGAAGAGGCCGGCGTCGTTATTGGCCTGCTGATCGGCCAGAAGCAGGGCTTCGTTAAAATTGCCGCTGGCCAGGTAGGCCGCCGACAGGGCTTCCTCCTGGCTCAGCCCCTTTTTCTGTATCAACCCTTTGGCGACTTCATCATCGCTCAGCGCTTTGATATTAACGATCTGGCAGCGGGAAAGGATGGTGTTGAGAATGAGTTCCTGTTCTTCGGCAACCAGGATGAAGACCGTATTCTCCGGCGGCTCCTCGATGATCTTGAGGAGGCGGTTGCCCTCCTTGCCAAGGAACTCCGGCAGCCACATGACCAGTATCTTATAGGCGTTCTCGAACGTCTTCAGGCCCAGTTTTTTAATGATGTTGACGCACTCCTCCTTTGTGATATTACCCTGTTTATTTTCGGCCCCGATGCTTTGCAGCCACTGATTGACATCGAGATAGGGGTTCTCTCCAATGGCCTGCCGCCAATTTGCCAGGAAATTGTCGCTGATGGCCTTAGGGCCGATGGTGGGATAGGAAAAGTGCAGGTCGGGATGAATGAGCTTGGCCGCTTTGTTGCACTGGTTGCATTGCCCGCAGGCATCGCCAGGGCCGGGGTTTTCACACAGCAGATATTGGGCCAGGGCAACCGCAAGGGCCAGCTTCCCACTGCCCTGAGGGCCGAGGAACAACAGGGCGTGGGGCAACCTGCCGCCGGAAGCCATCTGCTTCAGCTGCGCTTTCGCTGATTCCTGTCCGATAACCTCGCTGAATAGCATGGGTTTTACCCTTTGTGTGCCGAATGGAGCCACAATTACCGGCAGCTACCACCGCAAAGCACCGTTATCAGACAGCTGAATCGAAAAAACGAAAAACTTAAAGGAGTGAACATCGCTATCCTGAATGCCATTCAGGGTTTTACTGCACAGCCATTCGTACAAGGGGTGAGTATTCGCTCTGATCCCTATCCTGGCTGCCATGGGAAAGCTCACACCGTAATTCGACGTGCAAAATGCATTTATCTCCTCGTTGGCCCCCGGTTCCTGCCCACCGAAATCGTTGCAGGGAAAACCAACGATCACTAACCTACCTTTGAACTCCTCGTAGAGTTCCTGCAATTGCTGATATTGTGGCGTATAGCCGCATTCTGAAGCGACATTGGCCACCATATTTTTTTACCCTTAAACCGGGCAAAATCTATCTCCTCTCCTCTGATTCCCTCTACTTTGAATTTATGGATAGAATTCACTGTTTACGATTCAGCTATCCGTAAAAATATACTGGAGGTAAAAGTACGGATTTTAGCAACACTAAAAAAATAAGTTCGCCGATTTTGGAGTAAGAGCCTGCCTGGAGGCAAAACCGGAAAGCGCCGGCCTGCAACTTATATTTCCTTTTTTTGTTTGGATAGCAGATCCAAAAATAAATCCCCGATATGAGAATTTCTGCTTTCCGGAAAGCGCATTTCAACGCGGCGCACCGCCTGCACAACCCCAAATGGAGTGAGGAAAAGAACCAGGAGGTCTTCGGCCTGTGCAACAACCCCAACTACCATGGCCACAACTACGAACTCGAAGTGAAAGTCACCGGCGAAGTAGACCCCGAAACGGGCTACCTCATCGACCTGAAATACCTCAAAGATCTCATTTCAGAGCAGATCGAGCAGCGCTTCGACCACAAAAACCTCAATCTGGATACTGAAGAGTTCCGCGAGCTCAACCCCACCGCCGAAAATATCTGCTTCGTCATATGGAATATCCTGCGCGGCCACCTGGACGACAGGTACGAACTGGCCGTGCGCCTGTACGAGACGCCCCGTAATTTTGTAGAGTACCCGGCCTAGTCGCACTAGTGCGCCGGAAGTCAGACCGTGAAAAATGGTTATTCCCAGGACAGGCGGCCTGCCCAACAAATAACCAAACACCCCGCCATCTAAAGAAAACGTAGCCTCCGGCGGGTGACGAACCAACCAGTAACGGCGGGAAGGAACAAAAAAAGCCAGCCTCGATCGAGGCTGGCTTTTTTTGTTCCTTCCCGCTCACCCTACGGCCTCACGGCCCGCTTGCTGATGCGGAAGGTCTTCAGGATCGCTCCTTTCTGGTTCACTACGCTGGCCAGGTACAAGCCGCTGGGCAGGCCGCCTAAATAGTAACGGCTGCCGGGCGCCAGGTTGTAGGAGCGCATCTGGCGGCCCAGGATATTGGAGATCACCAACCTGCCTGCGGCCGGGGCGCCCTGAACTTCCAGGTAATCTGTCGCCGGGTTGGGGAAAACGTTGAGCCGTGCCTTGCTGAATTCCCTTGAACCGGATACCAGCGCATCAAAGAGGTAGGTTTCAGAAATGAGAATATCTTCCGGATCATCGGCCAGAGAAACATCGATGCGAACCTCTCCGGCGCCGGAGATGCCATTGGGCCGGATATGTACATCCAGGTTGGTCGTTTCTCCGGGCTCCAGAGAAACAGGTGCATCCATACCAATGTCGTCGGCAATATTGGAGTAAACGATAGGCTCGTAACAGCTATTGACATCACAAACCAGGACACTCCAGCCCTCCGGCAGGCCGATAACCACCCTTTCCCATTTGATGGAAACAGCCTCGGACCCTTCATTTTTCAGGGTGCCATAGCTGACCAGCTCGAAATCGGGGTCATCCAGGTTGACATAGTCCCTGATCGTCATCTCATCGAGGGTGAGGCTGAGGGTAGCCTGAGCCTGAACCCCCTGAAAAAGAAGAAGTAGTATAAAAAGAGAGAGTATAGTTTTATTCATTAAAGCGATTTTTCGAACATGAGAAAATAACTTGTTGCCGCTAAGTTCCGAATATATTGAAAATAAATCAAGGCATGAAGTCTTAAGAAAAAGTAAAAGTCTTGAAGCTTGCTTGTTTGGAGGTAGTCATTTGGCCAGCAAAGGCCTGCAAATGACTACCTCCAAACAAGCACAAAGAGCTCGGCTTGCTTACCTACTTAGCCACTGAAACCCGTTCGCTCACGACTCCATGTTCGGAAGCGACCCGGATGAGGTACAGGCCGGAATGCTGCGGCTCCCAGCGCAGCTGATGGGCGCCGGCGAGGAACTGCTCCCCTCCCGCCAACTGGCTGACGCGCCTGCCGGAAGCATCGAAGACAGTGACATCCAGGCGGCTGCTTTCCACCAGTTGGATGTCGACATTCACCCATTCACTGGCAGGGTTGGGATAGGCAAACACCTTGCCTTCCAACAGGCCGGGCTCGTCGACGCGGGAAACGACTTCTTCCTGCACATTGATATTGTCGATGAACAGGTTGTTGCCATAATCGGAAGTAGCCGTAAAACGAACCGTCAGCTCGGCGGCGCCGTCAAAGGCGCTCAGGTCGAGGGTATCGCTTGCCCACTGGCTGCCGGAAGGGACGAAGTAAGCTGTTGCCGGGCTGCGCGTAGACAGCGCGGCGCCCGCCTTATTGTAGATCATCACCCAGTTGTCTCCACAATCGGCAGATACTTCTATGGACAGCCGGTCGTTGGTATCAAAGGAACTGAAAGGATACTGGGCATGGGCATGGTCAAAGGACAGGATGGTATTTTCACTTTCGGAAAGGTCTATTTTCTCAAAGATCAGGTAAGCCTTATCGCCGGTCTCGTCCCAGTTGTAAAAGTCGACCATGATCGACTTGGCGGAACTTCCGTGACCGCCCGGCTGGCCGGAAAAGCTGGCGCCGAGGCCCACCAGGTAGTTGCGGTTGACCACGCCGAACTCGAGGTCGGCGTCTCTGATGATCAGCGAATTGTCGGGCACGGCCAGGTTGGGCGTCGTTTCGAATGCTTCGGATATGCGCTCTCCCACCGGCGCCGGCTGCAGGGTATAGAACACTCTGGTATCTTCCAACTGGTTGAAGCGGTTGTAATCGGCCAGCCCATCGTTGATATTGGTGACTTCAAAGTAGAGTTCGTTGCGCCCGGCATTGACGGGTAATTCTCCCATATCCAGGCTTACAGATTGGCCCTGGCTGAGCGTGCCCGTCCAGCTTTGGGCAGCCACCTCCTCCCCGTTGAGGGAAAGCGCCACATCGAAGGAAGTAACTTCTGTTTCTTCCGCGTTCTCAACCACAATGGCCGGATTTAATGTGTAGGTGCAAAGGTTATTGGGCTGGTCAAGGCCAAAAGAGATAGCCAGGTCGGGGTATTCATCCCCGATCCCCTTGGCTTCGCTGTAGGCCGCCTGGTGGATGCGGCGGTTGCCGTTGCTCTGTACAAAGGCGGCTACCGCGATCTGATCGTACCCGTAGATGTACTTGGGCAGAGGGGCGGCGTATTCAAACACCAGGGAATCTCCGGCGGCGATAGCACCGACCGGGGCGCCGTCGGCACTTGGGATCATCAGGCGCATGACGTTGTAGAAGTCCCTTTCATTTGTTGACCCAGGAGGGCTGTCAAACAGTACTTCCTCCTCCACCACTGCGCAATGCAGGACGGTATTGGCGGGGTTGAATACATCATCGGAGACATTGCGGATGACCCCGCTGATGTAAATGGAATCCAGGCCCCGGCTGAGTTCGTGGGTGAGTCCCATCTCCAGTGGAGTAGGATCATCGTAGGCATTGTTGACCTGGCTCTGCGTTACGCTGCCGGAGGTGCCGGCGTCGAGCGTGCCGTCGATGTGAACATTGGGCACACCGGTAACGCCATAGTAATCGACCCGGGTACGCACCTGGGTGGGGTTCTGGTCGTTCATCGGGTCTGTACCCGGCCAGGACGTCTGGTATTTTAGCAATACCACCTTATCCCAGTTATTGAACATCAACTGGTTAAATCCAGGATTTTGAGCGGCACAGGGGACACAGGAGGCTTGCGTAAAAGATTCGACCATCACCCGGCGCTGGGCCTGCCCGAAGGAAAGGATCTGGGTAAATAAAAAACCTAGTAGGAGTAGAGCTGCTCTCATAATGTAATAAGCTTGTTTTTTGTTTGTAGATAAAATTGCTAGAAGGTGGCTAAGTTAGGCAAAAAATTCTCTTTAACAACGAAGAGCCAAATGAGACTCAGGCTGTAATCCGATCACTCTGTCTTATTCAAGACACGGACCCCTTTCCAAAGCGGTTTATTTCAACCATATGCTTCTTGGCGAAATTCCCTAAATTGACGCCACATTCTAAAACCGAAGCCTGGCTCTATGCATATTGCCATCCTGGGAAACGGCATCGCCGGCATCACCGCCGCCCGTTTTATCCGAAAGCTCAGCGACCACGACATCACGGTCATCTCCGCCGAAACCGATCATTTTTTCTCCCGCACCGCACTCATGTACATCTACATGGGGCACCTGCGGTACGAAGACACCAAACCCTACGAGGACTGGTTCTGGGAAAAGAACCGCATCAACCTGTTGCGCGCCTACATCGAGCGCATCGATTTTGACAACAAAAAGCTGTACGGCAGCCAAGGAGAAGAGGTGGCTTACGACAAACTCCTGCTGGCCACCGGCTCGGCGCCCAATAAGTTTGGCTGGCCGGGGCAGGGCCTGCAGGGGGTAGGAGGGCTTTACAGCTATCAGGACCTTCAGAACATGGAGCGCTTCAGCGACGGCCTCCAGCGAGCCGTCATCGTGGGCGGCGGCCTGATCGGCATCGAAATGGCGGAAATGTTCCATTCCCGCCATATACCGGTTACTTTTCTGGTACGGGAGGAAAGTTACTGGGATATGGTGCTGCCCCCGGAGGAATCGGCTATGGTAAACCGCTATATCCGGGAGGCCGGCATCGACTTACGCCTGTCGACGGAACTCAAAGAGATCGTCGATGACGGCCACGGCCGGGCCTGCGCCGTCATTACCGGTTCCGGCGAGCGCATCGAGTGCGGCTACGTAGGCCTGACCGCCGGCGTACACCCCAATATCGGCTTCCTGAAAAATACTGCCCTGGAAACCGACAAGGGCATCCTCGCCAACGACTTCCTGGAAACCAATATCCCCGATGTATATACCGCCGGCGACTGCATGCAGCTGCGCAACCCCCGCCCCGGCCGGCGCGCCATCGAGGCGGTGTGGTATACCGGGCGAATGGCAGGAGAGACGGCGGCTTACAATATATGCTTGTCCTGTGGAATTTCTACAGGAAATATTCCACAGGACGGTAAGAAGATACCCTACGACCCCGGCATCTGGTTCAACTCCGCCAAATTCATAGATATTGAATACCAGGTGTACGGCGATGTGCAGGCCGATCCGCCGGAAAACCACGCCTCCATTTACTGGGAGCATCCGGACGGGCGGAAGAGCATCCGCCTGGTTTACGATAAGGAAAAAGGCCATATCCTCGGCTTCAACCTGATGGGCGTCCGCTACCGCCACGAGGTGTGTGAAAAGTGGATACGCGAAAAAACGCACATCGAAGAAGTACTCCAAAACCTGGGCATCGCCAACTTCGACCCGGAATTCTACGATGAGTACGACGAGGAAGTCGTCCGGATGTACAACGAGCAAACCGGCCGGAGCCTGCGCCTGAAAAAACGGCGGGGGCTGGCCGGCGCCCTGCGCTTTCTCAAACTTTAAACTTGACAAGTTTTCCTTCAGGGCCTCACCGGCAAACTCGTCAAGTTTTCGAACTGAAAAAAATCAACAGGAATGAATACCCTGCAAAACACCGGCCTCGGCCTTTTTATCATAGCCTTGCTCCTGTTCACTGTTTCCCTGGGCCTGGATGATTACCGCCTTACTGAAGAAAGCATTTCGGAGGCCATCGGCAACGAGTACCATCTCGAAGCAATAACACAGGCGGCTCGTGAAAAAGAAATGCTCGGCAAAGAATTCGGCAGCAGTTTCCAGTTTGCGCCTGCCTTCAAAAAGGTGCTGGAATCTGCACAAGAAGCACTCGATAAACAAGCCAAGGAGGCCCTGCCCGAAGGCGTCAGCCAGTGGGAGTATAAGATGGGCGGCTGGCTGTTCAAAGACTATACCTACATCGCCGCCAAAAAGAGCAGCGCCGGGCCGGTATCCAACAACCCCCTGTTGTTCTTTTTTCTCACCATCGGCCTGGGCGCCTTTGGCGGCCTGTTATACATCATTCCCCAATTCAGGGCGCTGCCCGGCATCAAGCACGACCACATCTACCACAACTCCATGACCCGTGGCCTGAGCGTGGGCTGGCGCGGCTTCTTCCTGGGCGCCGCCGTGATCGGGCTGCTCCTCTACGGCGTCTTTTACATGAACGACAAGTACTTCTGGCCGGGGGTGTCGGCCGTTGTCGCCCTGCTCATCATTGGTTTGGTATTCTTCTACCAGAACCAGTCCAGGAGAAACCCCGCCCGCTCCGCTTCTCCCCAGGTGACGGGCTGGCTGGGTATTTTAACCGGCGTATATCTCATCGGGTTCTACCTGCTTCTTTACTGGGCGCCCCAGCACATCACCGGCTGGGTGCTGATGGCCGACCCGCTGAGCCAGGCGCTGAACGGCGGCGAGGCCAGCCAGTGGTTCCTCTACGGGCTGCTGTACACCCTCGTCATCCTGGTCATGGGCGTGCGCATGTTCGCCAAATACATGCACAACCGCTACCAACAGCTCCGCACCTACTCGGTTATGTTCTTTCAGCTGGCCTTTGCCTTCCTTATCCCCGAGATCCTGGTGCGGCTCAACCTGCCGTCGATGGACCTGAAGAACATCTGGCCGCTGAACTATACCTTCTTCTTCGACTGGAACATCAACAACCTGATCGGCAGCGGCGCCCTCGGCATCTTCATGCTGGTGTGGGGCATCATCCTGGTGGTCGTTGCCGTTCCCCTGATCACTTACTTCTATGGCAAGCGCTGGTACTGCTCGTGGGTGTGCGGCTGCGGCGGCCTGGCTGAAACGCTGGGCGACCCCTACCGGCAGCTGTCCGACAAGAGCCTGCGCGCCTGGCAGTTCGAACGCTGGATCGTTCACGGCGTGCTGGTGTTCGCCGTGGTGATGACGGCCCTGGCGCTCTACACTTATTTTTCCGGCGAAAGGACAGTACTGGGCTTCAATAGCAACACGGTGCGCACCTGGTATGGCTTCCTCATCGGCTCGGCCTTTGCCGGCGTGGTCGGCACCGGCTTCTATCCGCTGATGGGCAACCGGGTGTGGTGCCGCTTCGGCTGCCCGCTGGCAGCCTACCTGGGCCTGGTGCAGCGTTTCAAGTCGCGCTTTCGCATCACCACCAACGGCGGCCAGTGCATCTCCTGCGGCAATTGCTCGGCCTACTGCGAGATGGGCATCGACGTGCGTTGGTACGCCCAGCGTGGGCAGGACGTGGTGCGCGCCTCCTGCGTGGGCTGCGGCGTATGCGCGGCCGTGTGCCCGAGGGGCGTGTTACGGCTGGAAAACAGCAGTATGGATGTGAATGAGCGGGCGAAGGCGGTGAGGGTGCTGCAGGTGTCGAAGGAGGGGGTGGAGTATGTGGAATGAGGGAATGAAGGAATGAGGGAATGAAGGAATGAGGGAATGAATGCGGTCCATGGGGCTGCTGTTGAGAGCATTTGGATTTAATGTCGACCCCTAAGATTTCAATATAGCTTTGATTTCATTGATCACCTTTTGAAGTGTGACCTCATTAACGCTTGCTACTTTTCTGATAATGATATTGCTATCTGCTGTAAAAATCCGATTAGGGCGAATGTATGAGAGTTTTATCAGGGATCCGTTTTTGAGGTCAGCAGGGGTAATGGATACAGCATAAGAGTCTTTCTTGTGCTGGCTGGTGATTTGACAGAGAATAAGGTCATCGCCTGCTAAGCTGGCTAATACCAGGGCCGGGCGCCTTTTACTACCAGATAGATCAGAGAAGGGAAATGGAATTACCACTATATCGCCTTTTACAGATCCTGCCATGCCTCATCCTCTTCAGGGGAAAGCCAATCTTTAGCCAGTGTTTTTTCACTGGCAAAATGAGTCATCGTAGGTTCCTCGGCCATCGAAGAGCCTTCTTTTTGAAGCAAGCTGATGAGTTTTTGCTTTTCCTCCGCCGAAAGCTGGCGTACAAATGTAGCAGCTGTTCCGTATCCGGAAAGGCAAAAGAAGGATTTAAGCCTAATATTTAGAATAGTAGAATAGCCGGAGAAAAGTTGGCATGGTTCATGCCGTAAGGAATAGAAGGAACCCGGGGAGGTTTTGTTTTTCCAGGTTGTTTATTTCAGTGGGCCTGCCTTCGCGTAAAGCTTGTGCCTTCGCTAAAGCTATAGCACATAGAAACGGCAGGCGGAGAAACCCGCTTTCGCGTAAAGCTACGGCGGACAGGGAAAAAGGATGGGGCGGCAGTTCATGGGATTGGTATGAATTTTTGCGAACGGTGAATAGCCTCAAAGATAAATTAATCTAAAATGCAAAACCGCAGAACCGAAAAATTTAAAAGTCGGCGGGCGCTTTGGGGGCATTGCCGCGATACTTTTACATTCAGCGTTCGACATTTTACATTTTGACTTATAAAATGCTATCCTACCGCCCATCCAGTTTTTGGGACTTCAACATTTCAATAGGTTCAATCGGGAGCATACCGGCGTTCCGGTTGCCCGGTGTCAGCTAAGCGCGCTTGCTGTGTACGTCGAGGTAGGCGCTGGCGCCGGGCTGAGACAGCAGGTTGCCGAGCATCTCCTTGGCGCGGAACAACTGAGCCTTAACGGTGCCGAGGGGAATATCCAGCTCGGTGGCGATCTCTTCGTAGCTCAGTTCCTCGAAATAGCGCAGTTCGATCATCAGGCGGTACTTGCCGTTGAGGCGGCCGAGCATTTCGCGCATCAGCTGTACGCGCTGGTCGCGGATGATGGTTTCTTCCGGGTCCAGGGTAGCGGAACGCAGGTTGCCGGAGTAGTCGCTGCTGCTTTCGCCGTCGATGGGCTCGTCGATGGAGAACATGTTGAGGCGCTTCTTGCGGATGTAGTCGATGCCGTTGTTAATGGCGATGCGGAACAACCAGGTGCTGAAGGCGTAGCGCGGCACGTAGCTGTCGATCTTGGCGAAGGCCTTGCCAAAGGCTTCAATGGTCAGGTCTTCGGCATCTTCCCGGTTTTTGACCATCTTCAGCATCATGTGAAAGATGGGGTTGCGGTAACGCTCCAGGAGGATAGAATAGGCCTTCTGGTCTCCCTTGATGGCTTTCTTAACAATTGAGTAGTCGTCCAGCGCTCTGGCGGAGGTGATGTTGTTGTGTACTGCTACTTCCATTTTTCCTTTGATTTAAAAAAAAGTGCCGGCGCGAACACGAGGTAGGAACAAGCGTAGAGTACATCGAGGAATGGGATCCACCTGATCAGAGAAGAGTCGTGTAGTTTTCTCAGAATCAGTATGTACAGTGCAGAGGCTACCCCTATCCGTGCCAGATAGTTAAGTAATACGGTTAATTCCAGATTGTGAAAAAGGATCAAGGCGATGCCAAAGGCGTAGTGCCCGAAGTGGCTGGCGGACAGCAGGCCGAGGGCGAGCTGGTGCACCAACCGGTAACGGGTGCCAGTGGTTAAGTGCCTTGATTTCTGGCGATAGTAGCCTCTCCAACTACTTTTTGGTTCTGAATAGACGAATGCTTGAGGTGACAGGATCACCCTGGTGTTGGCTCGCGTAGCTACCTGGTTGATGAACAGGTCGTCATCACCGGATGCTATGTGAGCATGTGCATCGAAACCTCCGGACCCACGAAATAGAGATTTTCGATAACACAAGTTGCGCCCTACACCCATGTAGGGCAACCCCATTAATGCAAAGGAAAGATATTGGATAGCAGAATAGGCGGTCTCAAAGCGAATAAAGGCATTCAGGATGCCTTTCCCACGAAAATAAGGGCTGTATCCTAATCCGATCTTCGCCCAATCCCGAATGAATGCTTGCATAAAATCGAGCCACTGGGGGCTCGCCGGGCGGCAATCGGCGTCAGATAATAAGAGTATTTCAAATTTTGCAGCTTCAATGCCCTTGCTTAAGGCTGCTTTTTTCCCACGAGGAGTATTGACTTGTACGTCAATAAGGCGCAAGATGTTACTTTTTTTTTGAAAATCCAAAAGAACTTCCAAAGTTTTATCAGAAGAATTATCATTTACTACAATTACCTCGTACGCCGAATAGTCCTGAGCCAGGAAATACGGGAGGTTTCGCCGCAGATTGTCTTCTTCGTTGCGCGCACAAATAATTATGGAAACGGGCTCGGGAGGGCCGGGAGGAGGGAGCGGCTGCCGGTAAAAGGCCAGGCGAGAGAAGACGAACAGCCAGTAAAAAAGCTGTACGGCAGTGCATCCCAGAAAAAGAAAAAGCAGCGTATCCTGGATCAAATGTCCTTTTTGGCCAGCAAATTACCGGTTTTTTTCCAGATGGTATCGCGCAGGGCCTGCAGCTTGCCTTTATCGGCACTCCGCCGGAAGCGGAAATAGCGGATGAGGTGCTTCTGGCGCCGGTAAAAGGCCCAGGCAAAGAAGCCTGCCGGCAGAAGTGTGAGCAAATAGATCAGCGCCGTTTGCCAGTCGTACAGCCAATAGATCAGCTTATACTGCAGAAAGTAGAATAGAGGGAATGTGATCAGCCCCGCCAGGATCTTTACCGTAGCATTGTACTCGACATCGAGCTTAAGCCGCCGGGCCAGCCCTACTGGGATAAAAGCCGGCAAAAAATTGTGGGCCAGGCCGTGCAGGAATAAGGGAAATAGAACCACCAGCCCGATAAAATGAAGCCAAAGCGGACGAGGCGGGCGGCCCAGCGCCCGGTCTTCAGTACCCTGATTTCTCAGCGCCCGGAAATACTGTTCTACTTCCTGCCGGAACTGCATGGCCTCGGCCGGCGATCGTTCCTGCCAGGCCCGGAAGCGGGCGATCAGATATTGGGTCCGGGCAAAGTGTACGGGCTCTGTCACCGGTTTGCTGTTGCGCAGCAGGGTTTCCAGGCGGGCGATCAGGCGGTTTTCCTCTTCATCGCGGGTATGAATGACGAGCGCGCGAAGCGCTTCCTCCAGATCGTCGGTCAACTGCCGGGCGGCCTGGAAAGTGTCTTTTTGATAGAGGGTTTCGTAATCTTTTATCCAGATGGGCTCGCCGGCATAAATGGTTAGGCGGCTGTCGAAACAGTTGGACGCCTCATAGGTCAGCCCGACCGGCATGATGCTCAGGCCGAGCCCAAAACTTTCATTATTCTCGGCAGTAAGCGCAATACGGGCGGCGCCCGTCCTCAACGGCCTTACGCGCCGCCCTTTGTAACTGGTACCTTCCGGGGCAATGTAAAGACACCCCCCCTTACTCAGAAAATCGCTGGCCTTCGCAAAGGCCTGCTCGTTATTGATGGGCCGCCCCCCGACATCCTGAGGGCGCTCTACCGGTATACAGAAAAAGGTGCTGAAAAACCAATTGAGGAACGGGCCGTTGAACAGGCTGGCATTGGCCAGAAAGTGGACGATCATCGGTACACGCACGGCCGCATGCAATGGGTCCAGAAGGGTATTGGGGTGGTTGGACACCAGAATAGTAGGCCGGCCGAACTTGAAGTTCTGCCGGTTGAGCACCGTCATCCTCGGGTAATACACCCACAGGCAGATACGGGTCACCAGCTTCAGAAAGTGGTATATTATATATAGTATCGGGTTCAAGGTCAGGCTTTGAAATTGAGTAAAAAATCGCGAACGTCCTGGCCAAACTGTTCCCCTTCTCCGAAGTGGAATTGCACCTCCACGGGTATAGCAAAGACCGGTATGCGGTCGCCGATCAGGAACTGCCGGTGCAATTCCAGCCGCATGGCGTCCTTCTCCGTGGTGATAATGGCTTTACTTTCGGATTCCATCTGGTCAAACTTCGCTTTGAGCTGGCCCACATCGTATTTGGTAAAATAGTGATGGTCTTCGTATTCCAGTATCCGGACTTCCCCCGCCTGCTCGTCCAGGTATTCAACCAGGTAATCCGTGTTGGCGATGGCGCTGATGAGCAGGACCTCCATTTCGGAGTGGAGTTCCAACACGTAACGGGGGTTGAAGATATAATAAGGTTTGCCATATTGATAATAGGAAAAGTAGATCTTTTGGTGCGGGAACGGGTTAATCTCTCTGATCATGGCCTCTTTCTGTTCCACGTTCATTTCCACCGGGCATTTGGAGACGATGATGATATCGGCGCGCCGGTAGGCCGAGCGCCATTCCCGGAGGCGGCCGGAGGGCAGCAGGTAATCGCGGGTAAATGGCCGGCTGTATTCCGTCAGCAGGATATTGAGGCCCGGGCGGACAGACCGGTGCTGGAAGGCGTCGTCGAGCAGGATCACCTGAGTTTCCGGCCGGTCCATCATGATCTTGGGAATGGCGAAAGTCCGGCTCTCTGAGACCGTAACCAGGATATCCGGAAATTTCCGTTTGAACTGCAGGGGCTCGTCCCCTACCTGTTCGGCGTTCATCCGGCGTTGTACCGTCAGGAAACCCTTGGTCTTGCGGCGGTAGCCCCGGCTGAGGGTAGCCACTTCAATGTAATCCTTGAGCAGGCGGATCAGGTATTCGATATGAGGCGTCTTGCCGGCTCCTCCGACGGAAAGGTTGCCCACCGATATGACAGGCACGTTGAACTCGACCCCTTTCAGCAGCCCGCGGCTGTAAAGGGCGTTGCGGATACCCACTCCCAGGCCATACAAGAGGGAGAAAGGAGCGAGTAATATCTGGACGAGTGTGCGTTGTATCATCTGGGCGAAGTCGGAAGCCGGAAACCGGAAATCGGAAATTGCGATCAGCACATACATTTCCTTTGACCGAAGGCCGCCTTCATGGAAAAAGTGTCTTCTTTATTATTTACTCCGCAAAAGTAAGGATTTATACCTTTGCAGCCATGAAAGCAATGATCTTTGCCGCCGGGCTGGGCACCCGCCTGCGCCCGCTGACGGAAAACAAGCCTAAAGCACTGGTGGAAATAGGCGGAAAAACGCTGCTCGAGCTCACCATCCGGCGCCTGAAATACTTCGGTATCCGGGAAGTGGTGATCAACATCCACCATTTCGGAGAGCTGATCCTGGATTTCCTGGAGCAGCATCAGCATTTCGGCATCGATATTGCCATCTCCGACGAGCGCGGCCTGCTGCTCGATACGGGCGGGGGATTGCTGAAGGCGGCGCCCCACTTCAAAAACGCCCCTTTTCTGGTACATAACGTAGACATCCTTTCCGATATAGACATCCCTGCCCTTTATCAGTCCCACCTGGCCTCCGGCGCGCTGGCCACGCTGGCGGTGCGCGATCGGCCCAGCTCCCGCCACCTCCTCTTCGATGAAGCGGGCCGACTGGCCGGCTGGCGCCACAACCGCACCGGCGAGGAGCGCATCAGCCGGCGGGCGGCCCGCTACCGGCCGCTGGCCTTCAGCGGCATCTATGCGCTTAGCCCCCGCATTTTCGAATTCATGCCTCCCGGCCCTGTTTTTTCCATCATCGACGTTTTCCTGGAAGTGGCAAAAAGCGAAAGCCTGCCGGCCTACCGCCACGATGATTCTCTCTGGCTGGACGTCGGCAAGCCCGCCACACTCGAAAAGGCAGAAATCCTCGTTAAAGCGATTCCCCTGGCATGAAGCACCACCTCCAAACATGCTCGTACACTGTAAATTAAGTTATTTGCCGTCTTGGTCGGCCGGTATTCGTGCCGCAATCATCACTCCAAAAACAAATCATCGAGGGTCAACGACTGGTTTACCAGACTGATACTGTATTTATTGGCCTTTAATCCAAAAGTAGTAATAAAGGTTAAAAACACCTGTTTTCGGGTCTTTGACAAGCGTTGAAAAGCTTGCATACGGGCTTGTAAACGTTCTGCATAGTCTTTAGACAGGACAAATTCCGTATTGTGAAATTTTATCTCGAAAAGATGGATGATCTGGTCAGCACGTTCCATCAGCATATCGACCTGCAGGCCCTTATCCTCCTCTGTTGCTCTTTGTAAATAAGAAAAAGTAGTGGTATACACCGCCGAGATACCTAGCGCTTTTTTGATCGCCGTCAGGTGCTGCATGCAAATCCCTTCAAAGGCATAGCCGCTCCAAACCTTATATGCCTGGGTTTGGCTTAATTGTATCCAAGCCCCTTGCCCACCATAAGTGGTTTGTTCCATAAACTGCAGATAAAAAAGGGAGTAAGCATCAACCAGCCGGTACAGCTTGTCTTTTTTCTTTTTGCCAAAAGGCTGATAAGCCATAATGAAATCCGACTGCACTAATTCCTCCAGTATACGCGTTGCCCCCCCCCCATTTGGCAGTTGCGACTGAGCAATTATTTCGCTCCGGCTCAACCCCTTCCGCTTTTTTGCCAATGCCCGGACGACTTCAATGTGATAATGCGCATCTTCAAAAAGCGCGGGATACAATCTCGAGAATTCGTCCTTAAGCAATCCACTATCCGAAAAACAGATGCGGTCGACATTTTGAGCAGCGCTTTGTCCTGGCTCGACGGCTTCCAGGTAAAGCGGGATGCCTCCCATGGCCATGTACAATTGAACAACCTGATAACGGGTTAGGCGGATATTCCTGGACTGAAGGAAAGCTTCGGCTTCTGCCAGCGTAAAAGGCTGAAGGTGGATGTACCGGGTAACCCGGTTGTGCAACCCCCCTTTGTCATTAATAACCTTCCGGATAATCCAGGAAGAAACAGAGCCACATAACACGACAACTACATTTTGTCGCACTGCCCAGTCGTTCCAAAAATGCCCTAAGAAATCTAAAAAGCCCGACTCGGGGGTAGCTAACCAGGACAACTCATCGAAAAACAAGACCGCTTTTTTCTTTTTTGCCAGAAGAGGTTCTAAGTGTATACGCAATTGGAAAAATGCATCCAGCCAGTCTTTCGGAGTATCTACGCTTTTCCCGGAGAGGATTTCCAGGGTATTGGTAAACGTCCGCAGTTGTTGCTCCGCAGTCGCTTTTCGCACTCCTGTCTGCTGGAAAACTATGTGCTTTTCATATACGGAATTGACCAGGAATGTCTTGCCTACACGCCGCCTCCCAATGATGGCGACCATTTCCGCTTTGTCGGAATGGAGCGCCTTTAACAAAATTTCCCGTTCTTCTTTTCTGCCAACCAGCATATCATGGAATTTAAAGTTTTGCCAAATCTACGCAAAAAACCTTGCTTTTGGCAGAAGTGACAACAATTTGATTCCAACCCCTGGTTCATTCCCGCTGCAATACCGCATTCCCCACCGCACATTCCAAACACCGTTTCTTATCGCAGTACTCATTCTTCAGCTGCAGTAGCGCCTGGGTCTGAAAAGCAGACTCCGCCGTAGCGCCAATAGCCCTCCAGCGGCGGATGACGGCATTGGCCTCCGGGCGGGTGGCGGCCAGCAGCTCCAGCGCGCGCTCCTGGTATTTTTCCTCCCCTTTGCGCTGCCCGTAAAGAAAAAGGAAAGGAGCAATGGTGTTGATAAAAATGAGATGTATGGCCTCCCGCCCCAGCGCTTTCTGCTTCTTATCCGACGCCTTGTCGAAGGTATAATGCGTCCACCAGTAGTTGGAGAGTTTCACTTCAAAGATATTTTCCACCTCCGTCATATTGATGGCGGCCATCACTTTGCTGAACAGGTTGTCGGATTGGAAAAGCAAGGCGGCCAGCTGGGCAATGCGCAGGGTGGGGAAGTTCGCCGGGCGCAGCCGGAGGAACTTCCAGCTCTGCGGCGGCAGCGGTTGTAATTTGTATTTACGGCGCAGGAAGCGGTACTCTTTCTGCAGCTGTTGCGGGTATTCTTCCGCGAACGGGCCGGTGAGCAGGCCCGACTGGCCAAAGAGCAGGGCTTCCATCTGGAAGAGGCTGTGCCGGTGCTTTCTCAACAGGAGCAGGGGGCAGCGCTGCGCCAGCATCATGAATGGCTCGGCATTGACCCGGGCGCCGAAGCTGCGCGCCAGGAAGTGGTAGAAGGTTTCCTCCCAGTTCTCCTTATTCTGCTCCAGTTGCCGGGCGATGGCCAGCGCTTTCTGTTCCAGGCGTTCGGCGGCCAGGCGTTCCAGCCAGAGGTTGCGCGTCAGCTCGCTCACGGCAGCAAACTGGCCCTCGCAGGCGATCCAGTCTTCATTATTCAGCAGGCGCAGGTAATGGGCGGCCAGCTTTTGCGGTATCCGCTTTTTCATTTCCAGGCAGGGGATGCGCTCGCCCCGGGCATGGTGTACCGGCGTATCTTCCTCCATGACCACGTGCAGGATCACATTGTCGTAGGCGCGGTCCTCATGGTGGCCGTGCTTCAGCCAGTCGGAAGCCCTGAGGTGCATTTCCACATTGCCGGCCCAAAGGGTGTCGCCGATGCGGATGCGGGCGTTGAGGAAGTCGGGGCCGGCGTGGGTGTTGTACGTTCCGGCGTGGAGAATCTCTATTGGCTCGCCGGTAGTGGTTTGGAGCGCATCGCGCCCGAAGCGCTGCAGGCGCCAGGCGTAGTGTAATAAGTCTTCTTTCATTTCGCGCGGTTTCAGGTTTTGAAAAATAGTGGCGTTGGTTTTTTACCTGATCTTGCGCGCGGTATTATTATTTAACAGTCCGGGTGCTTTATCCTCATTTTGCATCCTTCCGGGATACTGGCTGAAGTAGTAGTGTAATAGAAATATCTTCATCGATATCTTCCCAATGGATACCCATCCCTTTGCCGATAAATCGCCAGTTCTTTCGTTCCGCTTCGGTTGCGTTGGCGAGCCTGGGGAACCAACTATAAGGGACACCAATTTCTCTCCCATCCTCAAGCAGGACAAAGAATTTTTCATCCTCGAACCTCACCTCCTTGCCTAAAACAATATCAGAAGCCGAAATACTCATACCATTTTTGTTTAAAGTATCCTTTTCTCTCAAAAAGAATTTGTTCAATCTTTCTCAATTCTGCTGGAGTGAAACGATAGGAATAGGCAGTTGAAATAGGTTCAAGCCAGTATTTACCGTTTGCGTCGCCTTTCTCAACATGAATGTGCGGAGGTTCGTTCCCTTCATTACTGTAGAAGAAAAAGCGAAAGCCATGTATCCTTAATACCGTGGGCATGGCCGAGTCATAAAGTTAATACAAAAATTAATGGATTTGCAAGCAATGGCTTTAAGCACTGCTTAGCTAACGGAGGATGGGGAGTAAAGAAGGTACAGTTAGCGCCTGAAGAACAAACCGAACCTCCCCATGGAGAGGAAAATTGATACCCCATGGTTGATGAATTAAGTTAGTTAAGAAATGAGATGTGTTGGTTTGGATCTCAGAACGCGATAAAGGCAAGATGTAAATAATTTCTAAAAAAGGCAAATTTTTGTTTCAACTTTTTTGTTTTATAGCTATTGGAAGAAAGCGGTTTGCCGTCCGTCCGAATTGAAGCAGTCCATGTTCAGCAAACTACAAACGCACCCGCTCATACACCTCGAAAGTATACCGGTGTGGGTTCTTCTCATCCGGCTCATGGCCCTCGCTGGAAACCAGGCGCCATTCTTTTTCCGGCAGTTCGGGAAAGAACGCCTCCCCTCCTTCCACTTCCACCTCCACCCGGGTGAGGTAGACGCGGTCCCAGAAGGTTATGCTCTGTCGGTAGATCTCTCCGCCGCCGATGATGAAGGCCTCCTCCTCCCCGTTGTCATAAGCGATAGACAGGGCCTCCTCGATGGATGGAGCGATGAGGCAGTTGGTGGCCACGAAGAAGGGGTTGCGGGTGACGATGATGTTGGTGCGCTTAGGCAGGGGCCGGCCGATAGACTCGAAGCTCTTCCGCCCCATGATGATGTGGTGGTTGAGAGTTTTGCGCTTAAAGTACTTCAGGTCAGCGGGCAGGCGCCAGGGAATATCGTTATCTTTTCCGATGACATTATTCCGGCTCACCGCCACTATTGCGGAAACGATCATGCTGTTCCTCTTTTTTAGTTGCCGGCAAAGATACTTTTCTTTCCGGACACGCGCTTTGCCCCAGGAACTCTCTCGTCCGGCGGGCGGAAGCTTTCAGGCTGTTCTGCCGCCACCGCGGGATGGTAAAAGGGGCCGACGCCTCCTCTTCGAAGGAGGCGGCAGGCAGCACCCGATAGATGCGCCGGCCATCGGCGGCGCGCTCCGGGTAGCACCAGATGGGGATGAAGTGGCAGCTCTCGATGCGTACTCCCCGTTCATTTTTCACCAGTTCTACCTCGAGGATGATGCCGCCGTCGGTTCCCGGCAGGCGCATGCCGGAGAAAAAATTACCCAATGAGTAAGCTACCAGCTTGGGTTCTCCCCACCGGTCAAATATCCATTCCACCGGTTGTACGACATGCGGATGGGCCCCAATGGCCAGGTCGGCGCCCCATTCGATGAGGCGCCGGGCCAGCTCGCGCTGCCCGCCGGTAGGGATATGTGTGTATTCCTCTCCCCAATGGAGGGCAACGATTATGGCGTCGGCCTGCAGCCTTCGGGCCGTTTCGATGTCCTTTCTCATTTCGGCCTCATCCATAAAATTGACCAGGGCCGGCGCCTTGACGTGCGGCGCATTAAGGCCGTAGGTATAATTGAGGAAGGCCAGTTTGAACCCGTTCCTGTAGACGATCAGCGGATGAGCGGCTTCTTTCTCCAGAGGAGTACCGTATGTTCCGGTGTGGTAGAAGTAGTTTTGCTTCAGCACGCCGAGGGTATGGGATAGCCCTTCCGCTCCGCCGTCGTTGGCGTGGTTGTTGGCGGTAAGCAGGAGGTTGAAACCGGCTTTTCTGAGTGCCGAAGCCAGTGCATCCGGTGTGCGAAAGGTGGGATAGCCGGCGTAAGGCGGCCCGCCGGAAAATGTCAGCTCCAGGTTTCCAATGGCGAGGTCGCCCCCCCGCAGAATGTCCTGCACATAGGTAAAGCTGCCGGAGAAATCATATTGCCCATCCGGCCGCCGGGCGGCATCGAGCTGATCCTGGTGGGCCATGATGTCACCGGTGAAAGCCAGGCGCAACCGCTGTTCCTGGGCGGAGATAATCGTAGAAATGAGGAGGAAGATCAGAGGATATGGTCTCACTTTGAGGGGAGTTCGTTATTCGTTATTTGGGGCTCGCCGAAACCACGATTCACGATTCCACGATTCACGATTCCACGAAACCCTACGGCTTTGCATCCATCAGGTTGGCCGTCATGATGCGTTGTTCCAGCCACTTTCGGCTGTCATCGATCTTGCCGTTGATCAGTTTTTCTATCATGAGGCTGGCGATGGGAGCAGCGTAGGTGCCCCCGAAGCCGGCATTTTCCACATAAACGGCAATGGCGATCTTGGGATTATCCTTTGGGGCAAAGGCAAAGAAGATGGAGTGGTCCTTCCCATGGGGATTTTCCGCCGTTCCGGTCTTTCCGCAAACCGATATGCCGGGAATAAAAGCCGAGCGGGCGGTACCGGCCAGCACGACCTTTTCCATACCGTTGGCGACCAGGTCAAAATACTCCTTTTTGATGTCCACCTTTCTTTTTCGGGTAAACTCCTCCGGGATGTTCATTTCATCGCCCATCAGCCCTCTGGCCAGGTGTGGGGTGTAAAAGAAGCCACGGTTGGCGATAATGGCGGCGATGTTGGCCATCTGCAGGTTGGTCAGCAGCAGTTCCCCCTGGCCGATCCCCAGGGACCGTATCCAGACGGAGTTCCATTTCTGCCCTGCCTGCTGGCGGTTGAAGTAGTCGTCGTAAAACTTGGAGGTCGGGTAGAAACCTTTCTTTTCCCGGGGAAGGTCAATGCCCAGTTTCTGATAGAGCCCGAACTGATGCATGTAGTGGTTGAAGGTATCCAGGCCGCGCTGAGGGTTATAGAAATTGTTCTTTCCATCGACGATCTCCCGGAAAACGGTCACAAAATAGGCATTACAGGAATATTGGATACCCGTTTCCACATTATAACAATGGGGGTGGCCGTGGCATCCGGTCAGGCGCATGCCATTATAGAAATAGGCGCCGCCGCAGGACACTGCCCGGTCGGGTGTGATCGCTCCGGTTTGCAGGCCGATGAGCGCAACGACGGGCTTGAACAGGGAGCCCGGCGGGTACTGGGCCATGATGGAACGGTCGAACAGGGGGTTGTTGGGGTTTTGCAATAACTCGTTGTAGGCCTTCCCCCGGTCGCGGTCGATGGCCAGCACGTTGGGGTCATAAGTGGGCGTACTCACCATGGCGAGCACTTCTCCGGTAGCCGGGTCGATGGCGACGATGCTGCCGATCTTCTGATGCATCAGTTCTTCGCCGTAGGCCTGCAGTTCGAGGTCTATGGTAGTGATCAGGTCGCGGCCCGACTCGGGGGGCTCATCCAGCTCGCCGCCATTATAAGCCTCGATCTCCCGGCCCAGGTTGTCCTTAAGCACAAAGCTGACCCCTTTCTTTCCCCGAAGTTCTTTTTCGTATGACAATTCCAGCCCGCCGCTCCCGATATAGTCCCCCGGCAGGTATTCCCCCTCCGAATTTTCCACTTCTTCCCGGTTGACCTCCCGGATATACCCCAGCAGGTGAGCTGCATTTATGTGCGGGTAGCCCCGAACGTGGCGCAATACCGGCCTGAAGCCTGGAAATTCGTACAGGCGCTCCTGGAAAGGGGCAAAGTCGCGGGCAGAGATCTTGGTCAGAAACGGGAAGGGCACCGATTTGGAAAACCGGGGGTCCCGCCAGTTTTTGTTCAGGTTCTCTTCTATATTGACGGCGCTGTCAATTTTCAGCAGGTCGCGCAGCGCTTCTTTATCCAGATCCGGGCTCACCTGGTTGTAAGTCACCATCAGGTCGTAAGTCGGGTTATTGTAGACCAGTATTTTACCGTTGCGGTCGTAGATGGTGCCCCGGGCGGGATAGACGATCTGTTCGTCAATGGCGGTGGCGTCGGCCTTATTGCGGTAGGATGAATCCAGCACCTGCAGCTGCAACGCCCGTGCAATGAGCACTCCTGCCGAAATGGCGAAGAACAAGCGTATGATATATTGCCGTTGAATATTCTGGTCTGCCACTCTACTGTGTTTTAATCCTCAGGGTTAAAGATAGCGATTAAGATAACAATAAAAAACATGGATAACGGAAAGCTATACAGCGTTTTAAGCAAAATGGATTTTAGGTAAACCGGCGAAAAGGCATCCAGGCTGAAATATACAAACAGGTGAAAGGCAATGACGATGCCGGAATAGGCCAGAAACCACTGCCAACCCATTCTTTTTTTGGTAGGGCTGTGATTGACATTATAACCATCGCGGGGTTGCAGCCATTTGAGGGGCAGGGGCCGCAGGTATACAGTGAGCACGCTGGCCGCTGCGTGTACCCCCCAGGAGTTGTAGGCGGCGTCGACCAGAATACCCATGGCGAACGATGAAATGAGGGCGGCCGGCATGGGCGTGCGCAGTGGCAACAGGATGATAAAGAGGGGATAAATGATCACATTAATGTAAAACGGCCCTTCCCACCCCCAGGAAAGAGGCTTGAAAAACAGTACCTGCAGAAGAAACAAGCCAATAAAACGGGCGATATTGATGGGTATTGCGTTTGTCATTGGCCGGCCTAGTCAAGTTTATCGAGCTCTTCCCGCATGAGGTTGTTGACGACGTAGACGTTTCTCACTGCCGCCATGTCGTTGAAAAGCTCCACCTGGATCTTAAAAAAATTGTTGCCCTGAATTTCCTCAAAACTTTCAATCACACCGATCTCAATACCGGCGGGGAAAAGATGGCTGTAGCTGTTGGTCACGATGATATCGCCTGTCACGAATTTGGCATGCCGGGGTATAGCGTTCAGCTGCATTTTCTTAGGGTCCCGCCCATCCCAGGTGAGGGTTCCAAAATAGCCGGTTCCTTTGATGCTGGCGTTAATGCGGGCCTGGCTGTGCAGAATGGACATGACTTGGCTGAAATGCCGGGTGGTATCCACGACAATACCGACGATGCCTTCTTCATTGATGACCCCCATATTCGGGTGCACGCCGTGGCGCCCTCCCCGGTTCAGGCGAAGAAAGTTGTTATTGCTGATGATCGAGTTGCTGATGACGTGGGCGCCGATGAAGGTGTAAGCCTGTGTTGCCGAATCCTGGCCAACGGTGTCCCGGTTAACGGCATTCGAGTAGCGGGCGTTGTCCAGTTCCTCCATCAGCTTGATATTTTTACCCTGCAGGCGGACCACCTCATTCTTGAGCCCCCAGTAATCCGTTACCCAGTCGGAAGCTTGGTCAAAATAGGCGGTGGCCATCCCGTATGAGTTGGAGGCAATCTCCCCCTGCCGCTGGTTCAACTGTACGATCAGCGTAAAAGAGATGGCTTCCAGCACAAAGAACAGCAGGAAGCCGCCGTAGGCCGCAAACAATTGTAAAAGGCCTCGCATGGCGGAGATGGTTTATGTTGGAAAACGAAGGTCAAACGCTCTTCCTGTCGATGAGGAAGGAGAAGCGTTCGGTATTCTTCAAAGCAATACCGGTGCCGCGGACTACTGCTCTGAGGGGGTCCTCTGCTATGTGTACTCTTAGTTTTGTCTTTTGCGCAATCCGCTTGTCAAGCCCGCGCAGCAGGGCGCCGCCGCCGGTCAGGTATATCCCGGTGCGGTAAATGTCGGAGGCCAGCTCCGGCGGAGTAGTTTCCAACGCCTTGAGGATAGCGTCCTCGATCTTGGAGATGGACTTGTCCAGCGAGTGCGCGATCTCGCTGTAGGAGATCTTTATCTGTTTGGGAATACCGGTCATGAGGTCCCGGCCGTTGACGGCATAATCCTCCGGCGGGGTATCCAGCTCGTGAAGCGCGGAGCCGACGTGGATCTTGATCTGTTCAGCGGTGCGCTCGCCGATCAGGATGTTGTGCTGCCGCTTCATGTAGCTCATGATGTCATTGGTGAACTCATCCCCGGCAATGCGGATAGACTGGTCACAGACGATGCCGGACAAAGCGATCACGGCAATTTCGGTGGTGCCGCCTCCTATGTCGATGATCATGTTGCCGACGGGCTCTTCCACATCCAGGCCGATGCCGAGGGCTGCCGCCATTGGCTCGTGGATAAGATAAGTCTCTTTAGAGTCAACGTGGTCGGCGGAATCGAAAACCGCACGCTTCTCCACCTCCGTAATACCGGAAGGAATACAGATCACCATTTTCATATGGGAGAAAAAGCGGCGCCGCCGGCCGATCATATTGATCATGCCTTCGATCATGCTTTCAGCAGCCTGAAAATCGGCGATCACGCCATCTTTGAGCGGGCGCACCGTTTTTATGTTCTCATGGGTCTTTTCGTGCATTTGCATGGCCTTATTGCCCACGGCAATGGTCTCCCCACTGCGCCGGTCAATGGCCACGATAGAAGGCTCGTCAACGACGATCTGTCCATCCTGAATGATCAGGGTATTTGCTGTACCCAGGTCAATGGCAAGTTCTTGGGTGAAAAAGCTAAACAATTTCATTAAAGCTGTTCTCCGGGTTTATAATGACGAAGCGCTAAATTACTAATTCCTGAAACATCGCGCAAAACAACGCAAATTTAATGGAAAAAGGAAATAAACCCTTCAAGATTAATACAAATACGAATGTGGCTCGGCCCTATTTGATTGCGGTTCGGTTTTCGGGGTTCGGTTTTCGCGGCCCGTACAAGCCCCGGGCCCCAAATACACGAATAACGAATCCCCCTCACCCTCCAACCACCACTTCCCACATATCTTCGCGACGGAGGTACTGCCGGGCCAGCCGCTGCAGCTCCCCGGCGGTAATATTCCGGACGGCTTCGGCCATTTTTCCGAAGTAAGACATGGGCAGGCCTTCCACCACCTGAGTGCGAACGACCTCCGAAACGTTGAACGGGCCGTCGAGCATGGTCAGGAAATTGCCCATAAGGTAATTGCGGACCATGGCCAGTTCCTCCTCTCCTACCGGCTCTTCCTGCAGGCGGGCCATTTCAAAATAGATCTGCCGCAGGGTGTCTTCTACAAACTCATTGCCCACTTCCGTACCCACGTAGAAGTAGCCGTCGTACAACATGGAGTCGAGGGTGGAATATATATTATAGGTGTATCCTTTCTCTTCCCGGATATTCCCCATGAGGCGGGACCCGAAATAACCGCCCAGGATGGTATTCAGCACGTACATGCCCAGGTAGTCTTCGTGATTTCGGTTAAACAGGCGGCGCCCGATGCGGATGGCGGCCTGTACCGTGCCCGGGCGCTTCACCTTCTCTGTCCGTGGCGCCTCCCGGCTGGGCTGGAAGCTCGCCCGCGGAGGCTCGCCCGGCGGAATGGCGCGGCTCAGGTATTCGTTGGCCATGGCTATGATCCCCGGGGAAGACCTGCCGCTGATGAACGCCATACAGTTGCCGCTGTTGTACAGGCGGCCGAAGTGCTCCAGCAGGTCATCGCGCCTGAGGGCGCCGTAGGTTTCCGGAAAACTGTTGTACCCGTAGGGATGAGCCTTGCCGAAGATAAGCTCCGTGATCTGCCGGTAGGCCACAATATCGTTCTTAGCGAGGTCAACCTCAAGCCGCCGCTGATTGCGCTTGATGAAGGCATTCAGCTCCGATTCGGGGAAGGATGGGGCCGATAATACCTCCTCCAGGACCGGCATCAGCTTCCCGAAATGTTTGTTCAGGCTGTAAAGAATGATATTGGAGGTGTCCAGGTTGAACGGCAAACTGAGGCTGCAACCGTAAAAGTCGAGCTGCTCGGCGATCTGCGCGGCGCTGAAAGACCGGGTCCCTTCCCGCAGCAGGCTGGAGGTGGCCCGGGCGGCCAGTTGCTTCTTTTCGAACGGGCGCCCCGCCAGAAAGACGAGCTCCAGCTTGATCACATCCTGGGTGCCCATGCAGATCTCATATAACGGCATACCGTTATCGAGCCTGTGTTCCTGAATATCAGGCAGCCGTAGCGTAGAAACTTCCCTTATCGGCGGTGGCGTGGTTCGGTCTGGCATCTCGGTCGTTTGTATATGGTTGTTCGGCAGTTGGCGGTTTGCTGCTCGCTGCCGGCAAAGGCCGGCCCTTGTTTTGAGCACAGAGCAGGTACATTTTATCCCTAGTGTATTAATACACGCTTACTTTACAAGAAAGTTGTGCAAAATAAATGCTTTCCGAAAAAATCCCTCTATCAAAAGTGTTCCTTATCAACAACCTGTTGATTAATATTGCTGATAAAGTCTGCGAGAAAAGCTATTTTTGTGGTTTAGCAGTGAAAAAAAACAAGTTCAGTGCATGGAGAACTTATTTTTTTAAGCGTTCCTTTGTGGCTACGAAATCGAATTATCAAACCCTACCCGATAAACTATGAAATTCAGTGTTTCTTCCTCGGAACTACTCAGGCACCTTCAGATTGCCGGCGGCGCTATCGCCTCCAACTCCGTCCTGCCCATTCTGGAGGACTTCCTGTTTACCATTTCCGATAACCGGCTGAAGATCGCAGCATCCGACCTGGAAATCTCCATTACCACCACCATTGAAGTAATGGCCGATACCGACGGCTCAGTGGCCGTACCCGCCAAGATCCTGCTGGAAACTCTGAAAGCCCTGCCCCAGCAACCCATCACCTTCACCGTTGACACCAACACCTACGGCATTGAGATCACCTCGGCCTACGGCAAGTACAAACTGGCAGGCAGCAACCCCGACGATTTTCCAAAAATACCGGCCCCGGAATCGGAAGACGACAAATTGTCCGTCTCGGCCTACTGGCTCTCCCGCGGCATTTCCAAAACCATCTTCGCGGCCAGCAATGACGAATTGCGCCCCCCCATGACCGGCGTCTATTTCCAGGTAGACTTCAGTAAGCTCATCCTGGTGGCCACCGACGCCCACAAACTCGTGAAATACACCCTGCAGGAAGTGAACAGCGAAGTGTCGACTTCCTTCATCGTCCCCAAAAAAGCGCTCAACCTCCTGAAAGGCATCCTGCCGGAAAAAGAAGAACAGGACGTACAACTTTCCTTCAACTCTTCCAATGCCTTTTTCTCCTTTGACGATACCGAGCTGGTATGCCGCCTGATCGACCACCGCTACCCGGACTACAACGCCGTCATCCCGGTAGACAACCCCAATACCCTGTCCCTCGAACGGGGGGATTTCCAGAACTCCCTCCGCCGGATCGCCATCTACGCCAATAAGACCACCAACCAGGTGACCCTGAAGATCAAGGAGGACAACCTGACGATCTCCGCTCAGGACCTCGACTTCTCCAATGAGGCTACCGAACAACTGGCCTGCTCCTACGATGGAGACGAGCTGGATATAGGCTTCAACGCCAAATTCCTGATCGAAATGCTCGGAGTCCTCGAATCGAAAGAAGTGAAAATGGAACTGTCAACGCCCACCCGCGCCGGCATTCTGCTTCCGGCCGAAGGATCGGAAGGAGAAGAGATCCTCATGCTGGTCATGCCGGTGATGCTGAGCAATTAGGGCCAAAATCAACCTCCAGAAAGGCTTTCAATGAAAATTACACTTTCTCTTTTCTACATGGTAGCCATCTTGTTTGCCTTGACGAGCTGCAAGCAGGAAGAGTCGGCGCGGGAAAAACCGGAAGAGGTCCTGAAACAATATCAGGCCTATATCGATAAAAACCAGTTTGAAGAGGCCCGCGCGCTCAGCACTCCCGCCGGACAGCAGTGGCTGGCCGAGCTGGAAGCCATTATTTCCAACGAGCAGGCCGACTCCACTGTCCTGGACACCAAATTCCTGTCGCTCAGCTGTGGGGGAACGGGAGACACCCTGTCCTGCGCCTGCGTCCTGGAGGACCAATACGAACGATACACCGCCAAGTACCGCCTGGTCCGCCTCGATGGCCAGTGGCGGGTCGATGCTCCCGAAGAAGACATCATCATCGAAAATGACATCCTCGAGTCCGTCCCCGATAGCCTGCTGGAGGAGGGAGGGATGGAGTGATGGGGTGATGGGGTGAATGCCCAGAAATGAAGCCAGAAATCATGTCAGGAGAAGAAGGAAAAACCGGCTTGTTCTTTGGTTCCTTTAATCCGGTGCACGTGGGGCACATGATAATCGCCAACTTTATGGCCACCCGCGCTGGGCTGAAGGAGGTATGGCTGGTGGTCTCTCCTCAAAATCCGCTCAAGCCCAAACGCAGCCTGGCCAGGGATTATGACCGCCTCCACCTCGTCCGCCTGGCTATCGGCGACAACCTCCGCCTGAGAGCTTCCGATATTGAGTTCAACCTGCCCAAACCCTCCTATACCATCGATACGCTCACCTATCTAAAGGAGAAACACCCTTCCCGCTCATTCGTCCTCATCATGGGGGGCGATAACCTGGCCACCCTCCACAAGTGGAAGAACTACGAGATCCTCCTGCGCGATTACGAGATCTTTGTCTACCAGCGGCCCGGCCACGATCTCGGGCAGTTTGCCGGCCACCCCAACGTACAGGCTTTCGACGCCCCCCAGATGCACATCAGCGCCAGTTATATCCGGGAATGCATCAGTGAGGGCTATTCCGTGAGATACCTCGTGCCGGATGCAGTGTTTGAATACCTGGAAAAGACGGGGTTGTATAGGGAGGGAAGGAATGAAGGAATTTTACCCGGCTGAGCCTGTGGCGAAGACGGGGAGGGAAGGAAAGGCTTTGCAGCATAGAGGCTGAGACTGTTTAGAAATATGTGTCTTAAAAAGAAAAAACCCTCTATTTTCAGCGGCCTGGCGAATGGCGCCCGTCCATATAGCCATATAAAAATCCAACCATGCCCCCCGCGCTACACCCTTGACCCTTTCTGGTTCTCGTGCGGATAGCCCTCATCTTCGAGTGGTTCGACCAGGAGGACACGGCCGTCGATCACACCGATGATGCGAACAGGGACGCCGGGTTTCAGTTCGCCGCCGCCGGTGATGGCTTCCAGTTCGTAGGGGGTGTCCCGCAGGTTGATGTGTACTTTGCCGAAGCCATTGCGGTGGGGAGGTATGGGCTCCATAACCTTTCCGGTGCTTTCAATGAGTTGTTCCGCTGCCGGGTTATGCCCGGGGGCCAGGGGGAGAAAAAAGCGGACGAGGGCCTTGGCAAAGGCCGAGGCAAGCAGCCCGCCGGCGATCGAACACAATAAGGCAATGGGCAGGGAAATGTTCTGATAGCTCAACAACACCGCCAGCCAACCGGAGGCGGTAAAAAAAGTAAGGAGAGAACGGGGGTGGAAAAAACGGGAGGGGCGGCGGTCAGGCTCCGCTCCGCCACCCTGGGAAAGCTCATACATGCTCAGCGCGGAAAAGATAGCCAGCAGCACGCTGGAGACGATGGCCGTCAACCAGAATACCTGCTGTGCCCAATTCTGGGCTTCCCACCAATCTCCGAATAATGAAAAATGCATGGCGCCTACTGTTAATTGCCCCGGGTGGAACTTTCTTACAAGATGCAGGGCGAAAGATAAGCCATGTACAACAACATTCCCTATGTGTTCGACAAAGGGCCGGGGTTTATCGGCAAAACAGAGGCCATTCGGGAACCCTCACCGGGAATGATGGAAAAATCCCGAGATAATTGTCCGATTGTTCGTACCTTTACACAAGGTTTAAGAGAGGTTTAATGTCCACGAATCAAATGATCGAAGTAAAGCTTTTTTCCGGAACCACTTCGGAATATCTCGCCAGGAATATTGCTGAATATTACGGCCATCCCCTGGGCGACATCAAAGTGAACCGCTTCAGCGACGGAGAGATGCAGCCCACGATAAATGAATCCGTCCGGGGCGCCTATGTGTTCTTCATACAATCGACTTATGCCCCAGCTGAAAACCTCATGGAACTGCTGCTCATGATCGATGCCGCCAAACGGGCCTCGGCAGGGTATATTTCAGCAGTGATCCCCTACTTCGGCTATGCCCGCCAGGACCGGAAAGACAAACCACGGGTGCCCATCTCCGCCAAGATGATCGCCAACCTGCTGCAGGCCGCCGGCGCCAACCGCATCATGACCATGGACTTCCACGCCGACCAGATACAGGGCTTTTTCGATATTCCGGTCGACCACCTCAAGAGCGAGGCCATCTACATCCCTTACCTGCAGGAAATGGACCTCAGCAACGTCATCTTCGCTTCTCCCGACGTGGGCGGCGTCAAACGGGCGCGCACCTACGCCAAGCACTTCAGCCGAAACCTCGTCATCTGCGATAAATACCGCAAAAGGGCCAATGAAGTGGCCGAAATGACCGTCATCGGAGAGGTGCAGGATGCCGACGTCATCCTGGTCGACGACCTGGTCGATACGGCCGGAACGCTTTGCCGGGCCGCCAAGATCATTATGGAAAAAGGAGCCCGCAGCGTGCGCGCCATGTGCACCCACCCGGTGCTTTCCGGCGACGCCTACCGTAAAATCGAAGACTCCGTACTGGATGAACTGCTCGTCTGCGACACCATCCCGCTGAAAGAGGAATCGGAGAAGATCAAGGTGTTGTCCACCGCCAAACTGTTCTCCCGGGCCATTCGAAATACCCACGAACACCGGTCCATCTCCGCCCTTTTTGTGGGAGGTTGAGCCTTGCCGGGGCTGTCATTCGTCAAAATCCAGCTTGATGTGCGCCGGATGGCATTTCTTGCATTGCGCCTCTTCGAAAAAGGTGGAAAACGGGCGCTTGATCGGCTCCTGAGTAATGGCGCTGTGTTTGATCAGCTTGCCCAGCAGCTCGTTGGTGATGTCCATATCCAGCAGAATGGAATCCTTCGTTCGGGGATAACTTACCAGGATAACCGGAGCGGCGCCCTCCCGCTCATCGTCCTGCCGCTTCACCATCTTCCATTCATTCCTGCCCGTTCGCACCAGCTTCTGGTTCTGGTAAGGCACCCACCCGACGGTAATGGAAATTTCCGGGTGGAAAGAGGATATTTCGGAGGGCTGCATGGCCCGGGCTATCCTTTCGGTTGGCATCTTCCGGGTTTCACTGCAATTGAATACGATAAATACAATCAGTAAAAAAAAGAATGCGATTCTCCAGGTCATGACTGCTTTTTTGTTGATATCTCGCTGTTGTTTGAAAAATCCATATATACTCCCCGCAAAATAGCGAATTAAAAGATATTCGCTCTCCCTTCCCATTTGAAATTGAAAGCACTGAAATGCCCGACAGGTTTCACCCAAATACAAAACCTGCCGGACACCTGCATATTTTCAAAAACCATGCTTCCGATTTTAAAGTAAAATGCCTATCTTTGCGTGCCTTTTCGGAATAAGGCTGATAACAGTAGAAAGCATAAACGACAAAGTCGATAAATCATGGAAGTAATTGCTGTAAGCGGAAAGTTGCGCACAGACCTCGGGAAGACGGCTACCAAAGCTGTAAGGAATGAAGGCATGATCCCTTGTGTGCTTTATGGAGGAGATGAAGTCATCCACTTCTCCACTGTGCTGAAAGATGTTCGGGACCTCATATATACTCCTGACTTCAAGGTCGCAGAACTCTCTATCGACGGGAAAACATACAAGTGTTTCGTCAAAGATATTCAATTCCATCCGGTGACGGATGCAGTCGTGCACTTGGATTTTCTCCGCCTCATAGAAGGTGTGCCGGTCAAGGTGGAAGTACCGCTGCGCTTTAAGGGCGCATCGCCGGGTGTCAAGAACGGCGGCAAGCTGATCCAGAAGCTGCGCCGGGTCAAGATCAGGTCGACTCCGGAACACCTCGTCGGCGAGATGCAGGTAGACATCTCCCACCTCGAGCTCAACCAGTCCATCCGGGTTCGCGACATCGACCGCGTGCGCGAAAACATCGACATCCTCAACTCCCCCGGCGTGCCGGTTGCTTCCGTAGAAGTGCCGCGTGCCCTGCGTTCCGCCACCGCTGCCGCTGAAAAGGCCGGCAAAGTTGCCGAAGGGGAAGAAGCGCCTGAAGGCGAAGAGGGCGAAGAAGGCGCCGGCGAAGAATAGGATATTCTTTTTCACGCCGAACCGTCCGGAAGAGGTGCAGGGGCAGGAAATGCTTTGCACCTCTTTCGTTATTTGTACCTGTTCCAAAACCTCCTCTCTATGCTCCACGCCACCTTAGTGCAAACAACGCTCCACTGGGAAGATAAAAAGGCCAACCTGGAAGAACTGGGCCGAAAGCTCGACAGCCTGGCCACGCCCACCCACCTCGTCGTCCTTCCCGAAATGTTCACCACCGGCTTTACCATGAACGCCCGCCCCCTGGCCGAGCCCACCGAGGGGCCCACCTGCGAGTGGATGGCCGCCCAGGCCAGCCGCCTCAATGCCGTGGTCACAGGCAGCTTCATCGCCGAAGAGAACGGCCAATACTACAACCGCCTCCTCTGGGTGCGCCCCGACGGCAGCTACGAACAGTACGACAAGCGCCACCTCTTTACCCTGGCGGGCGAGCACGAACACTACGCTCCGGGCAACCACCGCCTGATTGTGGAACTCAACGGCTGGAAAGTGCTGCCCCTCATCTGCTACGACCTGCGCTTCCCCGTCTGGGCCCGCAATGTAGACGGCTACGACCTGCTCCTCTACGTGGCCAACTGGCCGGAAATGCGCCGCCAGGCCTGGCGCGCTTTGCTCGCTGCCCGCGCCATCGAGAACCAGGCCTACACTCTGGGCGTCAACCGCGTCGGCAAGGACGGCAATGGCTTCCCCTATACCGGCGACACCTCCGCCTACGACTATGCCGGCGAGGAACTGCTCCACGCCACGCATGTGGAAGGATTGTTCACCGTTCAACTCTCCTACGAAAAACAGCAGGAATTCCGGAATAAATTACAGTTCCTGGCGGACCGGGACCGGTTTGTGATCCAATAAGATGTGTAAAAGTGGGTAGGTGTAAATGTGTAAGGGTGCCGGGCTGTGGGTTTGCCCTCGTTTACACATTCACACCCTTACACATTTACACCTCCCTGCCCCTTAACAAAACCCTCACATTTCAAAAAAAATAATTCCTGAACCGCGGCCGTTTTACTAGCGATTATATAACCTCCCAAGCTGATTAACGCCATGTTCAAAGCCTTTTTAAGAACCGCTGTCCTGTCTGCTTTCTTCCTGTTCTCTCTGGCGCACTGCGCCGTCCTGCACGACCCGCCCACCGGGCCGCATAACCCCTCCCGGGCAAAGACGGGTTCAGAAGAGACTACGGCCGTTGAAAAGAGCAGCCCCCAGCGGGATGCCGTAGTCAGCTACGCCAAAAAGAAGCTGGGCGCCGGGTATCAGGAGGGCGGCGCCGGGCCCAACCGCTTCGACTGCTCGGGCTTTACCTCTTATGTGATGAAGGAATTTGACGTCCCCCTCTCCCGCAGTTCCCGCTACCAGGCGAAGGAGGGCAGGAAGATCCGCGTGGAGGACGCACGGCCCGGCGACCTCATCTTCTTCAAGCGCAGCCCCGCCGGGCCGGTATTCCACGTGGCCATGGTGGTGCGCAACAGCCGGGAGGGCATCGAGGTCATCCACAGCACCTCGCGGGGCGTGGTCATCGACAACATCTCCCGGTCGAGCTACTGGGAGCCGAAGATCTATTCAGCGCGGGATGTGCTGCCGTAGTAAGCGTTTTTTTGTATTTTCGCTTCTTCTAAAATCAAGGTTCAACAAAACCACCGCACTACATGATCAACTTAATACTCTTTGGCCCTCCCGGTTCCGGCAAGGGCACCCAGGCGGAAAAGCTCGTCGAGAAGTACGAGCTGCTGCACATCTCCACCGGCGACCTCTTCCGCTACGAGATGGGCAACAACACGCCCCTGGGCCAGGAAGCGAAAAGCTACATCGAAAAAGGAGAACTGGTGCCCGACGAGGTGACCGTCGGCATGCTGCGCAACAAGGTGGAGGCCAACCTCGACGTGGAGGGCTACATATTCGACGGCTTCCCCCGCACCGTCCCCCAGGCCGATGCCCTGGACAACCTGCTGGCCGAGAACGGCAACGAGGTATCCCTCCTCCTGATGCTGGACGTGCCGGACGATGAGCTCGTCAAACGCCTGCTGCTGCGGGGCAAAACCTCCGGCCGCGCTGATGATACCGACGAGTCTATCATCCGCAACCGCATCGAAGTGTATAAGAGCGAGACGACCCCCGTCTTCGACTACTACGCCGCAAAAGGCAAGGCCGCTAAAGTGTACGGCGTGGGCAGCATAGAGGAGATCTTCGGCCGCCTCTGCGACGAGATCGACAGCCACGCCTGATTGCTGAAGTTACCAGCCCTAACCATTTTTTTCATCCCCTGGTATCCGCAAAAGCCTTTCACCGATAACGAAAACAGGGTTTGGCGCCGGCCTTTTGCCTGAACACCAAACCCTGTCCGGTAATATTCAAGACTTTCCTATCTATTCCTCAAACTTCCAGCGCCGGAACGTTTCCATGGCCTCGTATTCCGCCAGGCCGAGGCCGCGGTAGGCTTTGGCGGTCGCCTGGTTGCGGTCTTCGGCGCGCTGCCAGAACTCCCGCTCGTCGGTCCCGGGGAAGGGCGGGCGGTCTTTCTGCGACTGGTGCATGAAGATGGCCTGCCGCTTTTTGCGCAGCTCGGCCGGGCTGAGCGGCACCGCCATTTCGATCTCGTGCACCGGCCATTCGTGCCAGGCGCCGCGGTAGAGCCAGAGCCAGCAGTCCTTGATCCAGGACTGGCCCTTCAGCTTTTCGAAAGCCCCGAAGATGGCCTCGATACAGACGCGGTGGGTGCCGTGGGGGTCGGCCAGGTCGCCGGCCCCGTACACCTGGTGCGGCTTGATCTTCTCCAGGAGTTCAGCCACCACATCGATGTCTTCATCTCCCAGCGGCTTCTTGCGGGGGCTGCCCGTTTCGTAGAAAGGCATATCCAGGAAGTGGATGTGGTTGTCGTCCAGGCCGGTGAAACGGGCGGCGGCGCGGGCCTCGCCCCGCCGGATGAGGCCTTTGATGCGGCGGATCTCCGCGTTATCCTCCTCGCCGGGCGCCTTCTGGTCGAGGTAGTCGGCCAGGCTCTTGTAATGGGCCTGCATCTCCGCCACCTTTTCGCTGTCGCCGTTCCTGACGGTTTCCTGCAGGAACTCGATGAAGCGGCGGGCATCGTGGTCGTGGACGGCGATGTTGCCGGAGGTCTGGTATGCTACATGCACTTCGTGGCCCTGGTCGACCAGCCTCAGGAAGGTGCCGCCCATAGAGATGACGTCGTCATCGGGGTGCGGGCTGAAGATGACCACCCGCTTGCGGGCCGGCTTGGCGCGCTCGGGGCGGGTGGTGTCGTCGGCATTGGGCTTGCCGCCCGGCCAGCCGGTGATGGTGTGCTGGAGGCGGTTGAAAATGCGGATGTTGATATTGTAGGCGGAATCTTCTTCGATGATCAGGTCGCTGAGGCTGTTCTCGGCGTAGTCTTCATCGGTCAGCTTCAGGATGGGCTTATCCAGTTTCTGGGACAGCCAGATGACGGCCTGGCAGATCAGGTCTTCATCCCAGTTGCACATGCCGATGAGCCAGGGCGACTGGAAGCGGGTGAGCTCGCTGGCGGCGCTCTGGTCGAGGTGGGCCTTCACATTGGGGTGCTTCTGCAGGAAGGTCGAGGGCACCGAGGCCGTCACCGGCCCTTCGATGGCCCGCTGCAGGACGGAAGCCTTGTGCTCGCCCCACCCCAGCAGGTAGATCGCCTTGGCCTTCATGATGGTCTTGATGCCCATGGTGATGGCGCGGTAGGGCACGTCGTCTTCGTGGGGGAAGTCCTTGAGGGCGTCCTTGCGGGTGATGGCGTCGAGGCGCACCAGGCGGGTCTCGGAGTGCTCCCAGGAGCCCGGCTCGTTGAAGCCGATGTGGCCGGTGCGGCCGATGCCCAGCAACTGAATGTCGAGCCCTCCGTAAGATTCGATCTCCTTTTCGTAGGCGGCGCAGTAGCTGTCCACTTTTTCCATCGGGATGGTGCCGTCGGGGATGTGGATGTTCTCGGGCTTGATGTCGACGTGGTCGAACAAATACTCATGCATGAAGCGGACGTAGCTCTGCGGCGCATCCGGTTGCAGAGGATAGTATTCGTCCAGGTTGAAGGTGACGACATTCTGGAAGCTCAACCCTTCTTCCTTGTGCAGCCGCACCAGCTCCTGATATACCTGAATGGGGGAGGAACCGGTGGCCAGGCCCAGAACGATCTTTTCCCCTTCCTGCTGCCGCTGCCGAATGGCCAGGGCAATGGATTGAGCGATGTGACGGCAGCCGTCGGCGGCCGACTTCCACACTTTTACCGGGATCTTTTCCAGAGATTTGAACTGATAGCGAAGGCGTTCCATGAATTTGGATTTTGTGTAGCGCAAAGGTCTGAAATCTACGGAAAAGAATCCTATAAATATGGATAAAATGAGCATGATTAATGGCAGGTTATTGAACTTTACGCTGGTTTTTGCCGCAAAAAACGATTGAACCGGGTAAAGCGTTATCTTTGCGGGCCGGAAATAAAATGAAATGGCGGAACAGAACTTCGTAGATTATGTAAAAATATGCTGCCGGTCGGGCGCAGGCGGGGCCGGCTCGGTCCACTTTCTGCGCGACCGGAAGAACCCGCGCGGCGGCCCCGACGGGGGCGACGGCGGCCGGGGAGGGCACATCATCCTGCGCGGCAACCGCAACGTGTGGACCCTGCTGGCGCTGAAATACCGCAAGCACGTCATTGCCGGAGCGGGCGTCAACGGCAGCGCCAACAACAAAACGGGGGCCGACGGGGAAGATGTCATCCTCGAAGTGCCGCTGGGCACCGTCGCCAAAGATGCCGAAACCGGCCAGGTGCACTTCGAGATCACCAAAGACGGGGAAGAGAAGATCCTGGTGGAAGGCGGCCGCGGGGGGCTGGGCAACACCCACTTCAAATCGTCGACCAACCAGACGCCCCGCTATGCGCAGCCCGGAGAACCGGGAAAAGAGGAGTGGAAGATCCTGGAACTCAAGCTCCTGGCCGATATCGGCCTGGTGGGCTTCCCCAATGCCGGCAAATCCACCCTGCTTTCCGTCATTACCGCCGCCAAGCCCAAGATCGCCAATTACCCCTTCACCACCCTGGTTCCCAACCTGGGCATCGTCAAATACAGAGGCGGGCGGTCGTTCGTCATTGCCGACATTCCCGGCATCATCGAAAAGGCCCATGAGGGTAAGGGGTTGGGCCATCGCTTCCTGCGCCACATCGAGCGCAACGCCACCCTGCTGTTCATGATCCCCTGCGATACGGGCAACATCAGAAAGGAGTACGAAATCCTGCTCAACGAACTGCGCCAGTACAATGAAGAACTGCTGGACAAACCCCGGGTGCTGGCCATCACCAAAAGCGACCTCATCGACGAAGAACTGAAGGAAATGCTCAAGGTGGATATCCCCAAGGACATCCCCTACCTCTTCATCTCCGCCGTCGCCCAGCAGGGCCTCACGGAGCTGAAGGACCTCCTTTGGGAAACGGTCAATAAAGATGCCGAAGAGAAGACTTGACAAGTTTACCGACAGGCCTACAGGAGATAATTTGTCAAGTCTATGATAAGATTTTTTACGACACGGTTTCATGGCTTCACGGAATCCGTGGGGCCATGCACCCATGAAACAATGAAACAATGAAATCATCAGATATCGAAAAGGCCCTCAGCGAGCTGTTCTACGAGTGGGCGGGCGAAGAGCCGGGGCTGATCCTGCCCCTGGCCCCTTCCGGTTCGCGGCGCATTTACTACCGCCTGAAAAGTGGCGACAAGTCCGCTATCGGCGCGTACAACCCCGACCGCAAGGAGAACCAGGCCTTTCTCACCTTTTCCCACCACTTTCATGGCAAAGGCCTGCCGGTTCCGGAGATCTACTGTGACAACCTGGACAGGCACGTTTACCTTCAGGAAGACCTGGGCTTTACCACCCTGTACAGCTACCTGCTGCAAAAAGGCGACTACTTCCCCGATTACCTCATCCGCATCTATCAGCGGGTGGTGGAGCAACTGGCCCACCTGCAGGTCGAGGGAGGAGACGGGCTGGATTACAGTGTCTGCTACCCCCGCGAGGCATTCGATAAGCAGTCCATGCTCTGGGATTTCAACACCTTTAAATACTACTTCCTCAAGCTGGCCAACGTCACCTTCGACGAACAACTGCTGGAGGATGACATCCACCGCCTGGCCGACTACCTCCTGCAGGCCGACACCCGCCACTTCATGTTCCGCGACTTCCAGACCCGCAACATCATGATCAAAAGTGGAGAGCCCTATTTTATCGATTATCAGGGCGGGCGCCGGGGGGCGCTGCAGTACGACCTGGCCTCCCTGCTCTACCAGGCCAAGGCCAACATCCCGGAAGACATCCGCGAGAGCCTGCTGGAGCACTATATGGATACGCTGGAAAAACTCATCCCCGTCGACCGTAAGCAGTTCATCGAGTTTTACTATGGCTATGTGTTCATCCGCAGTATTCAGGTGCTGGGCACCTACGGATTCCGCGGCCTGTACGAGCACAAAGAATATTTTATCAAGAGCATACCCTTCGCCCTGCGCAACATCAAGTGGCTGCTGGATAACAATAAAATTGCCGTCAAGGTGCCTGAACTGAAGCGAGCGCTGGAAAGCCTGGTCGCCTCCAAAAAATTCGAGCCTTTCGACAAGATCAAGGGCAGCTCCAGCCTGCTCACCGTGCGCATCAACAGCTTCTCCTACAAGCAGAACGGCATCCCCCCCGACCCCACCGGCAACGGCGGCGGCTTCGTCTTCGACTGCCGCTTCATCCACAACCCCGGCCGGTACGAACCCTACAAGAAACTCACCGGGCGCGACGAGCCGGTCATCAACTTCCTCAAACACCACAGCCAGGTGGAAGGCTTCCTCAACGACGTCTTCCGCATCGTCGACGGCGCCGTCGAAGACTACATCGAGCGCAGCTTCACCAGCCTGGCCGTCAACTTCGGCTGCACCGGCGGGCAACACCGCTCCGTATACGCCGCCGACGCCCTGGCGAAGCACCTGAAAGAAAAGTATGGGGTGCGGGTCGAACTGCAGCATATTGAACAGGAGAGGAAGGGGTGGCAGAATTAGGAGGGGTGTCGTTGATTGGTTGATTTTTACCCGGACTTCGGCGTGAGCTCAGTCGAACGCTTAGGGACGAAGACGGGGGTGGATTGGTTGATTGATTTAAAAAAAATGTTTTTATTTCAGTAGATTACAAACTAATTGTGTAAATTTATACTAGCGTTATTATTCCGTAAAGCGTGCCTCGGAGCGCCAAATTCATTTGACATCGGAGGCGTAAACCGAAAGATAACTTTAGCGGAAGGTAGTTAAACAGTCTCCGATTTTGGGTTTCGGGGCCAAAAAAATATCTGTAATCTAAATGTGTCCGGCTACTTACGCAATCCGTTATAACCAGGATAATTAAAAAAACCATGCAACGATCCGGACATGCCGACCTCCCCCTCCATCACGGGCGCGTGCCGCCCTGGCTGGCCACCCGCATGGCGCGCCTGGGCAGGGCCATTGTCGAAGCCCTGGTAGTGGAATACGGCCGGAGCGAAGTGGTACGCCGCTTGAGCGACCCGCTCTGGTTCCAGTCTTTCGGGGCGGTGATGGGCATGGACTGGCATTCCTCCGGCATTACCACCTCAGTGGTGGGCGCCCTGAAGCGCGGCCTCAACCCCATCTCGAAGGAGCTGGGCATCTACGTCTGCGGCGGGCGCGGGCGCCATTCCCGCAATACGCCTCAGGAGCTGATGCAGGTGGCCGACAAAACCGGGCTGGACGGCATGGGCCTGGTGCGCAGCAGCCGCCTCAGCGCCAAGGTGGACAATACCGCCATTCAGGATGGTTTTCAGATCTACCTGCACGCTTTTATTGTCACACAGGAAGGCGAATGGGCGGTGGTGCAGCAGGGGATGAACGAACAGAACGGCTACGCCCGCCGCTACCACTGGCACTCAAAAGCCTTCGAGTCCTTCGTGGACAGCCCACACACCTCTATCTACGGCGAAAACCAGGGGCTCATTCTCAACCTGACAGACCACGCTGCCGATAAAACCCGGGGCGGCGTCCTCGACATTTCCACCCAACATCCCACCCGCATGCTGGAGGAGATCCGCCGGATACGAATGCCCGCTCATCACGATGTAAAGGCCAAAGACGTCGACCTGCGGCGGCTGGGCAGCGTCATCGCCCTCGCCTACGAACAGGAGCTGCAGGATTTCGAATCGCTGCTTCTTCTGCAGGGCGTCGGCCCGCGCACCCTGCAGTCCCTCACGCTGGTCAGCGAGGTCATCTACGGCACGCCCTCCCGCTTTCAGGACCCCGCACGCTATTCCTTCGCCCACGGCGGCAAGGACGGCAAGCCCTTCCCCGTTCCCACCAAAGTGTACGACGAAACGATCTCC
>JAGFJE010000132.1 GCA_024103175.1 Phaeodactylibacter sp.
AACCTTTCCCTGCACCACTTAGCCCATTTGCCGTGGGGACTATGGAAAATGCGCCCTATTCCCCCACCGCCTTTCCAAACGCCTCCACACCTCCCACCACCGGCAGAACAAGCTTCGTCGCATCCAGATCAACGGACAACGCCGTACCCGGATCAGGCCAGAGGGTAAAGTCCCGGTCGCTGGAAAAGACCATCAGGCCGATCTGCTGGCCGGCGGGGATTACCTGGTCGTCGGGCTGCAACTCGAACGTCAGTTCGTAGAATTTGCCCGGCTCCAGCGGCTCGCTTTCAGTTAGAGACCGATAGTTCTGTGGGTCCGCCCAGCCCCGGGTGATGATGTTGTCGGTGATCTTCGCGCCTCTGCCCTCTTCCCAGGGCAGGGCCACCAGCCAGACGGACAGGTTGGCCGCCGGCTTGCTGCTCGCCAGGCGAATGGTAAGGCGGGGCTTACCGGAAATATGCACGGCTTCCTGTAGCTCCGGCGTGACATAAAGCAGGCGGTGGTTGGTGAATTCGGCCTGGGCCAGCGCCGTTCCCGAAAAAGAAAAATTGTCCACCAGCGTTTCCGTACCCTGGCCGGAAACGGGCCGCAGGCTCAGCCTTCCTCTGCCGGGGGCGCCGGCTTCCAGGTACAACGCTACCGGCGTTGCCGCAGGGTTGGGATAATCTTCGTAGGGCGTCGGATTCTCCCTGTCGTCGCCTTCGCGCACGATCCAGGCCCGCGGATCTTCTTCGACGCCGTTCTCCACGCCGTGCAGGTAGCGGGTAAACCACCGGTTCATCATGCTCAAAGGCGGAGGGCCGCCGTGGCCGCCCTGATGGTAGAAGATCTGAGCGGGGAGGCCCTTTTCCCTGGCGGCCTCGTAGATCCGAAAGCTGTGTTCCGGCATGACGTTCCAGTCGTTGAAGCCATGCGACATGAGCAGGGCCGCCTTCATGGGCCCCAGGTCGTTCAGGTAATCGCGGGAAGCCCAGAAATCGTTGTAATCGCCGGTGATGCGGTCCATCCCTTCGGCCATCTCCTTATCGCGCACCGTGGCGTTGTTGTAGGCGCGTTTGGATTCGTCCCCGCTGTGAATGAAGTCGTAGAGCACGTCGATGTCCTCCCCCAGGTACCCGCCGGGATGGCGGATCAGCCCGTTGGAGCGGTAGTAATGATAATAGGAAGTATTGGGCGCGATGGGGATGATGGCTTCCAGCCCTTCTACGCCGGTAGTGGCGGCGGCGAGCGGCAGGGTCCCGTTGTAGGAAGTGCCCGTCATGCCCACTTTTCCGGCAGACCAGTAGGCCTCCACTGTTTCCTCCCCATCGGGCGTGGTGTAGCCCGGAATGCGCCCGCACAGCCAGTCGATCACCGCTTTGGGCGCGAGCGATTCGTTATCGCCGCCCACCGTCGGCGCCCCCTGCGACAGGCCGGTGCCGGGAGAGGAGGAATGTACCACGATATATCCTCGCGGCACCCAGGTGCTGATGTGCGAATTCGAAATGATGGGGCGCTCGCCCACGCGCTTGACTTCCGGGTGAGAACGGGGAGGGGGCGTGGCGCCCAGTTCGTGGCGCACATCCCAGAATAGGCCATTCGAAAATGGCGCCGTCCCCGCGAAATAAGGGCTCGACACGTAGACCACAGGAAGTTTTAGCCCCTCCGTTTCCGTCTGATAGGGCCGGGTGACGCTTACGTGCATGCGGTCCGGTTTCCCGTCCCCGTCGGTATCGAAGGAGGTTTCCACCCAAAGGTCGTGGCGTATCCATTTATCGGGCGTATTGAAAGCAGGGACAACCTGAGCTTCGCCGTCTTCGAAGACAGGAACGGCCTTTTCGGCTGCCGCAGGCTGGGCGAAGGCGGACACCGCGGTTATCAGTAGCATGGCGCTCAGCAGAAGGGCAATTCTGGCCTGAGTTAGTTTGTACATGGTGGCAATGCTTTTAAACAACCTGGCAGCCGGGCCCTGAAGAATAGCCGCCTGGCGAATTCCACAGGTTGGCCTGTTCAAAACTGGAATGAAAAGTTCCTCAGGCTTTTGGGCCCGAGCCATATTCAGGCCAGGTTGCATTGTCTTGGAATATGCCTGAAGGTAAAAAAAACATCTCAAATGTTCGAGCCGTGTACCAACCCAATTGCAGCTGTAACCTTCCGGCGTTTTGCGCTCACGCCTCTCCAAAGTACTTCCGATAGATCCGCTTTCGGGGATAAAACCCCAGGTAGATGGCCGGATACAGCAGCAGGGTCAGCAAAGCGTTAGGCCCCCGGAAGGTAATGTCGTCGATGATGCAGGAGGTGTCTTCCGTTATCTTGCGCACGATGTGCTTGTGCCGCCAGAAAGAAAGGGGGAAAGGCAGCTGGACGCCTTCGTCGACGAAATAAGCCTCGGTATCGCTAACGGCATCTTCCGTGATCAGGCTTATCCAGTCCGCCTTTATCGGGCTCAGAAAACGGATGTGCACCCTGTCGCCCTCCTTCGATCCCGTGAATTCAACGATCTCCATATTCCCCTGCTTCGGCGCCAGGGCTTCGAATAATTTCCGGTCAAATTGGGCCATAACGTCCCGGTAGTTGCCCTTTACTCTGGCCTCCAGTTGTATGTTCATTGCTTTTTTTTTCTAGCATAATAACAAAAAGGCGCCTGTGGTTCACCCTTCGGACTTACCAGCTTCAGCTGGTGCGTACCTCCCCCTCCCACCAGTGATAAACCTCATTGCCAAACCGCCAAAATTACTCCAAATTATGCCTGAGAACACGCTGTCCCGTCAAACTTCCCTCCCTTTCCGAAAAACCGGCCTCTACCCCCTCTATGCGCTATTATTACCCATCCAAAAAAACCAATACTATGAAGAAGATATTTATTCCCACACTCCTGCTGGCCGCCGTTAGCTGGCTGCCTGCCCAACCCTGTACGGATGTATCCGCACCATTTGTCATTTGCGCCGGCCCCCTGCCTATCGACATCGGAGGCGCACCGCAGGACGCCCGGGCCGTACTCTTCGCCACCGACGCTGTAGTAAGCATCTGGGATGATTGCAGCACCGAAGAGGAGCTCATCGTAACCATCGGCCGGGATATTCCAACCGCATCTCCCCCCTCTTCGGAAGTGCTCTTCTTCACCTGCGATGAGGAAGGCCTGGCCATTCCGGTATTTCCCACAGCCACCGACGCCACCGGCAAGTGGGATTATTGCTTTACGCAAGTATATATACAGGACCCCATGGGCCTGTGCCCCGCCGGGACTTTCATCAATACCACCTCCGGCGCGCCCTATCCCTCCGCCCAATCCGCCATCCTCGATGCTGAGGAGGGACAAACGATCTCCGTCCTCGCCGAAGAAAAGCTGGGCAACATCACCACTCCCGGCTACACCGGCGTTTCCCTCACCTCCCCGGAAAGCGCCACCCTGCCCATCACCAACCTTGTGATCGGCGACGGCGGTACGCTCACCACCACCGGAAATTTCACGTTTTTGCTGGAAGATGTCAGCGGTTCAACCGGCGGGCAGGGAACCTGGGCAGTTGCCAATACCGGCGGCGCCGAAACGGAGAACATCAACCTCCAGAACCTGGAAATTGACGTTTTTACCCAACTCAGCGCCTCCGAAGGGATCTCCGGAGGAGAGCCGGGGCAACAGATCAACCTGAGCGCTGCGG
>JAGFJE010000139.1 GCA_024103175.1 Phaeodactylibacter sp.
ATGGGGTGCGGTGTGGGGTGCGGTGCAACAGCCCAAAACGGCGTTATGTAAAGCATTGCAAACCAAGTAAATACGGCGAAAAGCCTCATTTTTAGCTATTTGCCGCAGACCTAGTGGGTCTACGAAGAAAAAAGCCTGAGCATTCGCTCGGGCTTTTTGCGTAGTAGGGCCACTAGGACGAGAAGTGGAGCGCAGCGACATCCCGCTCTTTAGCCCAGTAGATTTCCAGGGGAAATCGTTACGGAGCTTGAGCGGGAAGGCATAGTGGGCCTACAATCAACTTCACCTGACTACCTTACGACAGCACCTTATCAAGTCCGCAAAACACTCAGGGGCCAAAATAGGGCGCCACTTTCAAAGGTAGAGAAAAACAGAAAAAGGCTTGGATGATCTCCAGGCCTTTTTCATTTTGAGGGATTATTTTATTGGCCAATTATTTTGTGCCCGGCGCTCTAGATTTTAGGTATTCACCAAGAGTATGGTTCATTATCAGTAGCGGACCCAGCCGAAGGTAATGGCGGTGGATTGGCCTAAGCCATTATTACAGTTTGGGTCATTTTCAGCCAAGGTAACTATCCGGGTGATCTCCCAACCAAAGGCGCCCGTAAAAATGCCTTCCCCACCGGTGTATTCACCCAAACGGTAGAAATAGAAATCCACACAACTTCCTAATACCGGCGTGGGAACGATCGGAGTGGTAATGGCAGTCAGGTTAAGCCTGTTTTCAGGCCCATTTACCTGATAGTTTCCATAGCCCGATCCGGCGTAATCGGGTGCGCAGAACGTATTCCAATACTCCGCAAACAGGGGCTGGTGGCCCTGCCAGTATCCTTCGGCGTAGGTGTAGCCCGTCGATCCTGAGAAGTTTGGAATTGCATCAGGCGGAAAACCGTTGGGGAAACATTGCGGGACGTTTTCGGGAACGGGCATTCCTGTTGTAGGGTCAATACAAATGACGAAATCCCCATTCAGGCAATCCCCACCCTCGGGTACGCTTATCGGTAAAAAGGCCAGATTGTACTCCAGCCGCAACAGGACCGGGCGCCAACGTGGGCGGTGTCCGGATCGATATTGCAGGGCTTTTTCTTCAGCCCTGGCTAAATAGGCCTCACCGGGGCCGGCCTCGAAGCGGGCGCGGTCTTCAACGGCCATCAATTCGGCGATCTCTGCAGGAATCTCCGGTACCGTGTAGAGGGGCTCTACCATCATGGGCTCTTCCGTAACGGCCACACTGTCTTTTTCACAAGCGGCCATTACGAGGCCAACGAAAAGCAACGAAAAAATAAGATGTATGACTCTCATGGCGCTACATTTTAATTAAGAAATAAGGATTTGTTCATTCCTCAAGGTAGCGGAGAGCCATCAGAGTTGCTTTACGCTCTGTACCAAAAGCTTTACTCAGCATCCCAAATCAGGCCGGGGGTGTCTTGTGGCCTGGCTGGGGTTGATCCGGAAAATTGTGGAGGCTACGGATTACGCAAAATATCGAGGGTAGCACTTTTGCGGCCGGCCAGGCCATCAAGATGGACAAGTTCACCGGCCCGCCATTTGCCGGTACGTTTTTTCTGTTTAAGGACGTGTTTGAGATTGTTGTATTTTCTGGTAGCCATTCGCCCGGATGTCGCCTCTCTTTCAGTAGTATAAAAATTAAATTGAACGGATTTAAACCTTAAAAAGGCGTTGTTATTATCCGAATAAATGCATTTAAAGTTGATTTTTAAATTAAAAATCCTATTTTTATAGCCGTAAATTAATTCATTATCCCAAAACTAAATCATGGATCATTCTGTCCCCATCCGGATGAGGCAACCCGGCGGGTTCATCCTTCCCCTGGCCATTTTGATGCTATTACTTGCCGGTTTATACCTGTATCTAACCGCACAACACAGTCAGCCATTACCCCTGGCGGCCCACATGGAACAGTCCATTGGCATAGATGCTCCGCCAGAGGTTTATGAAGACGCCATTACCTATGCTATTAAAAATCTGGCCATCGAATTGGACATTGACCTGGAAAACTACGATCTTTCGATGGAAGATTATCAGGCGATTGTGGAAGCGGCGGCCAGTAAATTTGGGGATTGCCATCAATACAGGTTATATGCTTTGGCACCAGCGCCATATACCTGTTATACGTGTGTATCCCGGCCGAAGGTCATCCTGAATGAAGGCCAAACCTTCAAAATCGGCCAGACCTGTGGCACCCGCGAATCGCGTTACGGCCAGGAACTGCCGGAACCGGGCCTGGTGTATGCGGCTGAATTTCGGGGCAACCTGTTTGAAGTCATGGTCGCTGAATACATTAAACTCTTGCTATTCCAATACAGTAAAGAACGGCAGGATATTCTAAAAAACAACAACCTTCCCGCGCTGGAAATGAACCTCCCGCCGGGCAACAAAATCCTGAGATAGTATGATCTCTTTATTCGTTGAGAAAGAAAATGAGCAAGCCACGTTAGCCCTTTACCGCATCCTGGATGCAATCGACCTTCCAGAAGATGTCGGCATCACCATCAACAACATGCGGGATGCGAAAAGCGGGGTGCTGCGGGAAGATGGCAAGGTGGTGGATATTTCACTGGCTAATTGTTATACGCTGGAGGATGTGGTGCGGGAGTTGGTGGGGTTGGTAGTGAAAGATTGAGCGGCCTTTTAGCATCTGTGCAATGAGCCGAAGGGATAGTTCACTGGCCTAAAGACAAAAGGAATCCACTATAAAAACAGTTATTATGAATCAACATTATGATCGGCGGGCCTTTCTAAAGAAAGGCAGTATGGGTTTAGCCAGTCTCGCCATCTTGCCCGGTTTGTACGGCAAGGCGCCGGCAAGTGATCGCCTGCGCGTTGCCCACATTGGCCTTGGGGGAATGGGGAATGCTCATATGCAATGGTTTGCGCATTTGCCGGAAGTGGAGGTGGTGGCCCTTTGTGATGTCGATGAAGTTCATTTAGGAGATACCCTGAAAAAGTTGAAGGAGTTGCAACCAGATGGCAAGGTAGATACTTATGGCGATTTTCGGCATGTTTTGGATCGGCAGGACATCGACGCCATTACTTGCGCTACACCAGATCACTGGCATGCTCAGATCGCCACCCTGGCCTTTCAGGCAGGTAAGGATGTATATGGCGAAAAGCCCCTGTCCTATGATGTGCGCGAGGGCCAGATGATGCTAAAGAATCTGGAAAAATACGACCGCATTTTCCAACTGGGCACCCAGATCCATGCAGGAGACAACTATCATCGGGTGGTAGAGATCATTCAGTCGGGCGCCATTGGGAAAGTCCATACCGTAAGGTTGTGGAAAACTGGTACGCCACCTGATCTGGGTACCCCTAAAATACAGGCTCCGCCCAAAACACTCAACTGGGATATGTGGCTGGGGCCTGCTCCATTCACCGATTATTTCCCCGAACGTTGCCACTTTAATTATCGCTACTTCATGGATTATTCCGGCGGCGTTTTTGCCGACTTTTGGTGTCATATTGCGGATATTGTCTTTTGGGCCATTCAACCCAAGGGCTTAAAGGCCATACAGGCCAGAGGCAAAGCGCCGGAAGGCATTGTCGATACACCGGAATGGATCGAGGTAGATTATGAATTTGAAGGGCTCAATATTTTCTGGACAAGTGATCCGCCGAAAGTGCCAGGAGCAGAGGGAAAAGGGATCGGCGCCTATTTCGAGGGAGACAAAGGGACATTATTGGCCGATTATGGCACCCGCCAGATCACCATCAATGGAGAGGCCGTTGACGACTTGCCCGAGGTGCCCAAAAGCATTCCGCGATCGCCCGGCCACCAGCAGAATTTCGTGGATGCAGTCAAGTCGCGCAACCAGCCCGAATCCAATCTCGCTTACGCCCGGGAAATGACCCTTCCCATGCACCTGGGCCTTATTTCTTACCGGTTGAATGGCCGCCGGTTACGGTGGAATGCGCAAAAGGAAAAGTTCATTGGTGATAAGGAGGCCAATAAGCTGTTGTCTCGCAAGCCGAGGAAAGAGTGGCGATTGGTAAAATAATGATAACAGGCAAATAACAAAAACAGCTCCCGCAGAGCAAGCCTGCGAGAGCTGTTTTTTTTGCCCGGCGGCTGACAAAAGAATATTGAAGCTCAGGCAATCAATCAATCATTCAGTCAGTCGCTCATTTTTACCCGGCTCGAACGAGACGGGCAGTCCATTTCACCTTAGTGCTTAACCATGAATGAGCTGGCCTGGATACCCTGCTCCGTACGGATGGTCAGGAAGTACTGGCCGTTGGGCAGCGCCTTGACGTTGAAGTTGGCCTGCTCACGCTCGAAGACGTCGTTGTCCCGGCTGGTGAACAACAGGCGGCCGGCAGCGTCGGTGATGCGGTACTCCACAAAGGAAGTCTGCTGCTGGAAGTCGATGGTGACGTTCAGCACTTCCGTCGTCGGGTTCGGGAACAGGTTCATCTTGAACACATCTTCGCCGACGACTTCTTCGGTGGAGTTTTCCGGCGGAGTCAGGTGGATGCCGATGGAAACCGGGCCGGATACTGCCGTAAAGCGGAAGCCGGAGTCTTCGATGTCCGGCCGTCCGTCCTCCAGGAAAGTATTGGTGCCGACGTAGTTGTAATCGAGTTCCGTGAAGGTGCCGTTAGCCAGCTTGAGGGCCTCGTACTGGGAAAAGTCATAGGCCTCGTCAAAACCGAAGAAGAGCTGCTGGTCGCCGCTGTACCTGGCGCCGAAGATGTAATATTTGTTATCGGCCGGGATTTCCACACCAATCGGTTCAAAATTGATGTAATCCAATATGGGCGCCCGAACGAGCGCTGAGGTTGCTGTTTCACCTTCGTCAAACACCACCGGAGCGATGCCGACAATGGTGATCTCGTCGTTGTTGATGAGGGTGTCCTGATTGGCGTCATTCCATTCATAGACATAACCTTCGACCGCAATGCCGGCCAGGTTGGGGTCGGTCTTCAGCAGGTGGAAATAAATGGTGTCAATGGTGTATCCCTGGCCAGCGGGGATGTACATCGGGGAGACGAATTCAATGGCGCCGCCGCCCGCAGAGGTATAGAAAGTGGACGTCCTTGCCGGGGCGTTGGTAGCCGGGTCCCAGCGGGCTTTTGACATCAGTGTTTCGTTCACCGTGTAGGTGGTGCTGATCTCATTGTCAAATGGCAGCTCGTCTTCAACATCGAAACTGACGGTATAGGTCGTAGTATACTGGCCAATGCCATTAGCCGGCGTGAATTCCGGAAGCAGGATCAGCTCGGAAATGGAGTCCGGCTGGACAGTAGCGTCAAGCGTAGCCGATTCGTTGTACACCTCTGTAGAAGAGCCGCCTTCCAGGGGCGAGTACGTCACCGTCCCGTTGATAGAAATACCAGAGACGCTGTTCAGGCCATCATTATTTACAGTTGCTCCGAGGTTGTAGGTTAAACCCAGGCCCTCCAGCTGGCTCAGAGGTATCGTACCGTAAGGAGCATTAATGATGTTGGTGTCCGCATAACTTACATTGTTGTCGAAAACGATGTTACCCATTGAGATGTTGACCGTGCTATTCTCCAGCGCGGCGCGAATGGCCTGCCCGTCTTCGTAAGACAGCATGACGGTCGGAATGGTAACCTGGCCTCCAACGGCGCCGCCGCCCAGCGGGATGGTGCCGGCGCCCGGCTGGTTGTTGAAAATGATAGCGCCAATAGCGCCGGCATTCTCTGCATTGAGGGCCTTCAGGCCAAATTCACATCCGCCCCGGTCGATCAGGGCGATCTTTCCGGTCAGGTCGTTGGTCGCGTCTCCGCAACCCTGCGTGCTGGTTTCGCCGGAACCGTCATCCACGAATTCGGCGTCGCCGGTCCATACATCAGTAGTCAGGTCGGCGCCCCAGCCGGAGGCAAGGTCGAACTGGTACGCGCGGGCAACTTCTTCGGGAGAATTTACCAAAACAACCTGGGCGGACAATATGCCCACTGCCAGAAACAGAGAAGCGATCAAAGTAGTAAACTTCTTCATACAATCGTTTTTTAGTTTAGCTATGAATGAAACTTGTTAATTCCTTCCTCTTCAATTTTCGAGGGGACAAATATGCAAAATTATTCTACCTTTCTTTACACGGGAAATTGCCGATTTGTTCTTACAGTATGCAGGATTTAAGAAATGTAAGGGGGATTGCAAATTTTTGTCCCTGGGGACAAATTGCAACTGCGTCCTGATTTAAACTTTTTGTGAGAGGCGGAGTCAAATATAATGTCGTCAACTCAACGAAGCTGGATCGAGTCAAAAGACAACTCGACGTTGGTATGTGTTTGGCGTTGAGGTGAGGTGACATCTTTTTGCTCCCATATCCTGGCGATTAAGCCTGTTTCGGCGGATTGAGGGGCAAAAAGGTGTCATCTCACTTCGCCACTAGACTTAAAACTAGCCTCATGAAGAGAGATTTCCTGAAAACCTCCGCCCTGGCTTCCACCAGCTTGTTTGTGCCCTCCTTTTTACCGGCGGCTTTTGACAGTGAGCTGAGCGGCAGCCGCACCGGAAAGATATTGGTGGTGATTCAGCTCTCCGGGGGCAATGACGGACTGAACACCATCATACCCTATCGCAATGACGTGTATTACAGCAGCCGCCCCACCCTGGCCATTCCCGCTTCCGAAGTGTTGCCGGTGAGCGATGAACTCGGAGTTCGGCCGCCGCGTCCAGCAGAATGCCAGCAACGGCGCCGGCCACGGCGCCGCCAACAATGCTTTCCTATTGGGCGGGCGGCTGAAACAGCCCGGCTTTTTTAACTCCCCCCCCAACCTGCTTGGCCTCGATGAAGGCGACCTGAAGTTTCAGGTGGATTTCCGGTCCTTGTATGCTACGATATTGGAGAAATGGCTGGAGGTGAAGAGGCCCGAAGGGATATTGGGAAGGGAGTTCACAAGTTTGGCAGTGGTATAAAAGAAGCGGTTAAGGAGCGCAAAATATTTTTGATGTGCGATGTTTGATGTGCGATTTTTGATTTCCCCAGAGGCAGCCGCACCGGGGGGCACATCAAAAATCAAAAATCGTACATCAAAAATCAAAAATTAGCTTGCTACTCTGTGATGATCTTTCCCACGAAGTAGCCGTTCTCCATCCTTTCGATGACGTTGCGCACCTCGGCCGGCACGCTATCGTTCAATTTGCCGGTAAAGATGCCGAAGCCATGGTTGCCCTGCTCTCTGGTTACGTAAAAGATCACGGGCTCGTCAATCGGCTTTCCATCGTTGTAGCTGAAGCCGTTGCCGTGCATTTTGCCGTCCGTCGTCCGGACGCTCAGCTTCAGGCGGGTGATGAGCTTGTCGGCATTGTAGTCCAGCTCCTCGATATCGAGCAGGATGCCCTGTTCTTTCAGGTCCTTTTTCATTTGAGGCAGCCGTTCGACGGGAAACTCGGCGCCGATTGCCACGAATACGGATTCGTAGGGGCGGCGGCCCAACCCGGCGCCGGCAGTGCTGCCCGAGCCCGTTCCTGAGGCGGACAGGCCAACGGAAACGTCTCCCTTTGCCGAACCATCAGCTTTGGAAACGGAGGCGCCGCTTCGGCCAGAATGGCTCAACCCCCTGGGGGATACCTGAATGGCGCTTCCCGGCTGTTTTTCCCCGATGCCCACCTTTACGGCGGCCTTTTCGGGTTGAGTTTCCTGGGCTTGTGCCCGGGCGTCGTTGAAAGCCAGGACGAGCAGGAACAGCATCGGCAGTATTCCGAAGTATTTCAGCTTGTAGTGTGCGGGTGATTTCTTAGCATTCATCATAACAATTCGGGTTTTTATGAGTGATTGATTGAATTGATTGGCGAACCGGAACGGGGTATTTCTGCCGGCAAGGCTCAGCAGGCTGTATTGATAGCTTTTTTTATTTACACCGGAATGCAAGACTGCCTCATCGGCGATATACTCCAGGCGGGACCGAAGCGCCCGGTTGAGCCGCCAGGCCGCCGGGTGAAACCAGAAAAAGGTGCAGAACAGTTCAGCCAGCAGCAGGTCGGCGGAATGCCACTGCCGCCGGTGCACGCGCTCATGTTCCAGAATGTACTGCCTCAGGGGGGAGGCTTCATAGTCGGCCGGCAGGAAAATAACATTCCAGAAACAGAATGGAGCGTTGAACCCATCGGAAATGGCGAGCCACCCCCCTTCTTCTTTTTGCCATCTGCTTTGTTTCAATAACCGCAGCGACAGGATCAGCTGAAAGGCCAGCCGACAGGCCAGCAGGGCCAGCCCGATAAAATAGACAAAACAAAGCCACCAGGCAGGGGATAAGAACAATTGGGCCTCACTGCCCCCTACCGCCGGAGAAAGGCTTTCTGATACCCGAGTTTTTACATCGGGAGAGGAAAAAGGGGCATACTGCAACTCCACCCAGTTTATGGTATTGACGGTTAACCCTACCTCATCCTGGAAGAGTGGCGGAGCCGGGATCAACGGCAGGGCCAGCGTGCCGGCCATGATCAGCAGGATCAGGGCCCGGTTGAGCTGATGGAAAGCCTCCTTGCGGAAGAATAACCAGTATATTCCATAGAGGCAGGCCAGGAACAAGCCGGCGTGCCCCAGGTAATTCAACAGGGGCATATCATTCACCTTTTTTTTCGATCAGTTGGATGATCTCCTCAATCTCTTCTTCGCTGAGCTCTTCTTCCTCGGCGAAAAAAGCCACCATGCGCTTCAGCGAGTTGTCGAAATAGTTAGCCAGCACGTCGCCCATAAATTGGCGGGTATAATCGCGCTTGGAGACCAGCGGGTAGTATTGATGGGCATTGCCGTAGGCTTTGTGGCTTACGAAATCCCGTTCCTCCAGCAAACGGACGATAGTGGAAACCGTATTGTAATGAGGGCGGGGCTCGGGAAGCTCCTCCAGGATGTCTTTCACGAAGGCTTTCTTCAGCCGCCAGAGCACCTGCATGACCTCCTCTTCCTTGGCAGTCAACTTTTTCATAAGGACAATATAAACTATTTTTTTAGTTACATCAACTATTTCATTAGTTTTTCTACTAAAAAAATAGTTGATGGAAAGGGTAATCGGTTCCGGCGAAAGCCTAAGAGCATGTTTGGAGGTCGCTTTTGGAGACGAAAAGTGGCCTTTTTTAGTCCAAAGGGTGGCCTCCAAACATGCTCTCTAAAGCGTTATTCCGGGCTCCACGTGCTCAAAAACGGACAATGCCCCCAAGGCATTCCCTGGAGGCATTGTCCGTTTTTGAGCAAAAAAAGAGCCGGCACGATTGGTTCGTGCCGGCTTCCAAAATAAACACCTAAAACCCTATTAACTAACCTTTCGGACAGTTGACTGTCCTAAGTTCCTTACATTTCACGGACAGGCTTGCGCACTTTACCTGTTGATCCTGCACATCTTGTCATCCTGTCCCTTACTTGATCTCTATCACTTTGGCGGCTTCGATCTTCGCTTCGTCCTTTTTCGGAAGCGTGATCTTCAGCACCCCGTTTTCATAGTTGGCGGCGATATCGTCGGCTTTTACGGTTTCCGGCAGCTGGAAGCTGCGGGTGAAAGAGCTGAAGTTGAATTCACGGCGCATGTATTTGTCGCCTTCCTTCACCTCATCTTTGTGTTCTTTCTTAGCCGAGATATTCAGGAACCCGTTGTCAACACTAACCTCGAAGTCTTCTTTCTCGAGGCCGGGGGCAGCCACCTCTACGCGATAGCTATCATCTTTTTCAACCACATTTACTGACGGAGTGCTCATGGAAAAGTCACTTCCAAAGAAATCAGTGATGTTGCGGTTAAACATTTCGTCAAAAAAATTGCTCACGCTTTTCGTGGCAAATGGATTATATCTTACAAGGCTCATAATGCATCTGCTATTTAGGTTAACAAATAAGTTCGCTGAAAGATTTACTCTTTTTTGTCAGCGCAATGTCACAAAATGGGCGTGGCCGCCACATTTTAGTGGATCTGAATGGTACGCGCCGGCTTTTCCTTTGCTTCTTCCTTTTTGGGAAGGTTGACCAGGAGGATGCCGTTCTGGTAGCTGGCGTCAATCCCTTCGCTATCAACGGTTTCCGGCAACTGGAAGCTGCGCTTGAATTCAAAGTAACCGAATTCGCGGCGCTTGTAGGTTTCGCCCTCCGCTGCTTTGAATTCCTTGTTCACCTCAATGCTGAGTACATTCTTGTCAACATCGACCTTGAAGTCTTCCTTGTCAAGGCCGGGAGCAGCTACTTCAATCCGGAAGCCGCCTCCATTTTCTACAACGTTGACCGCTGGCCTGACGTTCACTCTGTTCCCGTTTCTATAGGTGGTGGGAAAGTTGCTGTTGAAGAATTCGTCAAAAATGCGGTCAAAATCGTTGATGGCGTTCCGCTTTCTGCTTACCGGTTTTACGCTTAAGACAGTCATGGCTCTGAAGTTTTTATTTTTGCGTTTTTTAATTCAAATTTCACTAACCATATTGCAAATGTTATTCCATCCGGGGAAAGAGGAAAAGATGGCAAAATCGACTGACTTTTTGTCTTCTTCGCCTTTGAACCGGGCGCCAAAATGACAGGCTGTATAAAAAAGAACATCCATGTTTAAAGAAGGAATTTTTTCGGGGCAGGTGGCCCTGGTCACCGGTGGAGGCAGCGGCATCGGCTTTGCCATCACAAAACAATTGCTGCAGTACGGCGCCGAAGTATTCATTGCCTCCCGCAAGCAGGAGCGCCTGGACAAGGCGGTGGAACAACTCAGCGCCTTCGGCCCCTGTCACGGTTTCCAGCTGGACATCCGGGAGCCGGAGCGCATCGAAGCCCTGGCGGGTTTTATAAAAGAAAAGAGCGGTAAGCTCGACCTGCTGGTCAACAACGCCGGCGGGCAATTCCCTTCGCCGGCGGAAGGCATCAGCCCCAAGGGCTGGATGGCCGTTATCAACACCAACCTCAACGGTACCTGGTTCATGGCCCAGGCCATGGCGCAGCACTTCTTTTTTCCTCAGAAGCAGGGCAATATCGTCAACATTATCGTCGACCTGCACTGCGGCTTTCCGGGCATGGCGCATACCGGCGCCGCCCGCGCCGGGGTGGACAACCTCACCAAATCGCTGGCGGTGGAATGGGCCAACCGCGGCATCCGAATCAATTGCATAGCCCCGGGCATCATACAGTCTACGGGCCTGGAGAACTACCCGCCCGAACTGGTCGCTCAGGTGAGTAAAACGGTGCCGATGAAGCGCCTGGGCACTACCGACGAGGTGGCCGAAGCAGTCCTTTTTATGGCTTTGGCAAAATATATCAGCGGAGAGACGCTTTACGTCGACGGGGCCTCGCGCCTGTGGGGGGATATGTGGGAGATTGAGTAAGGAATGAGGGAATGAGGGAATGATGGAATGAGGGAATGATTGGGTAGCCCGCATTCTATCATTCATTCCCTCATTCCTTCATTCCTTTCCCCTTCAGCACCGCACGAACCGCACGCTGGTATTCGGGGATACCTCGATTTCCTGGCCCAGGTCGTCCACGCGCCGATTGTTGACGAAGATGACAAAGCCGCGCTCCCGGAAGGGGCGCAGGGCGGCATGGGAACCGGCCGGCTGCAGTTGAAATACGCCCTCCCCGGCATTGCCGCCGAAGCTTTCCACTTCCTGCTCGATGCGCCGCCTCAGGAGTTCTTCCACGGTAATGGATGACTCTTCCAGCAACAGGCAGACCTGGTTGAGCAGCGTGCCGGATTCCGTTTCATCGTGTATCATCAATGGGGTCATAAAAATATGGACTGAAATTGTGTCCAGGAGATTAAGTTATTTGTTTGAAATGTATGCAAAATAGTTATTTTTTCACAATTTTACAATAAATTGCGAGTATCCAACCCTCCAACAATTTCACCCTGAGCTTGCCGAAGGGGACAGCCATCCAACCATCCAGCCATATATATAACCATATAACCATATAACCATATAGCAATCCCCCCCCTCACACCTTATTGCCCAAAAAGTCCAGTATCTCTTCCACGTATTGCCGGTGATTGGCCAGGCGGGGCACTTTGTGCTGGCCGCCGAACTTGCCGCGGGCACGCATCCAGTTGTGGAAAGTGCCGGGAGGCAGAGGGTACAGTCGCAGTTGTTCCAGGGCTATATTTTTGGACCGTTTGGCCTCGTAGTCGGAATTGGCCAGTTGCAGGTTCTTGTCCAGGCGGCGGGTGAATTCCTCCAGGCTGGACGGCTCTTTTTCAAACTCCACCAGCCATTCGTGGCCGCCCTTTCCCGAGCCTTTAAAGTAAACAGGAGCGACGGTATATTCCGCGACGATAGCTCCCGTCTGCTGGCAGGTGCGGGCCAGGGCCTGGTCCGTATTTTCGACCATGACCTCCTCGCCAAAGGCATTGACAAACTGTTTGGTCCGGCCGGTGATTTTGATCTTATACGGATTGGTAGACGTGAACATCACGGTATCGCCCGGGGTATAGCGCCACAGGCCCGAGTTGGTGGAGATCACCAGGGCGTAGTTCTTTCCTTTTTCCACCTCCGACAATGAGACGGCGCGGGGGTGATCTTTGTTCCATTCCTCCATGGGCAGGAATTCGTAATAGATGCCGTTGTTGAGCAGGAGCAACATGTCATCGCTGGCAAGATTGTCCTGTATGGCAAAGTATCCCTCGGAGGCATTGTAGATCTCCTGGTAACTGATGTCCGGAGAAGGAAGGAAGGATTCAAACTGCTTGCGGTACGGGGTGAAACTGACACCGCCGTGGATATAGCCCTGGAACCGGGGCCATACCTCCAGCATGTGCCTCTTTCCGGTGATCTCCAGGATGCGGCGGAAGAGCACGACGGTCCAGGTGGGCACGCCGCCGATCAGGGCCATGTCTTCGCGGCGGGCGGCGGCCTGGGCGAGCTTTTCGAGTTTCACCTCCCAGTCGTCCAGCAGGGCGGTTTTGATATCCGGGAAAAAGAAGGGGCGGGCTATGATGGGCATATTGTAGGTCATGATAGCCGACACATCCCCGATCATGGTGCGGGGGTAGGGCTCGAAGCGGTAAAGGCTGCCCCCCATGATCATATTTTTGCTCTCGAACTGGCGGGCATCGGGCCGGTTGTGGTAGAACAGCGTCATCGTGTCCCAGGCGCCGCGGATATGGCACTTCTTGAGGTTCTGGCTGGTGACGGGGATGAACTTGCTGCGGTCGCTGGTCGTGCCCGATGATTTGGAGAACCAGCGCACCTGCCCGCTCCACAGCACGTCTTTCTCCCCGTGCATCATACGGTTGATGAAGGGCTTGAGGCTTTCGTAGTCCTGAACGGGGACCCGCTCGGCAAATTGTTCCGGGGTTCGTATGCCGCGGTAACCGTGGGTTCTCCCCCATTCGGTATGTTTAGTGGCTTCCAGCAGATTCTTCAGCAGGCTGCGCTGCACTTCATGGGGGTGTCGCATGAAATGCCGTATGCCTTTATATCGTTGCCGGTAGTACCATTTGAAGGCTTTGTTGATCCACTTCCTCATAGGTGTTGACGCGATTGGTGATGTGTGGCGGTATGCTGTGGCCAGGCCGATGGTGCGTTCACCCCTGCCGCGGCTCACAGTGTAATCCAAATATAAAAATAATTTAGTGGACTTCCTGTGCTACAACTCCCCCTTCAGGTATTGCCCCGTATAACTCCCTTCCACTTTTGCCACCTCCTCCGGCGTACCCGTACATACCACCCTGCCGCCCCGGCGCCCCCCTTCCGGCCCCATGTCGATGATATAATCGGCCACTTTGATGACGTCCATGTTATGCTCGATGACGATGACGGTATTGCCCTTGTCGGCCAGTTTGTTGAGAACGCGCAGCAGGTGGCGGATGTCTTCGAAGTGCAGGCCGGTGGTGGGCTCGTCGAGGATGTAGAGGGTCTGGCCGGTATCGCGTTTGGCCAGCTCTTCGGACAGCTTGACGCGCTGGGCCTCGCCCCCGGATAGGGTGGTGGCCTGCTGTCCGAGGGTGATGTAGCTCAGCCCCACATCGTTGAGGGTTCTCAGCTTGCGGTAGATGCTGGGGATGGGCTGGAAGAACTCCACGGCCTCCTCCACCGTCATGTCCAGCACATCGCTGATGGATTTGCCCTTGTAGATGATCTCCAGGGTTTCGCGGTTGTAGCGGCGGCCCAGGCAGGTTTCGCATTCCACCTGCACGTCGGGCAGGAAGTTCATTTCTATAACGCGCATCCCCGAGCCCTGGCAGGTTTCGCAGCGGCCGCCTTTGACATTGAAGGAGAAGCGCCCCGGTTTATATCCGCGGATCTTGGCCTCCGGCAGCTCGGAGAAGATCTTGCGGATGTCGGTGAAGACGCCGGTGTAGGTGGCCGGGTTGGAACGCGGCGTTCGCCCGATGGGCGACTGGTCGATCTCGATCACCTTGTCGACGTGCTCCAGCCCTTTGATCTCCTGGTAGGGCATGGGGTTCTTCAGGCTCTTGTAGAAGTGTTGCCGCAGGATGGGGTATAGGGTCTCATTGATCAGGGTGGACTTGCCGCTTCCGGAAACGCCCGTCACACAGCAGAAGGCGCCCAGGGGGATCTTCACGCCGATCTCTTTGAGGTTGTTGCCGGCAGCGCCCTTCAGTTCCAGAAACTTACCGTTTCCCGGACGGCGCTCTTTCGGCACCTCGATCTTCCGTTTGGAGTTGAGGTAGTCGGCGGTCAGGGTATTGCTGTTTTTGAACTCCTCGGGCGTGCCTTCGCCGACCAGCTTACCCCCGTGTTTGCCGGCGCCGGGGCCGAGGTCGATCACGTAGTCGGAAGCGAGCATGATGTCTTTATCGTGCTCTACGACCAGGACGGTGTTCCCGATATCGCAGAGCTCGCGCAGGGCCTCGATCAGCTTATGGTTGTCGCGCTGGTGGAGGCCGATGCTGGGTTCGTCCAGGATGTAGGTAATGCCGGTCAGTTGGGAACCGATCTGAGTGGCCAGGCGGATGCGCTGGGACTCCCCTCCGGAGAGGGTGCGCGCCGGCCGGTTGAGGCTCAGGTAATCGAGGCCGACGTGCAGCAGGAACCCCAGCCGCAGGCGGATCTCCTTGAGTATGTCGCGAGCGATGAGCTGCTGGCGGCCGCTCAGGTGTTCATCCACATTACGCATCCACTCGGTGAGTTGGGTGAGGTCCATCTCTGCCAGCTCGCCGATGTGTTTGTCGTGCACTTTGAAATGGAGGGATTCCTTTTTCAGGCGATAACCGTTGCATTCCGGGCAGGTGTCGATGGTCATGAACTCCTCGGCCCAGCGGCGTATCTTCTCGGAGGTGGTGTCCTCGTACCAACGGCCCAGCATGGTGAACAGGCCGTCGTAGGCCAGGTTGTAGGAGAAGTCGCTTTCGGAGTCGGATTTGACCTTGAAAGTTTCGTCCCCGCCGTGCAGGATGATGGCCAGGGCTTGTTCCGGGATTTCCCGGATGGGAGTAGCGAAGGTGAACTTGTACTTTTTGGCGATGGCGCGCAGTTGTTTGAACGTCATATTCTGCCGCACCTCTCCCAGGGGGACGATGCCCACTTCGTTGATGCTCTTGCTGTCGTCCGGGATGACCTTTTCATAATCCACGCGGTTGACCTGCCCCAGGCCGTTGCAGTGGGGGCAGGCGCCATAGGGAGAGTTGAAGGAAAAGGAATTGGGGGAAGGCTCTTCGTAGGAAATGCCCGATCCGGGGTCCATGAGGTGCTTGCTGAACCCTCGGGCTTCGCCCGTGTCATGGTCCAGGATAAAGACCAGGCCGTTGCCCATCTTGAGGGCGGTCTGCAGGGAGGTGTTGAGGCGGCCGGCGCGCTCAGCCGATACCCTGATGCGGTCGATCACCGCTTCAATATCGTGCACCTTATAACGGTCTACCTTCATGCCGGGGGCGATGTCCAGCACTTCGCCATCGACGCGCACCTTGGCATAGCCCTGTTTGCGGATCTGCTCGAACAGCTCTCGGTAATGGCCTTTTCGGCCCCGCACCAGGGGCGCCAGCAGGAGGATCTTTTTCCCCTCGAATTGCTCCATGATGGCCTCCTTCATCTGCTCCTCCGTGTAGCGCACCATGCGCTTGCCGGTCTCGTAGGAATAGGCTTCGCCGATGCGGGCGAAAAGCAGGCGCATGAAATCATACACCTCCGTGATGGTGCCTACCGTAGAACGGGGGTTGCGCCCTGTGGTTTTCTGTTCAATGGAAATGACCGGGCTCAGGCCGGTGATCTGCTCCACGTCGGGACGCTCCATCTCGCCGATGAACTGCCGGGCGTAGGAGGTGAAGGTCTCCATATATCGCCGCTGCCCCTCAGCGTAGATCGTGTCGAATGCCAGGGATGACTTGCCGCTGCCGCTGATGCCGGTAATGACCACCAGCTTGTTGCGGGGGATGCGCAGATCGATGTCTTTCAGGTTGTGCTCCCGCGCTCCGGTCACCTCTATATAGTCCGTTTCCACAGCATGTTCGTAGCTACCGGCCCCGTTGAATGTATCTTTCGTCATAGTTGTTTTTCCCATCACAGCATTATTAACCCGCGAAGGCGCCTCAGTGTTGAACAAACTGCAAAAATAACCCTAATTCTCGGGCTGCCCTAACCCGTGCCTGCATTTTGTGTGTAAGTGTGGAAAGGTAGTGTAAAGGGTGGCTGCATGATGGCCGCCTGCCTTCATTTACACCTTTACACTTTTACCACTTTTACACAGATCCATTTACAATTTAGTAATCTGTAAACACCAACCCCAGGCCGCCCGTTTCACCTAATGAACCTAACTACATGCACATGTCACAGCCAATGAATGTCACTCAGAAACTAATCTCTTCTCATCTCATCGAAGGAAAAATGGAGCCCGGCCGGGAGATCGGCCTGAAGATCGACCAGGCCCTGCAGCAGGACGCCACCGGCACCCTGGTAATGCTGGAGCTGGAAGCCATCGGCCTGAAGCGGGCGCAGACAGAGGTGGCCGTTCAGTATATCGACCACAACCTGCTCCAGGGGGACCATAAGAACGCCGACGACCACGTATTCCTGCAATCGGCGGCAAAAAAATTCGGCTACTGGTTCAGCCGCCCCGGAAACGGGGTGAGCCACCCCGTACACATGGAGCGCTTCGGCAAGCCCGGAAAGACCATGGTGGGCTCCGACAGCCATACGCCGGCCGCCGGATCCCTCGGTATGCTCGCCATCGGCACCGGCGGACTGGATGTGGCCGCGGCCGTCGCGGGTAAACCCTATTACGTCAAAATGCCCAAAGTGATGGGGGTAGAATTGAAAGGGGAATTGCCCGACTGGGTGAGCGCCAAGGATGTCATCCTGGAAATGCTGAGGCGCTACGATGTGAAAGGCGGAAGAGGATACATCATAGAATACTACGGCGAAGGCCTGAAATCGCTCAGCGCTATGGACCGCCATGTCATCGCCAATATGGGTACCGAACTGGGCGCCACAACCACCGTCTTCCCGTCCGATGAGGAAATTCGCCGGTTCCTCAGGTCTCAGGGCAGAGAAGAAGACTGGCGGGAGATCAAAGCCGATGAAGGGGCTGTTTATGATGCTGAGGATGTTATTGAACTGCCCGAACTCGTCCCGCTGATCGCCAGGCCAACCAGCCCGGGTAATGTCGTGCCGGTAAGCGAAGTGGCCGGCAAACCCGTCCACCAGGTGGTGATCGGGTCCAGCGCCAACCCGGGCATCCGCGACTTTTGGGTGGTATCCGAGATCGTAAAGGGAAAGATGGCGCACGAGGATGTTTCCTTCGATATCAACCCCACCTCCCGCCAGCTGATCGAAAACCTGTCGCGCACCGACGGCTTTTTCAACCTGTTGCACGCCGGGGCACGCTTCCACCAGTCGGGCTGCATGGGCTGCATCGGTATGGGGCAGGCGCCCGCTACCGGGAAGATCAGCCTGCGCACCATGCCGCGCAACTTCCCGGGCCGCTCCGGCACCCTCGACGACCAGGTGTACCTCTGCAGCCCGGAAACGGCGGCAGCCTCCGCCCTCACCGGTAAGATCACCGACCCTCGGGACCTGGAAGGGCTATACGGTATGGAATACCCCCGCTACCAGTACCCCGAAAAGGAGATCATCAACGAGCAGATGCTGATCCCGCCGGAAGAAGATGGAGAAGATACAGAACTGGTCAAAGGGCCCAACATACAGTCTCTGCCGGAGTTCGCCCCCTATCCGGATGCCTATCAGGCCCCGGTATTACTGAAAATGGGAGACGATATCTCCACCGACGAGATCCTGCGCGCCGGGGCCGAGGTGTTGCCGTTGCGCAGTAATATTTCGGAGATCAGCAAGTATTCCTTTTCTATTATTGATGATTCTTTTTACCGGCGGGCTATGGAGGCCAAAGAAGAATACCCCGGACATATCGTTGTGGGCGGCGAAAACTATGCCCAGGGCTCCAGCCGGGAGCACGCGGCCCTGGCGCCCCGGTACCTGGGGCAACTTGCGGTGATCGCCAAGAGCTACGCCCGCATCGGCTGGCAGAACCTCGTCAACTTCGGCATCCTGCCGCTGGAGTTTGTCCATCCGGATGGCCATGGCAAGATCGGCCAGGGCGATGTCCTGGAAATGAAGGGCCTGCGGGATAAAATTAAATCCTCAGGAGAGATCATTGTCCGCAATGTAACGAAGGGGGTTGACATTCCCACCCGCCACACCCTGAGCGAGCGCCAGAAAAAAGTTATTCTGGAAGGGAGCATCATCAATTACTTCAGTAAAGTCTAACCGGTTCTGTCATGACGGCCTGCATTTGTGATGCAGGCCACTTTATTATTGGGGAAAAGGCGTTAGCTTTGCCTCCACGCAAGTACCCGGAGGTATCATCAATAAAAGCGCCATGAACGCTCGACAAATATTTTTCAGCCTGCTCCTTTTCGGGGCCGCCATTTATTTCGGGGTCAAATTCCTGCCCGTCTTTGAGCAGCTCGCCGACAACGGCGCCTCCCTGCTTATCGTATTGCTGCTTATGCTCGGGCTCGGATACATGATCTACCGCATTCTCTCAGACTGACCGCTTTTTATCACTTCCAACAGCTCATTCAGCATCATTGCGGTTGCGCCCCAGACGATCCTTCCGTGCACATTGAAATAGGGCACGTTGCGGAGCGTTATGCTATCGGTAAGTTGAAGGTCGGTAGACTGGCGGGTTTCCGGTTTTCTCAGCAGGGCGACCGGCGTTTCGACAATGGCGCGGACCTCGCTGAGCTGGGGGCGGAAGTCCGGCCTGACGGTAGTGTAACCGACGAAGGGCTTAACCAGAAAATTGCTGACCGGGATGTACAATTCGGTCAGTTCGCCGATCAGGCTTACCGTTTCGGGGTCGACGCCGACCTCCTCGTGCGCTTCGCGCAGGGCGGTATCTGCCAGCGACCGGTCTTCTTTTTCAAACTTCCCGCCCGGGAAGCTGATCTGCCCGCCGTGGCGGTCTTCGGGGTGGCTGGAGTTGCGCTCGATCAGGACGATGTGCCAATCCGAATCCTTGGGGTAGAAAAGGGCGAGCACCCCCGCTTTGCGGGCATGGGCCGGAACGGGCTCGTGGCGCTGCCGGATGACGTGCGCCATCTGGTATTGGATCTCCCTGCCGGGCAAGGAGCCCCGTTTCAGTTTTTCCTCCAGGGTGTTGATCAATTTGTCATTCATACCAAAAAAGAACAATCGGGCCGGAGATTGGTTGAGCGTCAGGCGAGCAGGAAGGGATGGGGAGCGCGGAGAAAAGGAAAAGCCCGGACTGATCGTCGTCAGGCGGGGCCTTTCCTTTTCTCTGCACAGCCTTACTCTTTATTGGAAAGCTGGAGGTACTTTTCCAGCGCCATGGTCATGGAAGGCGCTTCCGGCGCGGGGGCTTTGATGTTGATGGTGAGCCCTCTTTCTTCCACGGCTTTGCTGGTGCTGTTGCCGAAAACGGCGATCCGCGTTTCATTTTGCTTAAAGTCGGGGAAGTTTTCGTAGAGGGATTGAATGCCCAGGGGGCTGAAAAACACCAGTACATCGTAGGTGACGTCGCTGAGGTCGGACAGGTCGCTGCTGACGGTTTTGTACATCATGGCATCCTGCCAGTTGAAGCCGTTTTCTTCCAGGAACTCCGACACCTGCTTGGCGCCCAGGTTGGAGCAGGGCAGCAGGAATTTTTCGTTGGCCCTGTGCTTTTTCAGGGCGGGGGCCAGGTCCTGAATGGTGCGTTTGCCGTAGAAGACTTTGCGCTTTCGGTATACGATAAATTTCTGCAGGTAGTTGGCAATGGCCTCTGACAAGCAAAAGTACCTGGTGTCCTGCGACATTTTAACGCGCAACTCTTCGCAGATCCGGAAGAAGTGGTCGACGGCGTTCTTACTCGTAAAAATTATTGCGGTGAATTCATCCGGCCGGATGCGGGTCTTACGGAATTCCTTGACTTCCACCCCTTCAACGTGAATGAAAGGGCGCCAGTCGATCTGAAGGCCGTATTTCTTTTCCAGCTCGTAGTAAGGAGATCTCTCTGGTTTGGGCTGAGATACCAGAATAGTCTTTACCGGCTTGTAAGCCTCTTGCTTCGCTTTACCGTTTACTGCCATTCAACAATGGTTTTGCTTATGGGGCCCGTCCTTTGTGCTGCAGCACTAAGAAAAAAAGAGCAGTTTGGCCAGCACGAGAACAGGTGCGATTTCGACTGTGCAAATATACAACAAAAAGTGAAACTTGTGAAAAAGCAAAAATCGGTTCCCGATGAATAAGCCCCTCAGGGAGCGAAACAGGTAGGTTATTCCGATACCGGTGTAAGCGGCGTAAAGTATCCACTGGACGGTGTCGGCGGGGGCGTAGGCCAACAGCAGGTTGATGAGAAGCAGGAAAAAGCCGAGAATTATACTGAATATAATGATCGTGAAGCTATACAGGCGGGCTTCCTTTTCTATGGGGAAGACAAAGGCCAGGTAGCCCAGCAGGAGGTGTTTGGCCAGAAAAATGCCAGCCACGCCTCCAATGCAGTACAGCAGCCCGTGCCAGGGGTTTCCGGAAAAGGTTAAGCCGTAGTGGCGGGCCAGCAGAAAGAGGAAAAAGCCGGCGTTGACCATAAAAAAGGCATAATACAGGTAATAGGGCAGCCCACCGCCGGCTTCGCGTTCTCTTTGCAGTTGGTTGAGCAGGTTGTCGTTCAGAAAGGCGCGATAGGCCTTGCCGGCCTGCCCCCGAAATAAGGTAAGGAGTATGGCCAACAACAATAAGATGCCTATATTCGTAATAAGTAGGAAAGCCCGGTACCTGCTTTGCAGAAGAGCCGGAGGGGCAGGCGCCTCTTTTGGGGCGGTTTTCTTTATTTCCGGATTCCGGGGCGCCGGTGGGCCTGCCGGGGCTACGAGGTCAAAAGGGTTGCCGGTATCCGTGGCGGCGGAGTCTTCTTCCACATCCGGGAGGCTCAACCGCGGGCTCAGCTCAAAGGGGTTGCGGCCATCCTGCGCGGCAGGCAGTGATGGCACTAATAAGATCAGTGCGGCCGCAGCCACCCCTATGGAATTCACCCGGCGGCTATTCCAAAGGGCCAGCAGCCCCCCCATTGTGTTCTTGAGTATTTGCATACACCGCAAAAATAATCATTCCGGGCTAAGTCTCAATGATTATCGGCATTGTTAATAAGCTGTTAAAAGCTTTTCAAAGCCGGATCATACGGGTAATTTAGCAACTCACTACCAGGGAAATATGAAAAACAGCACCATCTTGCGGGTTATGATCCTGGGCGCTATTGCCATCATCGGCATTATCGGCGTACAGGCGTATTGGGTGGTCAGTACCTGGAATATTAACGAGGAGGAATTCGATCAGAAGATCAACCTGGCCCTGTACGAGGTGGCCTGCAGCCTGGCGGAGCTGAACAACGGGGAGCTGCCGCCGCGGAATATCGTCAACCGCCGCACTTCCAACTACTACGTCGTCAATATAGACAGCGAGATCGACGCCAGCAACCTGGAGTATTTCCTGCAGAAGGAATTCGAGCGCCTGGCCCTCTACGTAGACTTTGAATACGCGGTGTACGATTGCGTGACCAACCGGATGGTATACGGCAACTACTGCAGTTATTCTCCGGAAACGAAAAAGAACCTCGAGCTCGGCAACCTGCCCAAGGACGATAAGTTTACCTATTACTTCAGTGTAAAATTCCCTACCCGTTCCAGCTACCTGTTCGGGCAGATGCAACTGTCTATCTTTTTTTCCTCCATACTGCTGGTCGTCGTCCTTTTCTTCGCTTATTCCATGTTCGTGATCCTGAGGCAGAAGCGTTTGTCGGAATTGCAAAAGGACTTCATCAACAACATGACCCACGAGTTCAAGACCCCCATTTCCACGATCAAGATCGCCGCCGATGTGTTTCTGAGCAATTCGGCAGTCCAGGAAGACCAAAGGTTGTTCCGCTACGCCAGCATCGTCAGGGAGCAGAACCAGCGCCTCAACAACCAGGTAGAGAAGGTGCTCCAACTGGCCAAGATCGAACGCGGCAACTTCGAACTCAAATGGGAACGCATCCCGCTGAAAGAAACCCTGCAGAGCATCATCGAAAGCACGGCCGTGAAAGTGGAAAAACAGGGGGGCGAACTGAAGAGCCGGATCGATATCGGGGAAGAGGTGGCCGTTATGGCCGACCGCCTCCACCTGACCAACATCCTGCACAACCTGCTGGACAATGCCGTCAAGTACTGCAAAGACGTTCCCAAACTCACCCTTCGCGCCCGGGCCCGCGACGGAGAAGTGCGCATCACTATCGCCGACGAAGGGATCGGCATTCCCCGGGAGCACCTCAACAAAGTATTCAATAAATTCTACCGTATACCCACCGGAAACGTTCACAAGGTGAAAGGCTTCGGGCTGGGCCTGTACTATGTCAAGAGCATCTGCGACGCCCACGGCTGGCGCATCCGCCTGGATAGCCAGGAAGGGAAAGGCACTTGTATATACCTCTCTGTGCCGGAAGCCCAGCGTTCCACCTGGGTGCACTGGCAGCGGCTCTGGAAAATGGCCCGTCTCCGATTGCGGCAATTAACAGCGCGGGCCTGAACGCATAACGCCAGAAAGATCAGATATGAAAGCACATATATTATACGTTGAAGACGATGAAAGCCTGAGCTTCGTTACCCGCGACAACCTGGAACTCCAGGGGTATGAGATCACCCACTGCACCGATGGCAAAGCGGCCCTCCAAAAGGCCCGCGAACAGGACTTCGACCTTTGCATTCTGGACGTGATGCTGCCTGAGGTGGATGGGTTCACCGTAGCCAAAGAGATCAGGCAGTACGATACTGAGATACCCATCCTTTTTCTGACCGCAAAATCACTGAAGGAGGACCGCCTTCATGGCCTCCGGCTGGGCGCCGATGATTACATCACCAAACCGTTCAGCATCGAAGAACTCATCCTCAAAGTGGAAGTCTTCCTGCGGCGCAGCAAAGCCAGCGCCCCCAAGCCTCCCGGCCGGCGCCGCCTGGGGCTGTTCGAACTCGACCACGAGAACCTCACTCTTCTTCATAATGAAGAAAGCCTTCAGTTGACTCAAAAGGAGGCCGACCTGCTGAAACTCTTTGCCGAAAACCCCAACCAGGTCCTCAAACGATCCGACATCCTCAAACAGGTCTGGGGCGACGACGACTACTTCCTGGGCCGCAGCCTCGACGTGTTCATCTCCCGCCTGCGCAAGTACCTGCGGGCCGATGCGTCGCTCAAGGTAGAGAATATTCACGGGGTGGGGTTCAGGCTGAAAACGGATTAATGCCATTCTTGGCCACCATTCTAAGGTTGGACAACTTCGTACATCGTACACGCCCCCGGGGCATGCTGTCCAACCATAGACGGGTAGCCTCACTTTCCCCTCACATCCGGTAGGACAAGCCGGCGCTCAGCCCCCAACTCAGCAAACGCCCGGCGCCAAAGCTGCTATCAGACATCCGCAAAAACATATATTCCGCCTGGGGCGCCATCCGGATCGACAACTGCCGGGATAGCCGGTACTCGCCCCCAACGGCCAGCCCGCCGGTGACATTGAGCTTGCGGATGACGGCGGGTATCTGTGCAAAACCCAGGCCCCCGTAAATGTTGCCGGGGCGGTAGGCCAATTCGTCGGTTTGGCTGTCGGCCAGAAAAAGGTTGGCCTCGGCGTATGGTTGTACGAATGGCCTGAACCGGGAATGGCTGAAAAAATAAACGCCCCCTACCCGTAAGTCGACGTAGTAAAAATCCCAGTTAAACCTTCTTTCCACCCCCGTACTACCGGACGGCAGTACCGGAACGCCCACCGGGAGCGGCCCATCCACAACATAAATACGCCCCGGGCCCTGAGAAAACCGGCCCCCGCTCCGGAAAGAGGTAGCGTATTGAGTGAGCGCCACGCCGCCCTGTATGGCCCACCGGTTGGAAAGCGGAAACTCCAGCGTGAAACCAATGGAATGGGAAAAGTCGAGGCCCTGGTTGCCATACCAGTAAGACCCGACAGGCCCCTGAACGGATTTGCCGTCGAACAGATAGGCCTGTACGCCTATGATGGGTTTCTGATCCTGCCCCTGGAGGGCGGCGCCCATCCCCAAAAGTGTAATGAGCGCAAAGAGATACTTTTTCATAGCCTTATGTTTTAAAATTGATAACCAATTCCGATCAACAACCCGGCCAGCAGGGAAGGCCGGTTGAACATGGGGGTGAGGGAATAGCGCAGCCCCGGCTCCAGGCGGGCCGTCAGGCCGCCGGCGTGTCGGTAATAAACGCCGCCCCCTGCCGTCATCTCCAGAAAATGGCGGGGCAGCGCGGCCAGGCCCAGGCCGGTTCCCTGATGGCTGAAACCGGTAACGGAGAAGTCTGCCCGGGTGGTTTTACCGGCTTCCCACAGAAAGCCGTTCAGGGCCAGGCCCGCCCGCAGGTTCACCTGCAGGCCTTCTGCCTTGAGGTAATACAGGGCTTCCAGGGGAACGCTGTAATAGCCGATCTGCTGTGCCATTTCCAGAGAGAACTCAAAAACCTCTCCCGGCGCCGGCGGGCCGGAGGACTGGCCTTGCCGAAAGCCGACGGCGGTAGTCATTTCCAGTCCGGCGGAAGTCCGGTATTTATAATTGGAGATATACAGGCCTTCGACGGTTGCCGAAGGATACCCCGGAGCGTACTCCAGCAGCGCCTGCCGTTCATACCCAAGGTTCATTTCCCGGATGCCCAGGCCTGTCCGAATGGCCCAGTGGTTGGATAAGCGGACGTCCAGGGCCAGCCCCAGGCGCCGGTCGCCTTTCCAGTCGGGCTGTTCCAACCCCAGCTGTTCGCCCAGGCCGTTGGTGAGCGGGGCCAGCCATTCTGCATGCCATTCATAGGAGATCCCCGGATATTGGGCGGTGGCCGGGGGGGCGGGTGGATAGTCCGGCGGGAAAGCGTGCGCGGAGGTTAATCCGGCCTTAAGGGTTGGTAACCGCTCGGGCAATTTCCACTGTCCCTGTGCCGGAGGCAACACTGATCCGGGTAATTCCGGAAGGGCGGCCGTGTTCCCCACTTCCGGTAAGGGAATATTGTTGTCGCCTTTACGTTTTTCTGATTGCCTCGACGGGCGGTACGGCTTCAGGGCATTTTTCCGCCCCGACATAGTTTCCGGCAGAGCTGGAGGTACATATTTTTTCTCTAGCCCGGAAGCGAAGGCAGCATCAGCCCGGACCGTTTCGCTGTTTTCTACAAACCCTTGCCCCGGAATAGGGAAGGCGCTCAGGGATGGGGCTTCCGCCGGCCTGAGCAGGAACCAGCAGCCCAGGCACAGCAGGGCCGCCGCCCCCAACACCTTATGGGAAAAAGCCGGCCGGGGGCGGGGCGGAGGAGGTATCTCCCGCTCTATTTTATTCCACAGGCCGGGCGGCGGAGAAACGGCCAGCCGGCTCAGTTCTTTCCGGTAAATTCGGTCGATATGGCCTTCTTTCTTCTTTTTCATGGGCAAGGCTCTTGGTTTATCTTTTCTTTCTGCAACATCATGCGCCTCAGGGCCGCTCTGGCGCGCGATAACTGCGACTTGGACCCCGATTCGGAAATGCCCAGGATGCCGGCGATCTCGGCATGGGTATACCCCTCGATGGCAAACAGGTTGAAGACGGCCCGCTGGCCGTCGGGCAAGCGCTGCACAAAAGACAGCAGGTTCTCTACTTCCTCTCTTTCGCGTTCAACGGCGCCTTCCTCCTGTTGTACGGTTTCTTCGGGATAGTTCTCAAAGAGCTTCAGGCGTTTGTGCCGCCGGAGGTACTGCAGGCAGGCATTGGCCGTCACGCGGTACATCCAGGCGGCCAGGGGGCGGTTCGGCTGAAACCGGTAGAGGTCCCGGAAGATCTGGATAAAGCCTTCCTGCAGCATGTCTTCCGCTTCCTCCTTTCCGGCGGCATAGCGCAAACACACCCCAAAGAGCAGGCCTTTATACTGCTCGTAGAGTTCTTTCTGAGCCTGGCGTTCCCCCCGCCTGCAGCCTTCCAGCAGTGTGCGCTCGAATGGGTCCAATGTTTGCGGTTTTTATAATTACTAGTGCAGATATAGTGGAAAGGGTTGCAAGGGGGGGGGAGGAAAAATGCAGGGTTGGGGCGAAAAGATGACACTTCGACGCTAAACAAATACCAACTTGAAGTTGTCTCTTGGCTTTACAGCAGGCCCGGCAGCCAGCCTCCTACCCCAGCACCACCCAGACTTCTCCCCGTCTCTCCAGCACCTTCACCC
>JAGFJE010000145.1 GCA_024103175.1 Phaeodactylibacter sp.
AGGAAATGAGGGTAGATTAATTGGTTATGCGAAACGCCAGGGTAGCCACCGCTTCCTGGAATGGCCAAAAAAACATATATTTACCCAAGCCCAAAACCCCAATGTTGCTCATGAGGAAAACCATACCTTTTTTGTTGCTGCTGGTTTGTTTGCCTTCCCTGGCCATGGTGCCCAAGCAGGCAGGCACAGTTTCGCCAACTCCTCGCCCCGGCAAAGACTACGCCCTTTTCTTCGCCGTAGAGCAGTACCAGGAATGGCCAATGCTCCACAACCCCATCGACGATGCGGAAGAGATCGCCAAAGACCTGCGGGAGCTCTACGGTTTCAACACCGAAGTAGTGCCCAACCCCACCCGCAACCAGATCTACGACAAGCTGGACGCTTACCAGAAAAAAGCCTACGCGGAAGATGCCCAGTTGCTCATCTTCTTTTCCGGCCATGGCGATTTCATCGAGACGAAAGGGGAGGGCTTCTTCATCCCCAAAGACGGCAAGCTCAACGACCGCTACCAGGATACTTACCTGCCTCACGCCCGCCTGCAGCGCATCATCGACAACATTCCCTGCTCCCATATCCTGCTGGCCATCGACGCCTGCTTCAGCGGCACTTTCGACGAGCAGGTAGCGGCGCAGTATAAGAACAAGCCCAACTGGAAGCGTTACAACGAAAATGAAGACACGGAACGCCGCCAGTTTATCGACAACACCCTGCGATACCGCACCCGCCTGTTCCTCACCTCCGGCGGCAAGGAGCGTACGCCCGACCCTTCAGAATTTGCGGACTCCTTTAAAAGGGCGCTCCGCGCTTTCGGCGGGCAGGACCGCATCCTGGAATTTCATGAGCTGTACTACCAATACCTACAAAAAGCTTCCCCTCAGCCCCGTTTTGGGCAATTTGGCTCTAACCAGACGGGCAGCAATTTCCTGTTCATTCTGGCGGATGGCAAAAAAGCGGCGCCTGCGCCCGCTGTTGATTCAGAAACCACCGTCTGGCAGGCAGCCCGGCAACAGCACACGGCGGAGGCTTACCGGGCGTACCTGCAGCTGTATCCCGGCGGGAAATACCGGCTGGAAGCGGAGCGGTATATCCGGGATCTTTCACCGCCGGATAATATGGTGTTCATCCAGGGCGGCCCTTTTGAGATGGGAGATACATTTGGGGATGGAGGAAGTGATGAAAAGCCGGTGCATACAGTGACGGTAAGCGATTTTGAGATAGGAAGGCATGAAGTGACAGTAGAAGAATTCAGCCGGTTCGCAAATGCTTCCGGCTACAAGACAGATGCAGAAAAGGGGGATGGCAGCTATATATACGAGAACGGAAGCTGGAATAAAAAGGCCGGCATCAACTGGCGGCACGACGCTACCGGGAAACTGCGCCCATCCGGTGAATACAACCACCCGGTGATCCACGTCAGCTGGAATGATGCGGTGGCTTACTGCAACTGGCTGAGCGAGCAGCACGGCTATCAGAAGGTGTATACTATTTCCGGCGGCACAGTTACCGCCAACTGGAGCGCCAACGGCTACCGCTTGCCGACGGAAGCAGAATGGGAATTCGCCGCGCGCAGCGGGGGCAAGAAATACAAATATGCCTGGGGTAATGATAATACTCCGCATGCCAATATTGCTGATGAAAGCTTCAAAAAGCAATATTCCGGTTGGACAATTTGGGAAGGATACAATGACGGCTATGTCCATACTTCGCCTGTTGGGAAATTTGAACAGGGAGATCTTGGGCTTGCCGATATGACAGGCAACGTTTGGGAATGGTGTTGGGATTGGTACGATAGCGATTATTACGAGAAAAGCAAGAACAGCCGCGACCCCCGAGGCCCGGACAGCGGCTCCTTCCGGGTGTTGCGCGGCGGGTCATGGGTCAGTCTTCCCGCCCTCGTGCGTTGTGCCGATCGCAGCGACAGCGCTCCTGGCGGCAGGAGCTACAGCGTCGGTTTTCGTCTTGCCAGGGCGGTTCGTTAGATTCTGAATTTCTTACCTTTTTACGATATGGAAGTAAAGGTGGCAATGCCTCGCTTTTCCATCAAGGAAAGCGAGGCATTTTCTTTGAGTAGCGAAGCAATCGGCTGGCCTGCCCGGCAGCGCGTGCGCAGCCGCGCCGGGCAGGGCTGCCGGTTGCGAAGCGTAGCGGAGGGGAATCCACCAAAGCCGAAAAAGCATATATGGATGCTTTTTCGGCGGGAAAGCCTTGCGAAAGTGGCATATATATGGAAACAGAAAGGCATGTATAGTAAACTGCTGTTCATATATGCGGGCTTGTTGCTTGCAGTGGGCGGCTGGCGGCATTCGCGGGTCATGCCCTACAGATTCCAAGGCTTAAATTAAAGGAGGGCGGATGCTGGAGGAATGATCCTGGACAGGCACAAAAAGATGTAGGGACAGGTAGGGCAGGGTTACCGGTTACTGCTTTTCCAGGAAAGCAAAGAAAAGAGAAACTAAACGCGGCCCTTCTGAACTGTTCAATAGAGAATGGAAATATTTCCGGAGTATCGCATATCTTTTGTCGGGTTTAATAGGTTAGTGATTTTGCCTTATTTGTTGACCGAACGGCGCCCGGTTGCGTCCGGTGGTTGCCAGTATTGGCCGAATAAGTTTTCCTGTCTTGGGTATTGTCCTTACCATTCGGTTATTCCAAACGATGCAACCATGAACCTCCACCTCCACGAATCCATTCTACTGCTCGACTTAGACGATGAAAAGGGCGCCTTCAGCATGGCCGGCTCCTACCTGCATTACGGCTTCGCCGGCGCCCTGCTTATGGACCTCATCCTGGCCGAACGCATCATCATCGAAGACGGGCGGGTAAGGGTGGTTGATAATGCCATTACCGACAACCGCCTGCTCAACGATGTGCTCGGCCGCCTGAAAAATTTCAAGAAGCGCCGCAAGGTGGCCTACTGCATTCACTACCTGGCCCAGCGCATCAACAAGCTGCGCCGGCAGGCCATTGATAACCTGATTCGGAAACGCATCC
>JAGFJE010000166.1 GCA_024103175.1 Phaeodactylibacter sp.
TGGCGGCGCAACAATCCCGTGAGGCGCCGGACAACACCCGCTCCAATATAGCGTAAAAACAGCGACTAAAAAAGAATCGACTGGTGGAGTCGACGCGCTCCGCAATGCCTGAACATTGCTCATCACCTAAAAACACTGCTTATGGTTGCACCCAACCGTCCCCCGGAAAGAAATACCCCCGGTATCCTGCCGGGTATTACCGTATTAGTAGCTTCCCTCGGCGCTGTGATCTTTATACTCTACAGCCTCGGCTTCCTGGAATTCAATAACGGCAGGGCCGAACTTTCCAAAAAACGCCAGGCCAAACTCCAGAAAGAACTCGATGAACTGGAGCATGCCCAACAGTATGTACTCGTAGCTTCCCGCCCCGGTTACTACGATTGTTATAATTGCGGAACAAAAACCACTATCTTTCTGGAGAAAGGCCACGTGTGGAAATACGGCGCCACCCAGAAAGGTGAGCAAGGCCGATACGGCGACTGGCACATTCAGCGGGATCTATTCTATTTTGTCGAATATGAGGGGCCGCTTCAGGAGTGCCTGCGCCGGGAAAAGATACAGATCTATAATTATGCTACATTACCCGAAAACCTCGCCCGGCCGGTTCCCTTGATCCGGCCGCCGGGCAATAAAAAAGACAACTGATGGAAGCAAAAGACAGAGCTAACCGGCAGTTTTATTTTGGCGTGATCGCGCATGGGCGCTTCAAGGATCTTGCACTGGAAGTGCTGCCGGCGCTGGAAGACCGGCTGAATGAACAGGTTGATCTTCGACGTTACACCGACAAGTTCGACAAGGTATTCTTTATCCCAATATTGGACTTGGGGGAAGAACCGATTGAGGAAAGGAAATATGATGAGGAAACCAGAAAGCTTTCTTTAAGGAAGACGATCCCGGTGGATGAAATCGAAGCGGAGATCAGTGAGCATGATTTTTCAGTATTAATATCCGTTACCTTACTTGAATTGATGGAGGGCGCCGGGGTTGCGCCAGATGGATTAATTAAAGAATTGCGGAAGGTATTGAACGGCTAACAATAGGTTGCTGAAAGAACTACAATAAAATGGAACAGAAAGAATTTTTCATCACTACCATCGGCGGCTTATCGGATACCTCTGATCTGCATGTTACGGAGGATACCCTGAACAACAACATCAAGCTTTCCGATTTCGGAAGCGGTGTCCGGAGGATATCTTTTTATGCTTTGACCTATCAGAAACCCAGCAGGATTAACGAACCTTACTGGGAATATAGCCCCGTTAGCAAAAAGATCGAAGGCAGCTTGCCCTTAGACTATTCAAAGGCTGCAAGATACATGGATAGAGATGCCCAAATACTGGTATGCGAGGCGATGTTTGAGTTATTCGATAAGGTTTCCAGCCAGGTGGAAGATTTTGACTTTGAAGCTTTGAAAAAGGCCATGCTCGAGGCTGTAGAGGCGAACCCTGCCTTTGCCGAAAAAACCAGGTTCAGGGTTTATTCTGATATTGGAATTGTCACCGGGGATATTCAGGAGATATCGGATGCCATTGACCCATCGAAATACGGCGGCGGGGTGAAAAAGCTATTTATCGAAGTCTCCTTTTTCAAAAAAACTGAATCTTTCCTACCCAACCCTTCCTATTTCGATACACGCAAACGCGGACTGTACATCGCCGTGCTTTCCAGCCCGGATATCAACCGGCTCTCTTCCGAATTAGACAAGGCCATAGAAAAGTTAAAGCCACAGGTGGAGGGCTTTGATTTTGAATTGCTCAAGTCTGATATTTTGCAATTTGCCGAGTCGTTGAAGGAGGCGGCATAGAGTAGGCAATAGTAAGTATATGCTTCAGCCGCACCATACCTTACTATAATATAATTTTCCACCAGCCGGCCGGGGTGGTTTTTTTTAGCTGTACTTGCCCGTCAGTAAACCGCCGTCCAAGGGGCTATAGCTGGCCAAGCTCATCTTTTGTTTACCCAGATGAACATTTTTTTGATTTTTTTGTATATTTATATAAACAAAATTGCAAGAACTCGTTCACAAATCCGACCGCCTGATCAATGCGGTTCCCGTCCGGTTGCACCGGAAGATTCCAGGAAATATCAACTGGGAGTGGCGCCTCAATTCTATTGTGGGGGCAAGGGGCACCGGAAAGACAACCCTGTTGCTGCAGCGGGCGAAAAGCCTGAAAGGGAAAGGAAAGGAGGTGCTCTACGTTTCATTGGATGATCTGTACTTCACGGAGAACAGGCTGGCCAGCCTGGCCAAAAAGTATGAACAATCGGGTGGAAAGTATTTGTTTGTGGATGAAGTTCATAAATATCCTGGCTGGGCCAGGGAGCTGAAAAATATTTACGATAATTATCCGGATCTGATCATTACCTTTTCCGGTTCTTCCATTCTGGAAATTTTCAAACAGGATGTTGACCTCAGCCGCCGGGCTTTGATCTATGAATTACCGGGCCTGTCTTTCCGGGAATTTCTCGCTTTTGCGGAAATCGCTGATTTTCAACCCTTGGAGCTAGGTTATGTATTATCGGAACATCGGGATATTGCCGTGGATATTTCCGGTAAAATAAAACCGCTGCAACATTTTAATACCTACCTGCGGGCAGGTTATTATCCCTTTTTTACAGAAAAAAACCGGGATTATGCCTTTACCCTGGAGCAGATTGTTCATCTGGTAGTGGAAACCGATTTGCGTTTTATGAAGGGATACGACCCGGCCTACAGCCGCAAAATGTTGCAACTGCTGAGGGTAATTGCCGGCACTGCTCCCTTCAAACCAAACATCAGCAAGTTGAGCGAACGTATAGGCATCAACCGCACTACCTTGCTGAATTATCTGCGCTATTTGGAAAAAGCCAGGCTCATTGCTTTATTGCACCTGCCGGAAAAGTCGATCAGCGTACTTCAAAAGCCGGATAAGGTCTTCCTTAATAACTCCAACCTGTATTACGTACTTAATCCCAATAATATCTCTGTTGGGAGTATGCGGGAAACTTTTTTCCAAAATCAATTGAATGTGATTGCGGAGGTCAATTTACATCCTCAAACGGACTTTTTGGTTGATCACGATAGCCAGCAATATACCTTTGAAATTGGCGGAAGCAGTAAAAAAGACACCCAGATCCGCCAGCTGAACAATGCTTTTCTCGCTCTGGATGGCCTGGAAACCGGTTTCGCCAACCAGATCCCCCTCTGGCTGTTCGGTTTTTTGTATTGAACCCCAGAAGCCGTCCTGTCCAGCATTTGTCCAGCCTCCATTTTCCCAAAACATTTCCCCATTACCTACCTTCGCCAAAGTTAATTTGCCGAATTCCGTATCTGCTTCAAAAAAACGCAACCACCCATCATGAAAAACGTTTTTTTCCTCTTTCTGATCCTGACGGCTTTCGCCGCCTGCAACTCCGATGACGAACCCACCCCCTCCGGCTCCCCCTACGAAGGCTATACCCTGGTGTGGAGCGATGAATTCGACTCCAATATCAGCAGCGACAACTGGGTTTACGAGCTGGGCGACGGCACCGACTACGGCCTGCCTCCCGGCTGGGGCAATGCCGAGCGGCAGCTCTATACCAGCTCCCAGAACAATTCGCTCGTGCTGGCGGATGACGACGGCAGTTCCGTGCTGGCCATTGTCGCCCGCGAGGCGCCGGGCGACAACCGCTACAGCTCCGCCAAGCTGACCACCCAGGGCCTGCACTCCTTCCGTTACGGCAGGGTGGAAGCCCGCATCAAAGTGCCGCAGGGCAGGGGGCTCTGGCCCGCCTTCTGGATGCTGGGCGTCAACATCACGGAAGTCGACTGGCCGGGCTGCGGCGAGATCGACATCATGGAGGTGATCGGCCACGAGCTGAACGTGGTGCACAGCACCGCCCACTATACCAATTCGGAGAATAAGGCTGCCAATAATGGCCAGGGCCTGGACGCCGGCGTGAACCTGAGCGACGATTACCACATCTACCGGGTAGACTGGACGCCGGAATCCCTCGTCTTCACACTGGATGACGTAGTGGTGAACGAGGTGGCGATCGAAGAAGACATGAAAGAATTCCAGCGCCCCTTTTACCTCATCCTCAATGTAGCCGTGGGCGGCAACTGGCCCGGCAACCCGGATGAAACGACGGTTTTCCCGCAGCGGATGCTGGTCGACTGGGTGCGGGTATACCGCCAGGACGGCCTGAACGCCCCGGCGCCGCCGGCCCTGAATATCGAGGAGGAAACCCTCGGGACGATCTCCTCCTCCCTGCCGCCCTTGGCGTTCAACAGTACCCTCAACCAGTTTGAGGGGCTGCTGCTGAAGTCTTTCGGAGCCGGCGGCGAGCCGGAAGTTACGGAATCTGACATTGCTGTAGAAGGCGGCTCCAGCCTGCGCTTCAGCTATCCCGGCGGCAACTGGGGCGGCGGCTTCTTCGAGCTGGACCCCACGGTCGACGCCAGCCGGTTCGCCAACGGCAACCTGAAGTTCTCCCTCCGCCAGCCGGATAACCTGGCGGATATCGAGATCAAACTGGAGTCGGTGGCCACCGCCGTATCCCTCTTCCTGAAAAATTACTCAGGCGTAGACGCCGACAACGGCTTCCTGGAATACACCATCCCCATGTCGGACTTCGAAGGGCTGGACCTGACGGACCTCAGGATACCGTTCGCCATCTGGAACCCGGTAGACGCCGATGGCAACTACCTGGTGGGGGATATTCTGCTGGACAACGTCTATTTTGAGGAGTGAGGAGGTAAGCGGGCCGTCATAGCGTCCGGTTTTTTGTTCGATGCGGGGAAGGCTCCGAGGAATCGGGTGTATTCATCGGCGGATTCGATCATTCCGTTTGCTATACACCAGCCCGGCGAACCGTTCCGGCAGGGCCACAGGGCGGGCCGCGGCCGTATCTGCCAGGTTTATCCACTCCAGCAGGTTCCGGCTATTGAGGTGCCAGAGCCGGTTCTTTTCCGCTGTGAGCATTCTCACAAAAGATTTGTCATCGGTGGACAGGGGGTAATGCCGGAAGGAATCGATGGGCAGGGTGATGTGATTTCGTCGGGGCCCGATGAAAACCCTTGCCGTTATTCGGGCTCCTCCCGCGAAGCCTCTTCAGTCTTGGAAGAATCGGCCACCATCTTTTGGATCTTTTCGATCTCGGCGGGCGTCAGCTCCCGCCACTGGCCGGTTTTCAGGTTGCCCAGCCGGACGTTCATGATGCGTACGCGCTTCAGTTTGGCCACATCGTACCCCAGATACTGACACATGCGGCGGATCTGCCGGTTGAGGCCCTGGATCAGGACGATCCTGAAGGTGTGGGCATTGAGCTGCTCCACCCGGCATTTTTTGGTGACAGTGCCGAGGATGGGAATGCCGGCGGCCATCTTTTTAATAAAATTCGGCGTGATGGGCTGTTTGACGGTGACGATGTATTCCTTTTCATGCCGGTTGCCGGCGCGGAGGACTTTATTGACGATATCGCCGTCGTTGGTCAGGAAGATGAGGCCCTCGGAGGGTTTGTCGAGGCGGCCGATGGGGAAGAGCCGCTCGGGGTGGTTGATGTACCGGATGATATTCTTCTTTTCTTTAGGGTCTGTGGTGGAGACGATGCCAACCGGTTTGTTGAAGGCGATGTAAAGAGGCCGGGGTTTGGATTGCAGGAGCTGCCCGTCGATGTGCACCTCATCCCCCTCGAAGACGCGGTTGCCCGGCTGGGTGGGTTGTCCGTTGATCGTCACCCGCCCGGCGGCGATCATCTTATCGGCCTCCCGCCGGGAGCAGATGCCGGTGCTGCTGATGTATTTGTTGAGGCTGATCGAGCCTTCGTTGGTTTGTTTCAACAATTGTATTTTTTACAAGGTATCCACGATCTCTTTCCAGAGCTCCTCCTTGAGGATCTTCACCGAGTATTCCTTCGCCGCGTCCAGCTTCACTTTTCCCGGGTTGGCGCCGACGACCAGGAAGTCGGTCTTGCCGGAGATGCTGCCGGTGGGGATGGCGCCCAGTTGGCGGGCCGTTTTTTCCAGCTCGGCGCGGGGGGCGTCGAGTTTGCCGGTGAAAACGATCTTTTTGTTCAGCAGCGTCCGCCGGTAGGCCTCGTTCAGCATTTTGAGCCAGGTTTTTTCGGTGATTTTTTTGACGCCCTTCTCTTCGGCAGCCTTCAGTTTGGTGGCGCCGGGCTCCTTGCCCACCACCAGGTAATCCGTATTGCCGGACACGGCGTCGACGAAGTTGGCGCCCACCATCTTCACCTTTTCGGCGTGGGCGTTGCGGCTCTCGGAGAGGGCGCCGGTAAAGACGATGGTTTTGCCATCGAGCGCGCCGGAGAGGGTCCTGCGTTTCTTGATCTTTGCCGACGGCGCCCTGGGTGGGGAGGGCGCTTTTTTGCCGGGCTTCTTTTCCGGGCTCAACGGGATCAGGGACCCTATCGTATCGAAGAGCGGCTGTATGGCCTTTGCCCCGGCCGTTCCTTTCCACCGGGTGAGGTCGGCGTATTGCAGGCGGCGGTAGCCGAAGGGCAGGCGTGTTTTGCCGATCAGGGCCGGCGCCAGGATCTTCCTTTCCAGCCCTTCGTAGGCTTCTTCCAGCACCCAGGAGGATTCCACCGAATTCTTCGACCAGAGCACCACAATGCAACCGGCCTCATCCAGGGCTTTGGAGATGGCGCGGTCGAAGGCCTTGCCGGGCTTGATGTTCTTATCCCACCAGACTTTCCAGCCCTGCTTTTCAAAGATGGCGGCGAGGGCCCTGGCCTTGGGGCGGTCTTTGCTGGAGTAGCTGATGAAGATGTGGCTCATTGTTTATACAGGTTTTGGCCTTTTATTGCGTGGCTGTTTCCTGAGGCTTTCGGTAACGGCCCGGCAGGTTATAGCGCCCGGCAATAACACGCCGGGTGAGAAAATAATCAGCAGAGGGGTGGCTTAATGCACAGAACAAAGATAATCAAAATCGGAAAAGTTAGCCGCTCATAATGGCAATGCCCTGACGGGAGCAAACAGGGGCTGCCAAATTCCCTTTTTGGGAGAGCCCCCGGACGAGGCCTTACCGCCCAAGCACCTCTCTCGCCCTCCCCGCATCCGGGTGCGAGATGCCTTCCGCCTCCAGTTCCTCTATATACTCCAGAAACACTTCCCGGAAGTATTGCTCCCTGTTGTACCACACATCGCCCCAGAAGGAGTAAATGCTTTTGGCCTCCTCGAAGCGGCCCTGGTACAGCAGGCTGGTGGCCAGCGGCACGTTGGCCCAGGCGTGATCCTCGCCGAGCTCCAGGCAGCGGCGGGCGGCCTGTTCGGCTTCCGGAAACTGCCGGGTGAAGAGCAGATAGGCGGAGAGCTCGCCGGAGGCATCGGCCAGCTCGTTCTTCAGGAGTTGGTTGTCCGGGTGAGCGGCCCAGGCTTCGGAGAGGATTCGGGCGATCTCCTGCTGGGGCGCCGCCTTGTCGGCGTAGGCCGTGCGTTCGGCCACCTGCTTTTCGTAGGGCGCCGCCTTTTCCAGGGCCTGCTCGAAGGGCTCGTCGGTTTCCCGGTAGAAATCGTTGAACGCCCGGAACACCTGAGCGGAGTAGGGCGCTTCCGGATATCTTTCGGCGATGGCCCTGGCTTCCAGCATCAGCGCGTTGGCTTTCGACTGGGCGCCGCGCTGCAGCCAGACAAAAGCTTCGATCATGAAGGTGCGGGCCAGCTCGGCCTCGTAGGCGGCGGGGGCCTCTTCTGCCAGCTTTCGGTAGAGGGGGCGGCTCTGGCTGAGGTAGGCAAGCACTTTTTCTCCCTCGCCCAGGTTGAGGTGGAGGAGGGCGAGGTTGTTTATAATGGCGGCGGCCTCGGGCTCATAACGGCCGGGCTGGGCGGCGGACAGGCGGCGGTAAGTTTCCAGGGCTTCCTCGTAGGCAGTGGCCGCCCGTTGGTAGTCTTCCGCGGCGTAGTACAAGGCGCCCAGGTTGGTTAGGGTGGTAGCCAGGCCGGGAGCGAAGCGATCGGCATTGGCGCGGGAGAGGCGGCGGTAGGCTTCCAGGGCTTCCGTGTAAGCTTCCATGGCTGCCTGGCCCCGGCCGGTGTCGGAATGCAGGTTGCCGAGGTTGTTGAGGGTGGAGGCCAGGTTGGGCTCATAGCGGCGCGGGTTCTCGCGTGCCAGGCGCCGGTACAGGGTAAGGGCCTGCCGGAAGCCTTCTTCCGACTGTTCAAATTCCTGCCGGCCGCGGTACAGGTTGCCGAGGTTGTTGTGGATAATGGCCAGGTCCGCATCGTAGCGCCCGGAACTGTCCTGCGCCAGTCGGCGGTAGGCCTCCAGCGCTTCCAAAAACAAGGGCTCCGCCTTTTCAAAATCCTTCAGGCTCCAGTACAGGTTGCCGAGGCTGTTGCGGAGGGTGGCGAGCTCCTCCAGGTGGCGCTGCGGGGCGTCTTTTGCCAGGCGTGCTCTGACCTGCAGGGCTTCGCGGTAGGCTTCTTCCGCCTTTTCGGGGTTGTTGAATGCGGTGTACAGGTTGCCCGCATTGCTGAGCGTGCGGGCCAGGGCGGGCCCGTGGCGTTGCGGGTTTTCATTTGCCAGGCGCCGGCAGATGCCGAGGGAAGCCGTCAGCGTGGCGATGGCCTTCTGGCCGGCGTTCCATTCCAGGTACAGGGCGCTCAGGTTGTTCAGGGTGGCGGCCACCGCTTCCTGGTAGTGCCCGGCCTGGCTTTCGGCCAGCTGCCGGAAAAGGGCCAGCGCTTCTTCATAGGCTGTTTCGGCCTCCTCGTACCGGCCGTCATGACGGAATTCGTTGCCCAGGTTGGCCCATACCTCGGCCTTCTGAGCGGCATCGCGGCTGTATTGCAAGGCTTTCTGATAGTAGGGGATGGCGTCCGCCTGCCGGTTGAGCGTACTGTACAGGGAGGCTATCCGGCTGAAGGCGCCGACATCGGTGCTGTCGAGGTTCAGAATAGACAGCAGGGAGCTTTCTGCCGCTGCGAAATCCAGCTGGAGTTCAGCCAGGTGGGCGGCAAGTTGCAGTTTTTTGATCTCTTTTTCTTTGCCGGCCTGTAGTTCTTCTTTTTCCTGTTCGAGCCGCCGGCGCTGCCGGGCGAGGGCCGCTTCCATTTCGGCCAGTTTTTCCGCTTCAGCGGTGATCTCCGATTCTTTTTGCCACAGGAGTTTCAGGTTGGATTGTGCGGAGAGTACGGCCCTGGCTTCGCCGATCTTTCCCCCGGTGAAGAGCCTGAATGCCTTCTGGTAGATGGAATCAGCCTGCGCCAGGTCGATGCGGGAGAAGTCTTCCGCCAGGGCCCAGGCCTTGTCCAGCTGCGCCTGATACGATCGTTCCAGTTCGTCCTTTTCCTGCTCCAGTACGGCCAGTTGTTCTTCCAGTTGGCCGATGTTGCTTTCCGCCTGCCCGATCCGGGCCTCCAGTTGTTCTACTTCCCGGCTCAGCTCTTTTTGTCGGCGCTCGTAGCTATCGGTAATGTATCGGGTGGAGATCTCATAGTATTCAATGGCATTCCGGTCGCGCTCGCCCTTTTTACAGACCACCAGGCGAACCTGCTTTTCTCCGGGGTTGTCCGGCAGGACAACCTCCAGTTCTCTCGGGTGGTTGACCAGGTCGTAGATCCGGGTGGTGATGGACAGGAATATCGTATCTCCCGGGTTTCTATCCGGAAATACCAGCCGGAAGACGCCCTCGGAGTCAGAGGTGGCCTTGGTGATGGCGGGGGAAGCGCCCCGGGCGTTGACCTGTATGGCCTGCACCCGCTCGCCGGTATTCTGGTAGGTGATGATGCCGTAGAGCACGGTTTCTGCCGTCGCCGTGAAGTGGAGAATGAGAAGCAGTAGTGCTGGTAAAAGACGATGCATGGTAAAAAAGTATTAAGTGCCCGGACAGTATTAGATTAAGGATTACTTTTTTTCCTCGCCCCACCAATTCGAAGAAAATATCCTCCCCTGGGGGAGGAAGGAGGGGGAATTTTGGATGTAACCCCTTGAAAACTCCCCCCTCTACTCCCCCCATGGGGAGATAATCTCCTCCGATTTTGGGTTTCGGGGCCAAGAAATTATCTGTAAGTTAATTGTGTCCGACTACTTACGATTCGCCTC
>JAGFJE010000016.1 GCA_024103175.1 Phaeodactylibacter sp.
AAGGTGTCATCTGGAAAGGCCTGGCACTGGAACGAGATGACACCCTTTTTGCCCTCAATCTGTAGAAATAAGCTTAATCGCCAGGAGCAGGGGCAAAAAGGATGTCACCTCGGCGCTAAACACATACGTGGCAACGAGCAACAAATAACATCAATCCATTGACAACCGTCAACCTTCGATTGGGCCATAATCCTTACATTTGGAATTATGGCTGGCATTTCGGACGAAACGAAAAAGACAACCGGGCAGATGCCGCGGCTTATCCTCACCTTTGCCGCTCCGGTATTATCCGCCCTGATCATTCTTTTTGCCGATCTCGAACCGGGCAAACCGGAAGTGACGGCAACCCTGGCCGTAGCTCTGCTCATGGCCCTGTGGTGGATCGCAGAGGTGGCGCCGCTGGCGGTGACCTCCCTGCTGCCGGTTGTTCTTTTCCCTGCCCTGGGCATTATGGACGGCAGGGCGGTGTCCATCACCTATTTCAACCATGTGATCTTCCTGTTCCTGGGCGGTTTTTTGGTGGCCCTGGCCATCCAGAAGTGGAACCTGCACCAGCGCATTGCCCTCAATATCCTGCGGGTGATTGGGCTGAGCCCGGGGAGAATCCTGCTGGGGTTCATGTTTGCTTCCGCTTTTCTGTCGATGTGGATCTCCAATACCGCCACGGCCATGCTCATGGTGCCCATCCTGTTGTCCATCATCAACAAGCTGGAGGCGTTGAACGGTAAGGAGGGCGCCCAAGGGCTGACGATCGGCCTGTTGCTGGGCATCGCCTACGGCTGTTCGCTGGGAGGGGTGGCTACCCTGGTGGGCACTCCGCCCAACCTGTCGTTCGCCCGTATCTTTACCATCTACTTCCCGGAGGCGCCGGAGATCTCTTTCGCTTCCTGGTTTTTCTTCGCCTTTCCCATCACGGCCATCCTCTTTGTCGTCGTTTGGGCCTATTTGTATTTGTTCTATGTGCGGCGCGGAAAGCCGGCGCAGGCGCTGAGCCGGAAGGAAGTAGCGCTGGAAAGCCGATCCCTGGGGCCGTGGAGCTACGAAGAGAAGGTGGTCACTGTTTTATTTGTGGCGCTGGCCCTGCTCTGGTTTTTCCGGGCGGATATCGTCATCGGCAATTTTACCATTCCCGGGTGGTCCGGCCTGTTCGGCCATCCCGCCTATTTCAACGACGGTACGGTCGCCATATTCATTGCCGTACTGCTGTTCCTCATTCCCGCCCGCCAGGAAGAAGGCTTTCTGATGGACTGGGCGGCGGCGGAGGGTATCCCCTGGGGCATCATCCTGCTCTTCGGCGGAGGGTTCGCCCTGGCCAGCGGGTTCAAGGAATCGGGCCTGTCCCTCTGGTTCGGCAACCAGCTGGCCTGGCTCAAAGATGTGCATCCCCTGCTGCTGATCGCCAGCATTGCCTTCCTGGTGACTTTTCTCACGGAGCTGACCTCCAATACGGCAACGGTGGAAACCATACTGCCCATACTGGCGGGGCTGGCCATCAGCATAGAAACCAACCCCTTGCTGTTTATGTTACCGGCTACCGTCGCCGGCTCCCTGGCCTTTATGCTGCCGGTAGCTACGCCCCCCAACGCCATCGTGTTCGGAACGAGCCGCCTGGAGGTCATACAAATGGCCCGGGCCGGCCTGGCCCTCAATTTCCTCGGGATCTTCATCGTCACCCTGGCCACTTATTTCCTGGGCATTGCCGTTTTCGGGATCGGCCTGAGCGTTGTTCCGGATTGGGCGGCGGCGGGGGATTGAGGGGGGAGAGTGGGAGAGTGGGAGAGTGGGAGAGTGGGAGAGTTGGAGAGTGGGAGAGTGGGAGAGTGGGAGAGTGGGAGAGTGGGGGATAGGGAGAGTGGGGGATAGGGAGATGGGGAGATGGGGTGAGAGATCATCGAAACCTGGAAAATCTCTCGCCTTTTTAATAACTTGAGCGCTCTGTATCTAACCAACCGGAAAAATGGACGAACGTCATATTTATAAACAGGCAAAAGAACGCCTTGAGAAGAAGAAGGGCTTTTACAAGCACCTTAGCGCATTCATTGCCGTGGGGTTCTTTTTTCTTGCCATGAACCTCATCACCTTTTTTAACGGCGACGCCGATGCGCCCAACCTGTGGTTCTTCTACCCCATGCTTCCCTGGGGTATCGGCCTGCTGATCCATTACTTTACCGTCTTCGGGTTGCCCGGTTCGCAGGCTCTTTCCGAAAAATGGGAAGAAGAAGAGCTGGCCAAAGAAATGGCGCGCCTCCGCCGGATGCAACAGGGCCGGATCGAACCCCCGGAGGAAGAGGAAGAAGGGCTGGACCTGGATGAACTGGAAAAGGAAAAAGAAGCGCAAAAACAGGCGCGGCCCGGGTGGCAGGATGAAGATCTTGTGTAAAATGATGGCCGAAATGAAAAAAAGCAAGACATGCAAATAGAAAGCCCCCGCCTTCTCCTACGCTGGCTGCGCCCGGCCGACCTGGAGGACTTTCTGGAGTATCGCTCCGACCCGGCCGTACTGCGTTATCAGTCTATGAGCCCGATGACGAAGGAGGAAGCCGCCCGCTTCATCGAAAGCCAGGCGCATAAATCGCTTGGTATGGAGGGCAGTTACCAGCAGATAGGGGTTGAAGGTAAAAGCGAAGGCCGGCTTGTCGGCGACTGCGCCCTGAGGCTGCAAGCCGGCGAGCCGCGCATTGCCGAGATCGGTTATACCATCAACCCCCGCTACCAGGGGCAGGGCTACGCCACTGAAGCCGTCGGCGCCCTGATCGGCGAACTTTTTTCCGGTATGGGTGTCCATAAAGCTGTGGCCCTGGTGGATGCGCGCAACCCCGCTTCTTTCCGTGTGCTCGAAAAACTGGGCTTTACCCGCGAAAAGCACCTGCGAAAAAGTTACTACGATGAAGTGGATGGCGCTTGGTTTGACGAATACTGGTACGGGTTGTTGCGCCGGGAGTGGTAGGGCGGATGAGGGGAATTGTTTGATGGGATGGCCTCCGGACATACCGGAATTGCGAACATCGAATTTCAAGCACCGAACGGCAGCCTTTGGAGCCTTCCGGATCTGTAAACCAAGCCATTTCCAATGAAAAGAGAGTACTTCATTCTATCCTTAATGCTGAGCCTGCTCCTGCAGCCCGCTTTTGCCCAGGAGGGCAGTTTCCATCCCCGGCAGCTCACCCTCAGGCTAAAGCCCGGGCTGGCCTATTCGTTATCCGGAGGCGGCGATGGTATTGGCCTGCCGGCCATCGACGCTCTGAATAAAAAACTGAGCGTAGCCGTTGTCCGGCAACTTGTCCGGAGCAGGCCGCAGGGAGAGCGCCGGCATCGCCCCGATACGAAGGGGCTTCTGCTGCTTGAATTCGAACGCGATACGGATATCCGGGGCGCTGTTCGCCTGTATTTGGCTACCGGCCTGGTTGAATATGCCGAGCCCAATTATATCGGCCGGGGCGGAGGGGTAGAAGGCCTGGCGCCCAACGACCAGTACTACAACCGGCAGTGGGGCCTGCACAACGACGGCGCCTTCGATGCGGAAAGCCTGGCCGGCGCCGACATCAGCATGGAGGCCGCCTGGGAACTCACCCAGGGCAGCACCGGGATAATTGTCGCGATCCTGGACAGCGGCATCCGCCTGAACCACCCTGAATTTGCCGGGCGCTTCTGGTTTAATACGGCTGAGGTAACCAACAATGGGCAGGACGATGACCTGAACGGGTACACCGATGATATAGTAGGCTGGGATTTTGTCAATGATGACAATGCGGCCGCCGACGACCACGGGCATGGCACCAACGTGTCGGGCATTTTGGCGGCGGCAGGAGACAATGGCATCGGCTACGCCGGAATAGACTGGAACTGCCGGGTAATGCCCTGCAAGATCCTGGACAACGAAAACAGCGGTTTCTATTCGTGGTGGACCGAGGCTATCTATTATGCCGTCGACCACGGCGCCAGCGTGATCAACATGTCGGTGGGCGGGGAAAGCTTCTCCTCGGCGATGAGAGAGGCGGTGGATTATGCTCATGCCAACGGCGTGGTTGTGGTAACCTGCATGATGAACTCCAACGAAAACCGGCGTTTCTATCCGGCAGCTTATGTGAATACCATAGCGGTAGGCGCAACCGGCACCAATGACGAACGGGCGGTTCCTTTTTTTTGGGACCCCGCCAGCGGCAGTAATTTCGGAGGCCACATCGACCTGGTGGCGCCCGGCAGCCTCATCTATGGCCTGGATGAGTCTTCCGATACGAACTTCAACAGCTTTTTCGGAGGAACTTCTCAGGCGGCGCCCCTCGTGTCCGGAGTGGTTGCCCTGATAAAGGGCCTGTCTCCTGCCCTGGATGTGGAGGCCATCCGTTATATCCTGCGCAATACGGCCGACGACCAGGTGGGGAAACCGTCTGAAGACCTGCCCGGATGGGATATCTATCACGGGGCCGGCCGCCTCAATGCTTTCCGCGCGCTGGAAGCGGTAGTGAATACGGTGAGCGTGGAAGATCAACAGGATGCCGGGTTAGAGCTTACGGTATATCCCAATCCCGGCCGGGCCGGTGAGGCCGGCACTCTGGAGGTTCGGGTGGAGCAGCCACAGGACGCCTGGCTATCCGTCTGGGACAGCCTTGGGAAATTGTGGTATTCCGCCCGCATTGACTTGCAGCCATATACCCGGTTCTCCCTGCCGGCGGGGCTTTCACCCGGGATGTACTGGATTGAGTTGCAGAAAAGGGACGGAGGTAGAGCAAGCCGGAAGCTGGTGGTGTTTGGTAGCCGGTGATAACTACTTTTCCGCGGGACAGCGTTCTGAGGGCCCGGCGAAGAATAACTTCCCCATTTGATATGGCTCTTTTTCCGCCATACTGCGTTGCGAGATCAGTCACTTAGCGCTGCTAGGCTTCATCCTCGCGCCTTGTCTGGCGAAAAAATAGCTCAC
>JAGFJE010000170.1 GCA_024103175.1 Phaeodactylibacter sp.
GGTTCCTGCAGCTCCGCCAGGCTGGCCACTTCCGCCGGCCAGTAATTCATTTCTGCATTGATGTTCAGGGTGTACTTGCTGTCCCACGGAGGCATCAGCTGATGGTTCCAGATGCCCTGCAGGGTCAGCGGCTGGCCGCCGGGCTGAGAGCCGGAAATGAGCAGGTATCTTCCGAACTGGAAGTACAGGGCTGCCAGTTGCGGGTCATGGCTGCCGGCGAATTCTTTCACCCGGATATCGGTGGGCTTATTCACCGAATCGGTGTAGCCGAGGCCGAGGGTTACCCGGTTGAAAAATTCCTGATAGGCTTTTTTATGAGCGGCCAGAGCTGCCTGGTAGCCTTGTTGCAGGGCGGTTTCCAAATAATTGCGTGCCCTTTGTTCCGGGTTGGCGTTCAGGCTCTTATAGTTTTCAAAATTGGAAGCTATGGAAATATAAAGGGTAATGGTATCGGCATTATTGATGGCCAGCCGGGTGGAGTCAATGGACAACTTCCCGCCTACGGCAACCGCTTTGGTATAAGCGTTGAATTGTACAGCTCCTTTCTTGCCTTCATGGTCGCTGGTGATACCGCTGAGGATCAGCTCATTTCCATCGGTTTTTTCCCGGGAGGCATGCGGGCTTTCCATCCACAACCGGCAGGAGAGGCTGCCCGGGCTGCCGGCCGTTAGCCGGAGGATGATTACCTGATCGGGAAAGGAGGAAAATACCTCTCGCTTGTATTCAACGCCGTCCACTGTGTAAGAAACCGAAGCTACAGCGTCTGCGATATCGAGATCCCGATAGTAATCCGTGTAATCCGAATGGCCCGGAAATTCAATGAAGAGGCTGCCCACCGGCTGATAGGGCATGCCGTCGTTCAGCGACCTGACTTCCGTATCGGCCAGTTGCTGGGCTTCCTGGTAGTTGCCTTCAAACAGGAGCTGCCGGATGCGTGGGATCACCTTTCCAACCTCCGGGTTGATGTTATTGCCGGGCTCGCCGGCCCAAACTGTTTCTTCGTTGAGCTGTAGTTCTTCCCTTTCCGGCCCGCCGTAGATCATGGCCCCGAGCCGGCCGTTGCCTACCGGGAGAGCTTCCACCCATTCACCTGCCGGTTGGGTGTACCACAATTTCATGAAGGCGCCTTCTTCTCCGGCTCCACTTTGGGCGGTAGCTGAAAGAGGGATGGAGGAAAAAGCAAGCAGCCAATACCAAAGGATATTTTTCATGGTCTGTGTTTTTTGGCCTTTGTTATAGTTCGCGTATCGCCTGTTCCATGCCGTCTTGAGGAGTATCTTCCAGTTTGTCTGCGCCATTAAAGGTGATGCCAGCTTCCGTCGTGTTGGAAATGATAAAACGCAATTCCGGTTTCAGGGCTTCCTGAAGGTAGGCCTCGTGACCCTGATAGGGGTCAATACCTTTTTGGATACAATCGATGAGTTCATGTTCGCTCACCACCTGCCCTTCACTGATGCCTTTCAGGTAGAGGGTGTACAGGCCGTCCTGCTCATTCAGCAAAGGGATCAACCCCTGGCTGATGGGCTGTACAACGGCCACTCCCGCCTGGAAATCCAGGTTTTTATTCATGCGGTGGACGATCCAGTCCACAAATGCGCGCAGGAAGTTGCCTTCGCCGAATTGTAGGATACGGACGGGCAATGCTGTACTGCCGACAGCTTCTTTATTCAAGGGTTGCAAAGCCGTGTTCATTTCTGATTGTTTAAAGGGGGCATCAAAATAGTGCTGTCTCGACAAGAACTATCCTGGGGTGTAATGCTAATAACGGAGCCGGCTGGCCGGGCGGAGGCTACAGGGAGATCCCCCGCTTCCAGGGGATGAAGTCGTCCTGCCCCAGCCGGACGGCATTGGGCGTAGCCTCTCCGCTGGCCACCCGGATGAGGTAATCCAGCAGTTCTTCTCCTTTGGACTCAATGGTGTCCTCCCCGGAAATGATGGTGCCGGCGTCCACATCGATGAGGTCCGGCATCCTCCGGGCCAGGGTGGTGTTGCTCGATATTTTGATGGTAGGGGCTACCGGGTTGCCGGTGGGCGTGCCCAGGCCGGTGGTGAAGACGATTAGGTTGGCGCCGGAACCGGCCAGCCCGGTGGTGCTCTCCACATCGTTGCCGGGCGTGCAGAGCAGGTTCAGGCCGGGTTTGGTGGCCTGCTCGGTGTAGTCCAACACATCAGTGACCGGAGAGGTGCCTCCCTTCTTTGCGGCGCCGGCCGATTTCATGGCGTCGGTGATCAGTCCATCCTTGATGTTGCCGGGGGAAGGGTTCATATCGAAGCCGGAACCGACATCTACGGCCCGCTGGGCATAAGATTGCATGATGCCGGCGAACTTTTCGGCAATGGCCTCATCGACACAGCGGTTGATGAGTTCCTGTTCTACGCCGTTCAGCTCCGGGAATTCGGACAGGATGGCGGTGCCGCCCATTGCCACCAGGAGGTCGGAGGTGTAGCCCAGTGCCGGGTTGGCGGAAATGCCGGAGAATCCATCGGAGCCTCCGCATTCCAGGCCCAGGATCAGCTTGCTGAGAGGGGCGGGGCGGCGTTCTGTTTTGTTGGCCTGTATCAGCCCGGCAAAGGTCTTTTTAACCGCCTCGGCGATGAATTCCCGCTCTGAGTTGCTCTTTTGCTGCTCCAGGACATAGAGGGGCTTGCTGAAGTTCGGGTCTATTTCCCGCAGGGCTTCCTCCAGGAGCTGAAACTGAGCGTTCTGGCAGCCCAGGCTCAGGATGGTAGCCCCGGCCACGTTGGAGTGGGTGATGTAACCGGCCAGCAGGCGGCAGAGGGTTTCCGAATCCTGGCGAATACCCCCGCAGCCTCCATCGTGCTGGAGGAATTTGATGCCGTCTACGTTGGGGAAAAGCCGGTTTCGTTGTATAGCCTCGGCATCCTGTATGATGTCGGCCTCCAGAAGGGCCTCCGTATCTGCTCCGTTCTGATAGAGCTGCACCAGCTTTTGCGTATTGACGGAAAACTGACGGCTGGAGGCATAACCCAATTGTTCGAGCATGGCGCCCTGAATAACCTGCAAGTTGCGGTTCTCACAAAAGACCAGCGGAATGACCAGCCAGTAATTCATCGTTCCCACCTTGCCGTCCGGCCGGTGATACCCGTTGAACGTACGGCCCTTAAACCTGGAAACGTCTGGAGCCTGCCAGTCCGCCTGGCGCTCGCCCACCTGGAAAGCGCTGGCCGAATGCGTTACATTTTCCCGGCTGATGCGGCTGCCCCTGAAGATGTCCCGGGTGGCCTTGCCCACCAGGACGCCATACATGAGGACTTCATCGCCGGCCTTGAAGCCGCGTTCGCTGAACTTATGCTTCACCGGAATGTCTTCCAGCAGTTCTATGGTGTCTCCGTTCCACTCTATCCGTTCGCCGGCCTTGAAATCGCGCAGGGCCACGATGATGTTATCGTCCGGATGTACTTTTAAAAGCTTATTCTTCATTGTTTATTGATCTGTTTATAATTTGTCTGCCCCTCATTCCTTCAAAACCCAAATACTCCCGGCAGCCACAGGCTCAGGCCGGGCACATAGGTGACGATTATCAGCGCCACGATCATCGCAATGAAAAGGGGCAGCAGAGGGCGGACTACTTTTTCTATAGTCGTTCCGGCAACCCCCACACCTATGAATAAAACGGATCCAACCGGGGGAGTACATAATCCAATGCAGAGGTTCAATACCATGATGATCCCAAAATGGGTGGGGTCCATACCTATTTCCGTCACCACCGGCAGGAAGATGGGCGTAAAGATCAGAACTGCAGGGGTCATATCCATAAAGATCCCCACAAACAAAAGGATCAGGTTGATGATCAACAGGATGACCACCTTGCTGTCGCTGACGGAAAGCAGGATGTCGGTAATGTCCTGGGGAATATTTTCGTAGGCCATGATCCAGGACATGCTCATGGAGGTACCGATGAGTAGCATAACAATGGCCGTAGTGCCGACGGAGGCCAGGAAAATATCCGGCAGGTCTTTCCAGGATACCTCTTTATAGATGTACGTCAGCACGAGGCAGTAAAGCACGGCCACGGCTGAAGCCTCGGTGGCGGTGAAGATGCCGGCCACGATCCCGCCAATGACGACGATAAGCAGGAGCAAACTGGGCAGGGCGTCCAGAAAACTACGGACTACTTCACGCAGCGTGCTGCGTTTGCCTCTGGAGAAGCCCTTCCTTTTTGCCCATACCGCGGCAACGGTCATCAGGAACAGGCCGGTCAGGATACCCGGCACATAGCCCGCCAGGAAAAGGGCGGCAATGGATACGCCTCCGCTGGCCAGAGAATATACGATGAGGATGTTGCTGGGCGGGATGATCAGGCCCGTGGTGGAGGAGGTGATATTCACCGCAGCGGCAAATTGCTTGCTGTACCCTTCCTTTTCCATTTCCTCGGTCATGAAACTGCCGATGGCGGAGGCTGCCGCCGCCGCCGAACCGGCGATGGCGCCAAACAGCATAGCGGCAATAATGTTGACATGGGCAAGCCCTCCGGGCAGGGCGCCCACCAGTGATTTGGCGAATTTGACCAGCCGCCGGGCGATCCCCCCCCGATTCATGATCTGGCCGGCCAGAATGAAGAACGGAATGGCCAGAAGGGCAAAGCTGTCCAGCCCGGTAGCCATCCGCTGGGCGACCGTCGTGAAAGACGGGATGGCCGGGATGCCCACCAGCATGGTCAGCAGGCTGCTGATGCCAATGCTCCAGGCTACCGGAACACCAATGGAGAGCAGGATGAGAAAAGAGAGGACGAGTATCAGTATTTCCATTGCTTGATTATTGATGCATTTTATCGTATGCGGCCATATTGTCGGCCTTGTAATAGATGACCAGCAGGCCGCTCAGGGGCACTACGCTGTAGACGGCCGCCATGGGAACGCGTAAGGCCGGAGACAACTGCCCCAGTACCTGGGTGATGTACATGAGGCGTAGGCCTCCGATGACCATGACCGTGAAGGCAAAGACAATGATCAGCGAGCTGATCAGGATGTACAATCGTTTTTGCCTTTTTTTATTCAGCCGGGGCATCAGCAGGTCGATGGCCAGGTGCATATTATTGCCGGCGGCATACGCGGCGCCCAGGATTCCTATCCAGATGAGCAGGAAGCGGGCCAGTTCTTCCGACCAGCCGGCCTGGCTCCCCATGGCATATCGGGTAAAGACCCCCCAGAGTACATCGAGGGTCATTAGCGCCATCAGGAAGGCGAGGACCCCTCCGAGTATCTTGTCAATTCGTTCTCGCATTATTCTACAGCTTGAATTTCCTGAATGAGTTGGTACATTTCCGGGCGGCCCTTGTAGGATTCCAGAATGCTTCTGGTCTTTTCCGCAAATGGCGCCTTATCCGGGGTGATGATCTCCACCCCGGCTTTCTGCACTTCCTCCAGAGCGTGCTTTTCCGCTTCCGCCCAGAGTTTCCGCTGGTAGACGGTGGCTTCCTGAGCGGCTTCCTCCAGCCATTGCTGTTCCTCAGGGGACAGCCGGTTCCAGGCCACGGTTCCGATGATCAGGATGTCCGGTACGGAAGTGTGTTCGTTCAGCGAGTAGTATTGGCATACCTCGTAGTGGTGGGAGAGGTAAAAACTAGGCGGGTTGTTTTCCGCTCCGTCTACAACGCCCTGCTGCAGGGCGGTATAGAGTTCGCCCCAGGAAATAGGGGTAGGGGCGCCGCCGAGCGCGCGGACGAGGTTGATGGCCGTTACGCTCTCCTGTACCCGGATCTTCAGCCCCTCGAGGTCTTCCGGGGTTCGAACCGGGCGGCCTTTGGTATAAAAAGAACGGTAGCCGGCATCGAAATACGTCAGCCCCCGGAGCCAGTACTGTTCACTCTGCCGGAGTAACTTTTTGCCCACCGCGCCATCCAGTACCCTGAAACTGTGTTCCCGGTCCCGGAAAATGTAGGGCAGGCTGAGTACCTGTATATTGGGGGCAAAGTTTTCCATCACCGCCGCTGAGACTTTCGTCATGGCGAGGCTTCCGATCTGTAAGAGTTCAAGGCATTGCCGTTCGGTGCCCAGCTGCTGGCTGGGGTAGATCTCGATCTGCAGGCGCCCGCCTGACTTCTCCGCCAGCCGCTCTGCCATATATTCCATTCCCTTGTGGACGGGGTGGGCGTTGTCCAGCCCGTGCGCCAGCTTCAGGGTTTTTGTTTGAGAAATCTCCCCGCAGCCGGCCAGGCTGATAAGGATAAGCGTGAATAAGATGGATGTAATTCTATGCATGTCGTGTTCGTACTTGGTTGATTGGTTGATTGGTGTGATTGGTTGATTGCGGGTTGCGGGCCGACTAATCAACCCTATTAAACCCATCAACCAAATCAACTACTTCCCCTTCAACCCCCGAATGATCTCCAGCGCCTCCCGCGTTCGCTTTTCCAGCGTTTCGAAGTCGCCGGATTTCAGGATGTCACCCGATATCAGTTTAGAGCCCATGCCTACACAGGTGACGCCGGCATCGAACCAGGCTTTCAGGCTGTCCACAGTAGGAGACACCCCTCCGGTGGGCATGATGCTCGTCCAGGGTTGCGGCCCTTTAATGTCTTTGACGAAACCGGGCCCGTAGACGCCCCCCGGGAATAACTTGACGATCTCACATCCCAGTTCTTCGGCCCGGGCTATCTCCGACAGGGAGCCGCAGCCGGGTGACCAGAGCACCTTGCGGCGGTTGCACACCAGGGCGATATCTTCCCGAAGGACAGGGGTGACGACAAAGTTGGCGCCCAGTTGCAGGTAGAGGGAGGCCGTCCCGCTATCGGTTACCGAGCCGACGCCCATGATCATTTCCGGTAGTTCTCCGGCGCAGAATTTGTTCAATTCTCCGAATACCTCGTGGGCAAAATCGCCCCGGTTGGTGAACTCCAGCAGGCGGGCGCCCCCGCGGTAGCAGGCGGCAATGGCCTTTTTGCCCAGCTCAACATCGGGATGGTAGAACAGAGGCACCATTCCGGTATCGGCCATGGCACGGGCAACTTGAAGTCGTGTAAATCTTGCCATTTGAGAAGTTTGAAAGGTTTGGCCACACCTGATGTGCAGCCAAACTACCAAGTAATGTATGAAACTAATTTTTGATTTTTGACGTGTGGTTTTTGATGTGCGATGTGCAGCCCTTATTGGGCAGCCATGAGAAAGCAAGTCAAAAATCACAAATCAAAAATCAAAAACCAAAAATCAGAAATTTTATCGGCTCACTCTTCCACTCGCATCTCCCTTCATCAAGGTTTCGACCTCTGACAGGGTGGCCAGATTGGCGTCTCCGTAAATGGTATGCTTGAGGCAGGATGCCGCCACGGCGAAGTTCAGCGCTTTCTGATCGTCATCCGGATAGGTGAGCAGGCCATAGATCAGGCCGCCCATGAAGCTGTCGCCTCCGCCGACCCGGTCGACGATATGGGTGATCTGGTAAGTTGGCGCTTCGTAAAGCTTCTGGCCGTCGTACAGCACTCCGGTCCAGGAGTTGTGCGAGGCGCTGATGCTGCCGCGCAGCGTGGTAATGGCTTTTTTACAACGCGGGAAACGCTCCATGATCTGTCGGCAAACGGAAATATAAGCGGCCGCATCCATGGTGTCCCCTTTGGTGACGTCAACCCCTTCCGGGTGGATGCCGAAGTGCTTCTCGGCATCTTCTTCATTGCCAAGGATGACGTCGCAACCGGCAACCAGCTCGGGCATTACTTCAGAGGATTTCTTCCCGTAAGTCCAGAGGTTTTTACGGTAGTTGAGGTCCGTGGAGACGGTGACGCCCAGCCGGTTGGCGGCTTTTATCGCTTCCAGGGTGGCGTCGGCGGCGCCCTGCGACAGGGCGGGGGTGATGCCCGTCCAGTGGAACCACTGCGCATCCCGGAATACTTCATCCCAGTCGACCATCCCTGGTTCGATACTGGCCATGCCGCTGTGGGCGCGGTCGTAGACGACCTTGCTGCCGCGGGCCACGGCGCCCATTTCGAGGAAATAGATGCCAAGGCGCTCGCCTCCACGCAGAACGTACTGGGTACCAACATTCCGCTTGCGCATTTCCATCAGGGCGCACTCCCCGATGTCATTCTTCGGCAGGCGGGTGACAAATTCGACGGGAAGCCCGTAATTGGCCAGAGAAACGGCAACGTTGCTTTCTCCACCACCGTAGATAACATCAAAACTGCTTGCCTGGGAGAACCGCTGGTAACCGGGAGGGGCCAACCTCAGCATGATCTCGCCGAATGTTACGATCTTTTTCATTTTCTATTTCCTGTTTTTTGTTGTTTTCAATCATTCCCTCATTCCCTCATTCCCTCATTCCTTCCCTCATTCCTTCCCTCATTCCTTCATTCCCTCAAACCCCAAAGTAATCCTTTGCATTCCCGTAGCAGATATCCTCGACGATCCCTCCCAGCCATTCCACATCATCGGGCAGTTCTCCGTTGTGCACGTCCCTGCCTATGAGGTTGCAGAGCAGCCGGCGGAAATATTCATGGCGGGGGAAGGACAGGAAGCTGCGGCTATCCGTCAGCATGCCGATGAAGCAGCTGAGCAGGCCCATATTGGAAAGGGCGTTGAGCTGCTTTTCCATGCCGTCTTTCTGGTCGAGGAACCACCAGGCGGAACCAAATTGCATTTTTCCCCGCACCGACCCGTCGTTGAAGTTGCCGATCATAGTGGCCATCACCTCATTGTCCCTTGGGTTGAGGTTGTAGAGAATGGTTTTGGCCAGCTTGTCTTCGCTGTCCAGCCGGTTAAGAAAGCGGGCCAGGGCGCTGGCCTGTTCAAAATCGCCGATGCTGTCGAAACCGGTATCGGGGCCCAGTTGCCGCATCATGCGGCTGCTGTTGTTGCGCAGGGCGCCCAGATGGAATTGCTGCACCCAGCCTTTTGCGGCGTACATCCGGCCGAGTTCGTACAATACGGCAGACTGGTAGGCCTGGCTTTCTTCCGGTGCTACACCCTGGCCGGCGAGCCGTTTTTTCAGGATGGAATCTACCTGGTTGGGAGTAAAGGAAGCGGCATACATCTGTTCCAGGCCGTGGTCGGAGAGGCGGCATCCGTTTTCGTCAAAGAAATCGACGCGTGTCCGCAGTGCTTCCAGCAAAGTGTCAAAGCTGCTGATCTCCATGCCTGCGGCCTGCCCCAGCTTTAGCAGGTAGGCCGGAAAATCTTCTTTTTCGATGAGAACGGCCTTGTCGGGGCGGAAGGCCGGCCGGAACTGTACCTCAAAGCCGTCGGCTTTGGCCTGCCGGTGGTATTCCAGGGTGTCGATGGGGTCATCGGTGGAGCAGACGGCGGCGACGTTCATCTTGCGCAGCAGGTTCCTGGTACTGTATTCCGGAGTTTTGAGCAGGGCGCTGCACTGTTCGTAGATGCCGTCAGCCGTTTTGGGGTTGAGTAGTTCCGTGATCCCGAAATACCGTTGTAACTCCAGGTGGGTCCAGTGAAACAGGGGGTTCCTAATTGTAAATGGCACCGTTTCGGCCCATTTGCGGAATTTTTCCAGGCCGCCGGCCTCTCCGGTGATGAAGCGTTCGGGGACGCCCAGGGTGCGCATCGCCCGCCATTTGTAATGGTCGCCCTGCAACCAGATGGCGGTCAGGTTGAGAAAGCATTTATCCGAAGCGATCTCGTCCGGGGGCAGGTGGTTGTGGTAGTCGATTATCGGTTGTGCTTTGGCATAATCGTGGTAGAGGATCTCCGCCGTCCGGTTTTCCAGCAGGAAGTTTTCATCCAGGAAAGGTTTGACGTCGTGTCTGATGGCTTGCATAGGCTTTCGTTTACTGTTCTGTCAGGAAATTGGCCAGCGGCAGGCCCAGTTCGATGATGCCTTCCACTGCCAGGCGGGCGTATTCAGTGGCCCCGAACAACGTCAGGTGGGTATTGTCCTGCTTGCCATCCGGTAATCGTTCGTATCGCCCTGGTTCAACCCAAAGATAAACTTCTTTGGATTTTTCCGGCCCGATGGTATCGATATAGTCCTCCGTGGCTGTCTTTCATCCGGCAACCCCGGACGATTACGTCTCGATGGGCCTTCCTATGCGCCGGCCTTCCCGGTTTCTTCCCGGCTACAGATAAAGTAGAAAAGATCATTGCAAACCCTTTGTCCAATTCGTTCAAACATACGGTTATTCCCTCCTGCCCGGAAAACCTTGTATGAATGCTTGAATAAAAGCAGGTTAAGTGGCTGTAAAGCAAACGCTTGTGCTTTAAACATTGCCTGTTTTCTCTCGTTCCAATGGTAGAACATTTTCTAATGGAAAGAGAAATATTATGCGTTTAGATAACAAGCATGTCGCTATTCTTGCAACTGACGGATTTGAACAGGTTGAGCTTACCTCACCCCGAAAGGCCCTGGAAGAGAACGGAGCACGGGCAGACATCATCTCGCCCAAATCCGGCAAGATCAAGGGATGGAAGCATACTGACTGGGGTGACGAATTCAAGGTAGATGTTACCCTGGGAGATGCTGACCCCAATGATTATGACGCACTGGTCCTTCCGGGCGGCGTGATGAACCCCGACGCACTGCGTACGGATTCCAAGGCACTGCAATTTGTACGGGCTTTCTTCGAAAAAGGTAAACCCGTAGCTGCCATCTGCCATGGCGCCCAGACAATGATCAACGCAATGACGGTAGAAGGCCGCACCCTGACGTCCTATCCGGCGATCCGCAAGGACCTGGAAAATGCCGGGGCCATCTGGCTGGATAAAGAAGTTGTGGTCGACCAGGGGCTGGTAACCAGCCGTTCGCCTGCGGACCTCGAGGCTTTCAATAAAAAGATGGTGGAAGAGATCGCCGAAGGTGAACACAAACGCCAGAAGCGCTCTGTAGAAACAGCATAACAGACAAAACGGATATGCCAGACAGGCTCTCATTCACCTGATCCGGGTGGTGAGAGCCTTTTTTATACTGCCTTAGCGCAACAAAACCACTTCTCCCTGCCTCGCCACTATTTCCCCATCATACCGCTCCAGCCGAATGGTATAAAAGTATACTTCCGAAGGCTGTGGCTTTCCTTTAAACGTGCCGTCCCAGCCGGCAAATGCCTCCGGCGCGGATAAGCCGTATTCGAAAACCATCTGCCCCCAGCGGTTGAAGACGCGGAATTCCAGAATGCGGCGGATGTTGCCGTTGATCACAAAAGTGAAGCGGTCGTTGTGCCCGTCTCCGTTAGGCGTGAAGGCGCCGGGCGCCCGTATAACGGGAGGCGTTACGTTGAAGGAAATGCTGGCCGTATCCCGGCAGCCGGACTGCGGGGATTCGACAGATACAGTAAATACAGAAGGGGTGGTGATTAGAATGGCCTCATAATCGGATAGGCCCGCTCCCTCCTGGACGACCTCCTGGTTGAGCCTCCAGGTAAATTCCAGGAGCGGGGCAAGGTTGGCCAGGGCGGTGAGGGTGACGGCGTCGCCCTGGCGGGCATTGGCCGGATCCGCATGATCCGATTCCAGGCTGGCCGTAATGGCGGGCGCCACCTCCACATTCAGTGTGGTAATAAGGGTATCACATCCGCCGCCGCTGATGTAAGCCAGGGTGTAGGTGACAGGCTCACCCGGCGCAAATACCGCTTCCGGGCCGGGCTGGCTGCTGCCATCCGAGCCCCGCCACAGGAACTGCCCCTGAGCAGTTCCGCCGGTAACGGCTGCGGAGAGGCGAATACTATCCCCGGCGCATACTACCTCTTCGGGGCCGTCTGCCTGCAGGTTGCCCGCCGCGTATACTTCAACGGTAATGCTATCCTCTGCCGGAGGGCATAACCCGTTGTCGGCGAAAAGATAATAAGTGGTGGTGCTTGAAGGGCGGGCCACCGGCTGCGGATCGGATACTGTTCCGAACGCGGGGTCCGTCGACGTCCAGGTGTAGGTGCTGATGCTGTCGGCGGCCAGGTTGAGCGCCAGCGAATCGCCGGGGCAAAGCAGGGTGGTTTCGTTGAGCAGGTAAAGCGGCCGGCCAGCTACGTATATAAATACAGAGTCGGCTACCGGGCAGGGCCCCTGTTGCTGCCTGGCGAAGTACCAGGTGGAAAACTGAGGGGTGGCCGTTACTTCCAGCCCGGAAGTATCGCTCAGGCTGCCATCATCCGGCGACCACAACAAACCGTCGGAGGTTCCGGAGGGGGTGCTTGCCGATAGGTTGACGGAGGCGCCCCGGCATATCGCTACCGTGTCTGGCGAATTGATGGATAAACCAGGCGGCAGGACAGTGATTTTCACCTCCGCCGTGTCTGCACAGGCCCCATTGGCGGCAGTGCCGATGAGCCGGTAGGTGGTGGTGCTATCGGGAAAGGCCAGAGGGCCGGCAATGGTGTCGTTGTTCAGCCCGGAGGAAGGAGCCCAATGGAAAAGGGTAGTGGTGCTGCCGGGAGGGATCGTTTCGGCCAGCCGGACGCCGTAGCCCTCGCAGATGGCGGTGTCATTGGCGATAACCGGAAAATCGAATGCGGCAACATCAATGAATACGGAATCCCGAAGTATGCAGCCGCCTAAGTCGATAGTAGCAAAATAGGTGGTGCTTTCCAGTGGGCTGGCCACAATTGATTCACCCGCAGGGTTGTTCAGCCCGGCAGATGGGGCCCATTGCAGGCCGGCGCCGGCGACGTTGTTATTGGCGACGAGGCGTACCGAGTCGCCCCGGCAGATCACCGTGGGGCTGTTGGTTTCTACCTCCAGAGTGGGGCTTATGCGTCGGAGAAAAATAGAATCATAGGATACACATGGCCCCAGTACTCCTTCCAACGTAACCCATTGATCGCTTTCCGGATCAACCACCGGGCTGGGAGAGGCAGGGTCGTTGAAAATGCCCGGCGGCGACCAGAAATAGTTTTCAGCGCCACTGGCATGCAGGGTTATGGTATTATCCTGG
>JAGFJE010000171.1 GCA_024103175.1 Phaeodactylibacter sp.
GGCAACTGGTCGAGGGAATGGGAAGCATAGCGGTTCCGGGTGCCCAGGGCATTGGCAAAATCGTAAAAATACAGGCCGGTGCCGGTATTGTGCACACCGGGGTTGCCCATGTACAGGGCCACTGCATCGGGGCCGTGCTGATCCTGAATGGAGCGGAGCCGCTGTTCCACCGTATCGAAGGCTTCCTCCCAGCTGATGCGCTCCCAACCCCGGCCTGTCTTCCGGATGGGGTACTTCAGCCGGTCCTTATCGGTATGAATGTCCTGAAGGGCGACGCCCTTGGGGCAGATGTGCCCCTGGCTGTACACATCCCGTTCATCCCCTTTGATGCTGAGCACTTCCTCCCCGCGGGTGCGGATCTCCAGCCCGCACATGGCTTCGCACAGGTGGCAGGTGCGGTAGTGGGTGGTGATATTTGATTTTTGATGTTTGATTTTTGATGTTTGATTTTTGATTTGCGGCTGGCTTCACGAGCCATTGTGATGTATGAAAACCTATGTGGCCTATGTTTTCTATGTGGTAAATATCTCATTCACCGATCCGCAGCACGATCTTCCCGAATTGAGGGTTCTTTTTCATCATCTGTACCGCTTCGTTCCCGTCCTGCAGGCCGAAAATGCGGTCTACCACCGGCACGATCTTATGGGTGCTCACGAAATCCAGCATCTGGCCGAACTCGGCGTCCGAACCCATGGTGCTGCCGTAGATGGAAAGCTGTTTGAAAAAAACATTGGGCACGCTGACGCCGTTCCAGGCGCCGGCCGTAGCGCCGTAGACGCCTATACGGGCGCCCTTTCGGCACATTTTCAGCAGTTGGTTGAAGCCGTCGCCACCGGCGCCGTCGATCACGACATCAAAGCCGCCGGCCTCCTTTTTCAGGGCGTCCATTGCGCCGGCATTTTGGTAATTGGCGCCCCCTTTGGCGCCCAGGGCAACCGCCTTTTCGATCTTTTCCGCCAAGCTGGAAGTGACGTATACCTCGGCGCCAACGGCTATGGCGAACTGGCAGGCAAAGAGGGCCACCCCTCCGCCGATGCCGGAGATGAGCACCTTATCCCCCGCCCGAGCATGGCATCTGCTGAACAGCACGCGGTAGGCGGTAAGGCCCGCCAGCGGCAGGGCGGCGGCCTGTTCGGCAGTGAGGTGGGCGGGCTTGGGGTAGATATTTTTTTTGCGCACCGCCACTTTCTCCGCGAAGGTGCCGTCCTCCGTCATGCCCAGGATGAAATAGTCATCGGTGTAAAAACGAGGGTCGTCTCCCCAGTGAATGCTGGGGTTGATGACCACTTCTTCTCCATCGTATACCCCGCATCCGTCGGAGCCGAGCACGGAAGGAAAGCGCAGGCCCGGATACAACCCGCGGGTGATCCAATAGTCCCGCCGGTTGAGGGCGGCGGCCTTGAGATCGACTACGCCGAAAGTTTCCTCGTCGTATTCCGGCAGCTCCACATCGGTATAAACCAGGGGCTCTTTGACGCCGGTGAACAGTAGTGCCTTCATCTTTTTACTTGTATGTGACGGGTAAAAGATAAGGATTACTGACAACTATCAGCCCCTCCCGCTGACAATTCTCACCGCCTGGCGATTAAAAATAGCCCAACTTTTATTCAAAAATCGGCCCGTCCGAATAACTTTCCTCACCAGGCAGGTGATATCCCTGGAGCCTGTTCTCTTTTCATACCTGACAGAAGACGGCTTCACCTGGCTGGACGACGCTCCCGGAATGGCGGAGGAACTGGCGCCCCTTTACCAACCCATGGAGCCGGCTTCCACACCCTTTACCGGATAGCTCTACGTATTGACGGACGGCGCCTGCCTGTCCACCACCGGCCACCTGATCGCTCACCTGCAGGCCCAGGGCATTGGAGTGACGATCGGGGAGACGCCCGGAAGCTTTGCTTCCTGCAATGACAACAGTACCCGGGTGGCGCTCCCCTACTCCGGCCTACAGGCAAACATCGCCCGGAGTACCTTCACCATCGCCTTACCGGAAGGGGTAGAACTGGAAGGCCCGGTACTGGCACGGAAAGCGCCGGTGACGATAGAAAGCCTCCTCAAAGGGAAAGACGCCGGGCTGGAGGCCTGTTTTCAGCTGATTAAAGAACAGGAATAAACCGGCTAACGCTCCACACCATCCCCCACATCCCCCATCCCTGCCTTCTGCCTCGGCACCAGGAACAATTCCGTCTGCCGCCCGTCGATATAACGAACGGTTTTGCCATCGAAGAAGGCGTCCTCCTCCATCATCATGCGGATCTCTTTACCCCATTCAGGAAGAAAAACGGCAGTATTCAATTCAATAGAATAGGCGGTATTGGGGTACAGCGGATAATCGCCATTGTGGGGCACGCCCCCCTGCTGGTCCCACAAACCGATGGTAGGCCCGGCGCCGTGGCCGTGGTAGCCGATGGGGTGAGTGTAAATGGTCGGCTTGAGGCCTTCGGCTTTGGCCTTTTCCAGAGCGCTGGCGAGGATGTCATTCCCGCTGCGGCCGGTTTGGAACTCGTTCGTCAGGATGTCCATCAGGCGGAGGCCTTTCCGGAAGGCGGCCTTCAGGTAGGGTGGCGCGTCCGTTTCTCCGGGGCGCAGGATGTAGGCATTTTCCTGGGTGTCCGTATTCAGGCCAAGGTAGGTGATGCCGAAATCGACGTGCACCAGGTCGCCGGGCTGGATAACCTGCTTGTCCGGCCGCCTGGAGAAAGCCCGCAGGTGGTCGAAATTTTCCGGGTCCTGCCGCTGTACATCGACCGTAGGGTGGAACCAGGCGTCCAGGCCCAGTTCCCGTATACGCTCCCGGTAGTACCAGACGACGTCTTCGGTAGCCGTCACGCCCGGTTGGATCACCTGCTCCGACAGCCCCTCGGCGATGATCTCGTGGGCGATGCGGCATACCTGCTGATATACCACCATCTCGCTTTCGGTACGCGTCTCCAGCCAGCCGATGGCGAGCGGTTCGGCCGAAACTAATCTTTTCCGGTATTTCTCCGGCAGGGTTTCCATCAGCTTGTCGTAATGGTAAGACGAGAGGCCGTCCGCCAACCCGAAATGCTCAGACCGGTTGACGGCGATCTTTTGTGGATCGCGCTCCTGAACGATCTGAGCGAGGCGCTTCCACTGATCTGGTTCCTTGTCTTTGTCCCAGGCTTTTTTGAACACTTCCCCTACATCGTAGCGGGCGCAGGCCAGCGTTTCCAGGGAGTCGCCGGTATCGTAAATGACGAGCATGGTGGTGCGGCGGGCGGAGAGCCAGCCGGAGGGCAGCATGGTTTTCAGAACCGGGTCTTCATTGTATTCCCGGGAGATGAGTATCCACAGGTCGATGCCGGCGCGGCGCATCAGTTCCGGCGTCACCGCCTCCATACGCTCTTTCAGCCACCGGCCGCGCACAGCGCCCTGCTCCTGCAGGGAAAGCACCTTGGGCATCTGTGCCGGCAACTGGAAGCCGGTGAACAGAAGAAAAAAGAAACAGAGTTTTTTCATGGAACAGGGTATGTTTAAAATCGTGGTGCGATCATCCTGATCGCTCACCACATACTACAATTTGAAAGGGCTGGCCATTGGCACGAAATGCCCCAAAGTATAGGGAACAAGGCATAATGTGCCGAACCTTTGTTAGAGCAAGAGGTTTGCCAATCGCCAACTGCTGATGGTTACCAAAGCAGAAATAAAAGAGGATTTGCGTTAATAATGTTCAGCCTGCTCTGCCCTATTGTTTCAGAAAATGCTCCACCAGCCGCTCCCACTCTTCCTTCAGAGAGCTGTCCGGCATGCTGCGCCCTGCACGCCGGTACCAGTAGTTGGCGTTCCAGTTGTCGCCTTCGACGCGGTGCAGGTAGGCGTGCACCCAGGCGCCGTCGGGGCCGGGCACATCCTGGGCGATGTTGTGGGCGGCAGGCCAGTCGCCCTTACCTTCATGCCAAAGAGCGCGGAGCAGCGGGCTAAGGCCCTCCGGAGGAGCAGACTGGCGCAATGACTCCATAAATGCTTCAATAGTCATAGTGGGCTCAAGATAGGGAAAATTTCCGGCTGTCCTGAGGTGTTCCTTACAACCGAATGATGATCTGAGGGACGGACTCCCGAAGGGGAGCGGCTACCTGTTCCACCTCTCCCGTTTCCGGGTTGACGATCTCGCCGGCCTCCCCTTCTACCTGCCTGAGCAAGTTTTCCCGGGCCTTTTTCTCCTCTTTAAGGCGCTCCAGGCCCTCATTCAGCTGCCGCCATTTGTCGTCGCGCTCGTAGTTGTACTTTGTTCTTTTGGCGAGTATGACCCTGGCGTCCGCGTATCGGAAATCTTTCTCGCCCTTTTCCCTGGCCTTTTCGATCGTCGACTCTTTGACTTCCTGAATGATCGTATCCAGGTAGGCCTCGTACCTTTTCAATTCGATGTACACCTTTAACAGGTCGTAGCCGTTAGTGGTAATCTCCCTGGCATGTGCCTTTGCCAGTCCGACAATCTCCCTTTTGGTGGTTTTCCTGCCGATCGTTTCGATGGGTTTTAGAATTTCGCTCATTTCTTCCTGATTTTTGGTTATCAATTCCGAGCTTCAAAGTGGCCTTTTGAATTCCCATTTCACTTTTTCTTCTCGGGCACATCGGCAAGTTAGGTGGAAAGGGATAAAAAAACCAGGACAGTTGACCGGGCCAAAATCAGGGCTATTTTGTTTGACACAAGGAGCAATTTAAACACAAAAAACTCATAATCAATTCATTATACAAAACGAGTAGGTGACCACTTTAACAACGAAGTGTCAGCAAAAAAGGGATGGTTTTTGCCCTTGGCTCTTCTCGTGCACGGCAGCAAAGTGTTCGTCCACGAACCGGAGGCTGACCGCGGTTGTGTGGAGAATAAAAGGATACTTTTCCAACTGCTCTTTGAGCGCCGGGTATTTTTCCGCCAGCCGGCTGTTGATCCGGAAAACGGCCACATCGCTTTCGCTGTCCGGAAGAATGCCGGCCTCCCTGGCACGCTTCAGATAGCACGCAGTCGTAAAATTGACGTAGTTGAAACAGGCCGCCAGTAATACGGCCAGGCTGATGCTACCCAGCAGTATCCACACCTTGACGCTTCCAGGCTCGCCCATCTCCCGGCTGAGGTGGGAATGCAGGTGCAGGGACAACAGGGGCTGCAACTGAAGACGATATTGCTGCCGATAAGGAATGCGTGGGTAAAGATATTTCGCCTGCCCTAATCTTTCTGAAACAGGTAAAACCCCAGGGCGCCCGCAAAATAAGCCGCTACATCCCACCAGTCGGTAGTAAAGCCGGAAGAGAAACGGGGAAATATCCATTCGAAGATGAATGATAACAGGGCCGTGATGGCCAACACCTCAAACAGGGAAAGCCGCTGCCGCCTCAGCAGCCAATGCTGCTCCAGCCGGTAGCCCCCCAGCAATATGGGCATGCAGAGCAGAGGGTCCAGGTAGTTGTCCGCCCAGGGGATGGGCAGGTGCAGCACCTTTTGGGTGAACTGGTGAGCGAAAAAGAGGAGAAGGGAGAAGATGGCCAGAAGGTTGGAGAGTAGCATGCTCTAAGCTGTAGCGAAGCCCGTATATGGCCTGGCATAAGGCGGTTGAAATCCCGGGACATCTATCGCTTTTCCAGCAAATTTACCCCGAATAGCCAGCAAATGCAACTACAATACCGCCGCAAATGCCACGAGGAGACCAATGATCAGAAAAGGCGATAACAGGATCATAATGAAAATGCCCAGCAGCCGCAGCAGCAGTTTGCCCGCCATGGCCAGGGTGCTGTCCTCCTCGCGGATGGTGACAAAGTTGTCAAAGGCTTTATAGGTTTGGCGGGCCGTTTGCAGAGCGTCGCCCTGTGGCTGGTTGTCATTGGGTTGTTCGGACATGGTTCGGATGATTTAAATTTAGAACAAATGTACCAGGTTTTTTATTTTAGCACAAGTGTTCTAAAAAATTTCTATCTTTGAATTCGTGAAATTCGTCGAACAATGAAGACCAGGGAACGGATACTGGAGGCTGCCTTGCGGCAGTTCAACGAACTGGGCGCCGGGCAGGCCACGGTGCGCAGCATCGCCGAGGAAGTGGGCATCAGCCACGGCAACCTGTGCTACCACTTTAAAAATACGGACGTCCTGATCGAGGCCTTGTACGACCGGCTCACCGGGGAACTGGAGGAGCCGGTTCGCATTTCCCAGCAGCCGGGCGCCGGGCTGGGCGACATTCTACGTTCTACCGAAATGACCTTTAGGCTCCTGTACAAATACCGCTTCCTGTTGCTGGACTTCGTACCCATCATCCGCCGGATCGATTCCATACGGGAGAAATTCAGGGCGCTCATACAACTGCGCCGCCGGCAGTTTCAAGCCGCTTTCCGGCAGCTTATTGCCGACGGGCTGATGCAGGAAGAGCGGCTGCCCGGCCAGTACGGCCACCTGATTACCAACCTGCTCATCCTGGGCGATAACTGGATACCCAATGCGGAGATCCACTTTGATGAGAAGGGGGAAAAGGTGATCCGTTTTTACCTGGAGGCCTTCCTCGGCGGGTTAACGCCGTACCTGACGGAGAAAGGGCTGGAGGAGTATAAAAAGCATTTCATTCAGGGCCGTTAACCTTCCCCCCGCTAAAAAGTTTTATTTTTACTCCTTTTCATACGCTAACGCACATTTTCAAGCCAAACCCTATCAACTATGATCAGACCAGCGCCTCTCTTCGCTCTCATCCTGTTTTTGTTTTCCAATACTCTTTCCGCTCAGCAATTCACCGTCAGCCTGGGCAGCTTTTACCAGTTTGCGCCGGAATACCGCTCTACGGGATACAGCGAATGGCAAACCATCCGGGCGGAACAGCAGCTTTCCGGAGACACCCTGTACGTCCTATACCGGCAGCAAACCCCTTGGAGTGCCCAGTACACCTTCCATTCCCGGGGCGGCGCACAGGCGGCCCTTCAGCTGGCCTGGCAACTGGGGGCAAGAGTAGGTGTCCAATCCGGGCTGGGCCTGAGGCTGCATTCCTACGAAATACGGACAGAGAGCCGGTACGGCCCGACTGTGAGCATACCTATCGACACACTGGAGGATTATACCCCGTCCAGTTATTTCCCGGGAACCACTATTGGCAGTTGCACCTACTACACCAACAGCTACAGCGACGTAGAACGGCCCCGGCCCTTCCCTCTCTATTGGGTGGCCGAACTGGATATTCCGCTCAGAATAGATTACGCCCTGATCCCCGGCGCCCTCCACATCCTGGCCGGCGCCCACCTGCGCAGCCCCCTGTTCAGCCGGCGCAGCACGGAATTCATCAGCCTCGAACGCGAAACGCTCCCCAATGGAGACATCGCCTGCGCCTATGTCAAGGAAGAACGGATCAACCGCACCGGCGATTACCTGCGCGACGCCACCCTGGCCGGCAGCCTGAGCATTCAGCTGTGGCTGGGCCGCCTGGGGCTGGAGTTGGAAGGCCAGCAGCAGTTTTCCAACCGGTTCGCCGATCCGCAGGTACAGAGCAGCACGCCAGGCCGTTTCGTGGCCCGGCCCTACGAAGCGGGATTGAAGGTTTTGTATGTATTGAAATAATTATCGAAAGGGATCGCGGTGTTGACTGTAACCGTGCCTAAAAGTCGAAACTCGGAAGCTTGTCCGGAAGAGCGCCGGCGAAGACTGGCGGGAGGTGGGGGGGGGCGCTGAACCCAGCGAGTTCAGGGCTAAAGCGCCAGCACGATAAAAGGCCGATTTTTATTGATTAACAAAGGGAAAGTTTGAAGAAGAATCAAGCTTTCCTCTTTTGTTTCTTGAGTGCTTCTCCCGGGCCATCATGCTCAATCCCGATAATAATGATAGGAAAAGTTGTAGCTTCCTTGAACTCCTCCTCAATATATTTGATAGCGTCTCTTAATGAAGGTGTTCTATCTGGAAGGTATATCTGAAGTTTATCACTTGGCACAATAATGACTCCGGCTTCTATGTCTCCATTTTGTATGCTGTTTCTGAGGTGTACGATATCGCGAATTAACAAATCACTTCTAGCCGAGACTTGTACCTCAACTCCTATATTGGCGATGAAACTTCTATTGTATCGGATTCTTTTCTTCCAGTCTACTCCACCGGAGACCGTTTTTTCCCATTCACCGAATTCTTCAAATTTTGCATCGAGCAACTTTCGAAGTTCGGCCCCACCGTTGCTATCCTTCTCTTCCAGTAAGAAGACTTTAGTGCTGAAAATTATTTCCTGAATCTCTAAAAAGAGGCTTGCCAACCCGAGTTTCGCTATTTTCTCTTTGGCCCCATCGTAGAATCTGATTTCAGTTATTTTCATAAGGTACTCAACGTAATTTCATGAAATAGCTTTTTATAATCAAATCCCGGTTCT
>JAGFJE010000177.1 GCA_024103175.1 Phaeodactylibacter sp.
CGCCGCTGCGCACCCGGCTGTCCCGGGAATAGGTTTCCACAACGGGCGCCTGCCCATTGAACTGCCGTAGTGCCGTCCACTTTTTCTGATCCCCTTTCTGGCCCACCAGGCCAGTGCTGAAGCCGGATTGCGCCAGCCCTATTCCCGACAACCCCCACCATCCTTTTTTGATGAAACTCCTTCTTTTCATTTTCCTGAGGTTTATGTGTTGTATTCTGTTTTTTTCTCGCTCATTCATCCCTTCATTCCTTCATTCCCTCATTCCTTCATTCCTTCATTCCTTCCCCGTCTTCGCCATAGGCTCTTCCGGGTAAAATTCCTTCATTCCCCTCCCCCCCGGCGGCCACACGATACGCCCCCAATCCTGACTGTACCATTCAATATCTTCCGGGGCGAGGGTTTTCGTTCTGCGGGCCAGTTGGCCGAATTTTTCGGTTCGCATAAATAAGGCGGCCATGCGCCGGTATTTTTTCAAAAGCATCATTTCTATCATTTGTATGGCTTTTGCCGGCCGGATGGCGGATAGTCCAGTTTGCGGTTCCACCAGGGGATGAAGGCGGTGCCGCGTTCTTTAACGTTCTGTATGGCCTGCCTGTATTCCGGCAAATTGGTATAGGCGGTGTCGGCCAGAGGGAACGGATGGCGGAAACCGGCCAGATGTGCCTGCAGAGCCTCCCGGCATCGCTGCAGCTGATCCGCATAGGCAGGATCGTGGGCCAGGTTTTTCTGCTCGTAGGGGCCTTGTTCCAGATCGTACAGCTGGTCCGCATCAAAATACCCGGGGTGGTATTCCTGAGCGATATACCCGAAACCGTGCAGTTCCCGGCCCATGTGGGTAATGGCCTTCTGTTCTCCACTTTGCAGTTTGGCGGTGATCTCCTGCGGAAAACGCATGGCGATGTACTTGAACCGATCATCCCGGACTCCCCGGGTATAGCCTTCTTCGAAATAAAGGAATTCGCGCCCGCCCAGCGGTTTGCCTTCCAGCACCGGAGAGAAGTCGATGCCGTCGTGCCGTACTCCTCCTTCCGTCTCCACCCCGGCCAGGCGGGCAAAGGTGGGCAGGAAGTCGACAAAGCTGACCATCTCCGAACAGCGGCTGCCCGCCTTGGCTTTTTCCGGCCATTTCAGGAGGAAGGGCACGTTCACGCCCCGGTCGTAGATCGTTGATTTTCCCGGCTCGATGTTGTGGTCGGCGGTCAGGATGACCAGGGTATTTTCGGCCAGCCCCATTTCTTCCAGCCGGTTCATCAGAATGCCCACCTGATCGTCCAGGTAGAGGATGCCGGCATTGTAATGGTTGATGTAATCCGGGAGGGTGTCGCCACGGGCAATGCCCAGGCTGTCGAGGCGGGCGAAAATGGCGTTCCTGGGAGGATGATACTGGTAGGGTTCCGCCAGGCGCCCCTCCGGGGAAAAACGGGCCTCCGTTTTCAGGTTGTCGTAATGATTGGGGCCATGCAGGGCGGTGGTATTGAAGTGGAGAAAGAAGGGCTGCCCGGAAGTGGTGGAATTCAGGAACTCCATCCCCCCCCGGGTGATCCATTCCAGGTTGTGTTTCCGAACGGCCGGCAGGGGCAGTTCGTCCGAATTTTCCCAGAGCACTGAAGCGGTAAAGTCGGCGCCGGTGAGCTGGCGCACCCGATCGGCAATTACACGCTGATAGGCGGCCAGCAGGCTGTCGGCCTCCATGCTATCCGGAGACAGCTCAGGAGGGATCACCGGGATATCGGGGTTGTGCTCCGGCTTATCGAAATCGAGGCTACCGATGTGGAATTTGCCCACGTAGCCGGTATAGTAGCCCGCCTGCTTCAGCACCTCGTGCAGGGTGAGGTTCTCTTCGGTGATGGGCGTGTTCCAGCCGATGCTATAGGGCCGGCCCCGGGGGGTTTCCGCCAGAAACCCGGGATCGATGCACCGCCCCGGATACTGGCCCGTCATCACACTGAAGCGGCTGGGGGTGCAGGCTGCCGAAGGGCTAAAGGCCCGGGTGAACAGCATGCCCTGCTCCGCAATCTTGTCGATGTTGGGAGTGGGGACGCTGCCGCCGTAGCAGCCCCAGTGGCTGAAGGTGACGTCATCGGCCATGATGAGGACAATGTTAGGACGGGAATCCCCCGTATTTTGAACGCCCTCCCGGGAGGCGCAGGCGGAAAGGCCAACCATGGCCAGTAACAAAATGGCCAGATCCATACATTTGCAATACTTTTCTTTCATATTGTATCCGGTTTATCCCATTTCCACCACCACTTTGCTTTCGTCCTTCATGCTTTCCAGGGGTACGAAATTTCCATCGATGGTATTTCCGTCAATCGTGATGCGGACAACGCCTTTCTCCACGCCTTTTTTATTGAGCACCTGAATATTCAGTGTTTTACCCCTGAACCTCCTTCGGATACTGAACCGGCTCCAGTGGGAAGGCACGCAGGGGCTGATGGTAAGCCCGTGGTATTCCGGCCGCACGCCCAGCACATACTGGGTGATGGCATAGTAGGTCCAGGTGGCCGAGCCGCTGAGCCAGGGAATGCGCGAAGCTCCGAACTTCGGGCTGGGAGGAGCGTGGGCAGACTGGCATAGCACATAGGGCTCGATCTCCCGAACCTCGGCTTCCTGGTTGCGGGCCGCCGGCAGGTAGGCCAGGAGGTATTCATAGGCGCGGTTGCCGTGCCCCAGCATGGCCTCCGCCATGACGCCCCAGCCCTGGGTGTGCATGAAGATGCCGCCGTTCTCCTTCAGGCCGGGGTTCATAAGCTGGGCGCGCACGATGTTGTGATCAGAATTGGTATAAGGCGGATCACAGACCTTGATCCCGAAATCGGTGAACAGCCGCCGGTAGACGTTTTCCATGGCAAGAGCGGCCTGCGCTTCCGTCGCCGCTCCGCTGAGGATGGCCCAAGCCTGCGGGTTCATGAAGATCTGCCCCTCTGCCGAGTCTTTCGAGCCGAATTTGAGGCCGTCGGCGCGGTAACCGCGCAGGAACCACTCGCCGTCCCAGGCGTATCGCTGAATGTTCTCATCCAGTTCCACCAGCCTTTTCTGCGCCCAGGCCTTCTCTGCCTTTTCGTTCAACAGCCCGGCAATTTCGGCATACTCCCGCAGGGCCAGGCGAAGTTGCAGGGCGACGAATACCGATTCTCCGGCGGGCCCGAATTGCAGGCAGTCGTTCCAGTCGGCCTTCAGCCCACAGGGAAAACCGTGTTGGCCGGAGCGCTCCAGGCTGAACTCGATGGCCCGGCGCAGGTGCCCGAAAACGGTGGCTTCGCCTTTATCGGAGTAGGGAATAGCCTTGCGGAAGAAACCGAAATCGCCCGTTTCCTTCACATAGGCCGGTACGGCGTTGAACAGCCACAGGCAATCGTCGGACCGGTAGTCCTCCTCCGCGGTTGGGGGCTCCTGGCCCGGCCGGTGGGCAACGGGCAGGATGACCGGCCTGGCGCCTCCCGTCGACTCCTGTCCCGAGATCAACAATTCCAGGCGTCCTTTTACCTCCTCGGGAATGGCGTGCACCACGCCCAGGAGGTCCTGAACCGAATCGCGGTAGCCCAGCCCGTCGCGGTCGATGCCGGTATAGATAAGGCTGGCCGCCCGCGACCAGGCGAAAGTGATGAGGGCATTGTAGATGCCCCAGGAGTTGATGGTGCTGTTGAGGGCGGCGTCGAGGGTGATGGCTTCGAACCCTTTCAGGCGGCCCGCCCAGTATTGTTGGAGAGCATCCAGTTCTTCATCTGCCTTGTGAATATCCCGGTAGCGTTCCACAACCTGCAGGCCCGCCCCTTCGGCCTTACCGACGCCCACAATAAAAAGGAAGGTTTCCGAGGCGCCGGCCGGCAGGCCGAGCGCACCGCACAACGACCCGCAGGGGTTGTCTCCGTATCCCAGGGTGTTGCCGGGTTCTCCTCTTTCCACCACCGCCGGGTTGGCGTAGGTGCGGTAGGGCCCCAGGAAAGCTTCGCGGCCGGTATCGTAACCGATCACCTCCAGCCCCACTGCCGCCTGAAAAGAATGCCGCCCCTGGTCTTTCTCCCTGAAGTTGCCCGGCATTTCCGGAATGTTGACGTTGGTCCCGTGATCGATGATGCCTCCCACTACTTTCATGGTGGAAGTGTATTGTACGTACTGAATGTTGAGCAGGTCGTCGATGGCGTTCCAGTTGGCGGCATATTCCAGGTAGGAGAATACGCGGAGCCGGCGGCGCCCCATTCCGGTATTGGCCACCTTCACTTTCCACACTTCATAGGCCTGGTTCAGCGGCACATAATACGTTACTTCCGACCGGATGCCGGCGTATTCCGATTCTATTATGGTGTACCCCAGGCCGTGGCGGCAGGTGGAGCGGTAGTCTTCCAGGGGCTTGCCTACCGGCTGCCAGGAGGCGCTCCAGAAGTCTT
>JAGFJE010000178.1 GCA_024103175.1 Phaeodactylibacter sp.
GATGGTAATAAGGGGGATCAGTAACCGCCTTTTCATTGATCAGAGAGTTTGGTTGGTTTACGTCAAATAAATATACCGGCCACCCGTCTAACGTTGGACACTATTGATAGCCAAGATGTTGCGGAACGCCCCAAGTCATTCCGACTTCCGCGTTCCGACTTCCGACTTTGTCCAACGCTAGAATGGTGGCCAATATACCTCTTTCCGGCAAGGCCAACAATGTATATACCGGGTTTTCATCCGCAAAGCTCTTCCGGGCAGGCCCGTCCTGCTGGCAAGACGGATAAATCTTCGCTGCCCTAAGCCGGGTAAACCCGTCCTCGTACCTCAGCCGGGTAAGCCCGTCCTCGTACCTCAGCCGGGTAAGCCCGTCCTCGTACCTCAGCCGGGTAAGCCCGTCCTCGTACCTCGGCCGGGCAAGCCCGTCTTCGCTGCCCTCAGCCGGGTAAACCCGTCTTCGCTGCCCTCTGCCGGGTAAACCCGTCCTCGTACCTCTGCCGGGCAAGCTTCCGACTTCCGCATTCCGACTTCCGCCTTTAAAGCCCCTCACACCTTCACCACCACCTTCCCCACCGTCTTTCCCGTCTGAAAAAGCAGGATGGCCTCCTTGAGCTGTTCGAGCGGAAAAGTATGGCCGACGTGGGGTTTGCCGAGGTTCATCTGTTCGATCTCTCTCAGGAGCTGGTGCATGAGTTCCACCTTGTGGTAGAGCCAGATGAGGTTGAAGCCGAGCACGCCTTTGTTGTCCTCGGGCATCTTCTGGGGGTCGATCCTGGGGCGGGTGAGGTAGTACCAGATCAGTTTCAGGTAGTTGGGGCGGTTGCCCACCGAGCCGTACCGAGCGGAGCCGTAGACGATCATGCGGCCCTGCTGGGCCAGCATTTCGTAGCCTTCTTTCAGTATTTTGCCGCCGATGCACTCCATGATGAGGTTAAGCTCCCGGCCGTTCAGGGCATTTCCCAGGTCCGTTTTGAAGTTTTTGCTGCGGACGATACCCTTGTCGTATCCTTCCTGCTGCAGATAATCCAGCTTTTCCGGCCTGCCTACCGTCCCGATGGTATAAGCTTCATATCGTTTGGCGATCCGGTTGGCCCAGGTGCCGACGCCCCCGGCGGCGCTGTGGATGAGCACCGTCTGTCCCTGTTGTATATCTCCCAATTCTTTCAGGGCATAGTAGGCAGTAAGCACCTGCACCAGGTAGGCGGCGCCTTCCTCGAAGCGCCAGCCGGGAGGCAGGGGCAGCACGTAGCGGGCGTCTATGTTCAGGTGGGTGGCGTAGGCGCCAAAGCGGGTGACGCCCATTATAGCGTCTCCTTCTTTCAGGTGGGTTACGCCTTTGCCAATTTTAGCCACCACTCCCGAGTATTCCAGCCCGGGCACGAACTCTCCCTCCGGCGTGGCGCCGTACAGGCCCCAGATGGCGAAGATGTCGGCAAAGTTGAGGCCGATGGCCCGTACTTCTATCGTGACTTCTCCCGGGGCGGGATCGGGCAGTTGCTCTTCGATGAGGTTCAGATAGGAGAGGCTTCCGGAATTCTGGCGGTAGGCGTGGCGTCGCATGATGGGTTTTTTATGGAAAGTAGGGATATTGTGGGAGGAAAGGAAAAGGCGGGGCGTTTTTCTTTACAGATAGCAAATTAGTGGGGGATGGAACGCGGATATACACGGGTTTGGCGGATTGCGCGGATTTCGAGCCTGTGGTGGCCCTGTTGCGCAGGGTGTTGTACGGGCCTGGTGCTGAAGAGGCCAAACATTTCGTTCCTCTCCCAGTTCCATAATAAACGCATCCCGTCATGAAAACGGAAACCCATCATTTTGAGGACGACGGTAAGATACCTAACAACCCCAACCTTCCCCTCATCGTCTACCGGCAGGCCCTGGAAGAAGGCACAGATGCCGCCGCCTGCAAGGCCCGCTTCCGAAAGAACGGCTGGACGGGCGCCTGGGTAAACGGCATCTACTCCTTCCACCACTACCACAGCACCGCCCACGAAGTGCTGGGCGTTGTTAGCGGCCAGGCGGAAGTGGCCCTGGGCGGTCCGGAAGGTATTACCACTACCGTCAAAACAGGGGACGTCATCATCATCCCCGCCGGCGTGGGGCACTGCAATAAAGGCGCCAGCAGCGATTTCCAGGTCGTCGGCGCTTACCCCGACGGGCAGGACTGGGACCTCTGCCGCGGCGAGCCGGGCGAGCGGCCGGAGAAAGTGGAGAACATCAAAGAAGTGCCGCCGCCGGAAAAGGATCCGGTGTTTGGAACAGAGGGGCAGTTGAGTAGGGAATGGGGGCTGTAGGATGGGCAAACATACTTACCTTATGCCCTTACTCACGCTCTACCCACTCAAAAGTAACCTCTTCGCCTCCTGCGGCCCGCAATTGTTCAACGCCATTATTATCGATTCTTCCCAAACTGATCAGGCCACTGGCATAGCCAAAATCCTTGTGGAATATGGCTATATTGCCCCAGGGAGCATAGTAGGTAATATCTCCCGGCGAAGGATCGAACCCTCCTGGAGCCCCTTCCGTGGACAGCTTTCTGTCCGGGTAGAAGATTTTTTCCATGCCGGCATAATCCTCAAGGGTTGTGGTGATGGGAAGCATGGATAAAAAATCCCGGGATGTAGGATTATCATGCAGGGTGGCCGTTAATACCCTGTCGCCGATAGTGATCTTTAATTTCATGCCTTCAGTTATAACTTGTTGTTCGGTGGATTGGCCTTCCTCATTTGGAATACAACAGACGAAAGGGAGGGCTCCCAATAAAGAGATGAAGAAAAGTGTTTTCATAGCATATCATAGTTGAGAAGATTACTGATCCAGGTTTTTGAGCACCTTTGCCGGCACTCCCCCAACCACGGTATTGGGAGGCACATCCCCGGTTACAACCGCTCCTGCGGCCACTACCGAGTTTTCACCGATCGTCACTCCGGGGAGGATCGTTGCTCCGGCGCCGATCCATGCATTTTTCTTTATTAAAACTGCTTCGGGAACCAAAGTCTTCCTTTTGGCTACTTCCACCGGATGGTTTTCAGATGAGATATTCACTCTCGGCCCGATCATGACGCCATCTTCTATGGTGATACAACCCAGGTCCAAAAAGCTGCAGGCGTGGTTGATGAATACGTTTTTGCCCAGAGAAATATGCCGGCCAAAATTAGTGTGGAACGGAGGGAAAACGGCCGTGCTTTCATCTATGGGCGTACCAATGATCTCGCTTAGAATAGCCCGGGCTTCATCCACATTCGCAGACGTATTCAATTTAGCAGAAAGGCTGATCGTATGATTCACCACTTCCCTGATCCTTCCATACTCCGGGTCATCCATCGGGACAGGCTCACCGGACCTGAGTCTTTCGAAAATGTCCTTCCCCATTGTTTCCTGTTTTTTCATCTATTGATACTCCTACTCACGAGGCAGGATCTTTACAGTTGCAGAGCGGGCCCTGTCGCTGATCATTGGCCCCAGATAAGGGCTATCGCTATATTTTTCCTTGTACGCTTCATCTATACGGCCATTAATTGCTCCATCTACGGATTCAAACCGAACCTCCTTCGTCATACCCGCCGCTTCAATTTTTCCTGCACCCTGGTTCATAGCAGCCTTATACCATCTGGATGACGTCCCATTATAGGCTCGTACATAAAGATCATTATCTACTACCACTTCCCAGATCCAGGTCGGGGTGCCGTAGGTTTTTCCATCTTCGCGAAAGGGGGCGATATGAAGGTCGTTGGCCTTATCAATGGCCTGTAGCTCTTCTTGTGGAAAAGATCTTTTATTATCGTTCATGTCGCTTTTATTTTTGGTACTGAGAGGCTGTTTCATTTAAGTTTTATAACGTCAAGTCTAACCTCAGAAAAAAGGGCTGGCGCCGTGCCAGGGCTTTTCATCAGATTCAATTCCCTGCGAATACAGGAAATTTGCTGGCTTCTCCATAATCCTCGATCGGTTCCATATTATTCAGAACTTCCATATCCCCTTCCGAGATCTCAAAATCCACTCCTGCATTGTCTTTCATATGCTTGGGGTTAGCAGTCTTAGGTAAAGGGAGAAGGCCAAGCTGCAGGTCGTAGCGAATACATAGCTGAGGTACAGAAACCTTGTATTTTTCCGCCATGGCTGCTATGTCCTCATTCTTGAATAATTCTCCGTGCCCGATCGGCGAATAGGCCTCCACGAGGATGCCATTATCCTTGCAGTATTGGATCAGCTCTTTGGGGGTGTTGCTGATATGCGCCAGGACCTGATTGGCCATTGGTTTTACGGCACAAGACTCCAGGATGTTATCGATGTCTGCTTTTTCGAAGTTCGAAAGGCCAATGGCGCGTAGTTTTCCGGCTTTATAGGCTTCTTCAAGGGCTTTCCATGCTTCACGGTTCCCTTCGAAGTAACGATCCTCCCCACCAAATTCCGCCCATGGTTTCGGGCTGTGTATGATCATTAAATCGATATACTCAAGCCCCATCCTTTTCAGTGACCCATCAATGGATGCAACGACTTCTTTATACGACTTCACTTCAGCAGCGAGCTTTGTGGTCACAAACAGATCCTCTCTTTTCACACCACAGGCTCTGATGCCTTCTCCCACTCCGCGCTCATTCTGGTAGGCCTGAGCGGTATCAATATGCCGGTAACCGATTTTTGCAGCATCCTTCACTGCCTGTACGGCATCTTTATCACTTATAAACCAGGTTCCAAGGCCCAGTTTTGGGATCTCAACGCCATTGGATAGCGTAAACTTCTCTTTTAAGATCATGATCAAAATATTTTATTTCATTACTAAAATGTCAGCAATTCTCGCTTTGGCAGAATGGTGCCTGAAGTCCTGCCACGAAAATTTATCCGGCTGAACAGACGGACACAAAAACGCTAAACCCGCCCCAAATTTTCGTGGGCCCGTCCCCATGTAGGGGCCTACCTCGCTGGTGTTGTTGATATGCATGCTCTCGCGGCCGTCCTTCGAAAAGGCCGGCCATTCCGGAAGCCCTTCTGCAGCCGGTTTACCGGCTCGTGCGAACTCGACCCAAGCGCTGGAGACGGCCTTAGCCAGCGCCGCCGCG
>JAGFJE010000188.1 GCA_024103175.1 Phaeodactylibacter sp.
CTCTGGAAAATGACCAGATCGCTATACGGCGACCAGGAAGAGGCGGTTCCTCCCGCCGATAGTTTAATGGTGCACAAGCTCATTACCCCTACCCACTTTTATGTAGTTGTGTACAATAAGAATAACGGCAAGATGGACGGCATGGTCTTCGGCACCTACGAGATGAAGGACGGCAAATACGTGGAAACGGTCAAGGCCACAACCCGGAGCATCGAGCTCATCGACAAGATGATCCCCTATGAGTATGAGTACACCGGGGACAACTTCAGCCAGAAGGGCATCCTGGAGTTTACGGACGGGCCTTTTGAGCTGGAGGAGTACTTCGTGAGAGTTGAATAAGTTTCCGGTTGCCGGTTGTTGGTGTTCTCGCCGATAACCGGCAACTATCCCGCCCTGTTTCCCAACCACCCCACCACCAGCAATGCCGCCGCCGCCGCATTCACACTCCCGTGCACCGCGTACATCCAGGGAATGGTGAGCAAGGGTATAGGATAAACCGATCGCCAGCCGTACAACAACGCCAGCGCCATGCCTGCCAGTAGCAACATTCCGCCCAGCAGCCAATACAACTTTCCTCCTATTCCTTTTGAAGGACTAATGCCCAGCTGAACGTGCCGAACGGCCACACCCGCCCCGCCCAGCGCCATGACAGTGGCAGCCAGAAGCTCTATCACTTGCGGACCGTCATAATGCGTGATGAGAATGCCGGTAGCCACCAGCAGGGGGCCCAATACGGCCAGCCAGCCCACTACCGGGGCAAGGGGAGAATTCCAGCTCCGCAATGCCAGCCCTGCGGCCAGCAGGAACAGAAAACCGGCGTAGTGAAAATGCACGGCCGTCAGCAAACCGGTCACCGGGTCAAAGCCGAAGGGCTGAACGCCCAGCCTGTCGGCAACAACCCAGGCGGCGCCCACAATCAGGTAGAAGTAGGCGGCAGCGGCGCAAAGTAAGGGAAGGCGAAATGGCTCTGAGGCCAATAATTTCATAGCCGCCCGATAGGCCAGCCAGAGAGACAGCAGCAGCCAGGGCAGCGTACAAAAGGCCGCCGCCCGCGTCGGCGGCAACAGAAATGCAAAAGCAAACAGAATGGCCGCCGGAAAGAAAAACCGCAACTGCCGGGATGGGATGGGAACCAGTATCCCGGCAGCCGCCACAGCCAAGGGCGCCCACAGCAGCGGCACGGAGATCAGGATGATCCGCACCCAGTCCAGCGATTTTGGAGAAACCGGCCATAACCAACCAATGACTCCGCCCAGCACCAGCATGCCGAAAGTAATCGTCATTTGTAAGCCTTTGCTTTCATTCTTGCTCATAATCCCTGGTTTTGTACAAATGCCTGCATGGCAGCAAAAGAGTCCCGCACAAAGCACCGCTGGAAATGGCGGGCAACAGGATAGCCAATCTTCGTCAACCAAACCGCCGGGCGGGAAAAGGCCCGGATGCGGTACCATACCGTGCCGTCCTCCTCCATTTCCACCCGGAAACACTCCTCGCCTTTCTCCACATGGCCGGGAAGGGTTCCGTAGGCAAATCCGAAACGGTGGTTTTCCTCAAAAGTATAAACTATGCGGCAGGAATTGATCCACCACAGGCCGAAGAGGCGGAAAAGGACGAGGACAACCTCGCCTTCTTCAATGGGCGCCGGCCGGGGAAAGGTGCGCGTCCATCCAGATGGGAACATGGCCCAGTCCGCCATAGCTGCACGGGCCGCCTCAAAACAGGCTGTTCCCCGGCCCAGCTTCACCTCGTTGAGGTCATGGTCGTAGCCAGGGGGCGATCCAGGGCGGGTGGTGGCGCCGATGTGCTCCGGTTCATAAGAAAATGGCAATTTTTGGTGTGCTTCCCTGTATTGGCTCAGAAAGGCAGGGGCGGGTATTTTTCGGCTGAAGATCATCTCTGTTGTGGCAATGGGATAGTACAAAACTACGACTAATTTTCATTTTATCTTGAAAATATTGAAAATAAAAAAATTGTTATATTAAAACCTTTTCTCTATTTTTCTGCACTCCTGCCATCGTCCCAGCCGGAAAAGCCTCAAATTCACAAAACGATGCTCTGCTTCAGGACTATTTTACCCGCATTTGGTTTGATACTATTTTCGGGCTTCGCTCACGCGCAATCTCATGAAACGCTTTTTCCCATGCTCCGGGGGGAACGGCTCGCCAGCGCCCTGCGCAACAACTATAAGCCCAGGAATGTACTGAGCTATGCTCAGGCCAAGGACATTCTGTACAGCGAGATCGATAACCACCGCGATAGCGTTTATTGCGCCTATACCGGTTACAGCCTGTACCTCGCTCCCGAGCAGGACCCATCCCAGTACCTCTACCAGGACGGCAGCCCCGACGGCATCAACTGCGAACACCTCTGGCCCCGTAGCAAGGGCGCCCGCGACGGCAATGCCGGCAGCGATATGCACCACCTCTTTCCCACCCGGGTAGAGGCCAATCAGGCGCGCAGCAACTACATGCTGGGCGAAGTGGATGACCGGCAAACGGAACGGTGGTTCGGCCAATACGATACCCAAACCTCCCTGCCCCCCGATGCAGTTATCGATACCTACAGCGAAGTGAAGGCAGGCCTGTTCGAGCCCCGAGAGGATTTCAAGGGTGATGCCGCCCGCGCCATGTTCTACTTTTTCACCATGTACCGGGAGGAGGCCATGGCCGCCGACCCCATGTTCTTCATCAAACAGCGGGCAGCCCTTTGCCGCTGGCACCAACAGGACCCCGTCGATGAGAAGGAATACCAGCGCAGCCGGCGCATCGCCCGCTATCAGAGCAACCGGCCGAATCCTTTTGTAATTGACCCATCTCTGGCGGGGCGCCTTTACTGTAGTGGAAAGGAATGAAGGAATGAAGGAATGAAGGAACGAAGGAACGATTAGGCGCCGCCATATTCATTCCATCATTCCATTATTCCATCATTCCATATCTGCCAGGCCAGCCGGGCGGCGGCCAGGTCTTCCAGGGCATGCCCTACGGATTTGAAGAGGGTGATCTCCTCCGGGTGTTGACGGCCGATGACTTCCTGTCGGCACAGGCTGAAAAGATCTCCCGGGATGTCTTCCGGGCGGAGCGCTCCGTTGCGGATGGGCGCCACAATATCTCCCGTCTCTTTCCGTGCTCCTTCCATGGTATCTACGTAAACGGTGGCGCGGCGGATGGCTTCGTCGTCGGCCTCCCGCATATTGGGTTTGAAGGATCCCACCAGGTCCAGGTGCTGGCCGGGCTGCAGCCATTGGCCCAGGACCAGGGGCTCCGGGCTGGATGTGGCGCAGCTGATGATATCGGCGTCGAGAACAGCCGGGGGGAGCTGATGTACAGGAGTGAGGGAGTATCGGGCATTTTCCAGGCTTTTCACCACTGCTTCCGCTTTTTCGGGGCTTCTTCCCCAGATCAGTACTGTCGTGATGGGCCGGACGCTGGCGTGGGCACGGATCAGATAGGGCGCCAGGGCGCCCGTGCCCACCATGAGCAGCGTACGGCTGTCCGGCCGGGAGAGGAAGCGGGAGGCCAGTGCGGAGGCTGCCGCCGTGCGCAGGTTGGTGAGGGCTTTGGCGTCCAACTGCAGGATAGGCGCGCCGGTTTTGGTTTCAAACAGGGTGTAAACGCCCTGTATGGTGGAGCGCCCCTGCCGCCGGTTGTGCGGGCTCACCGCCACGAGCTTGACGCCGAAGAAGGCGCCGTCATCCCAGGCGGGCATGAGCAGGAGGGCGCCCTGCTCTTCTTCACCGGGTATGATGTAATCGTGGTGGTGGCGCAGCGGGGTGTGGTGCCTGCCGGCGAATGCCCGTTCGAGTCCGTCGATCAGTACAGGGAAGGGCAGCAGGGATTCCAGCTGGGAGGGGGTGAGTAATTGCATGCTTTTTATTACAAGATGCAAAATTTCTCTTTTAGAGGAAGCTGTGTCGCAGCTACGCAGCTCAATTGCACAGCTAATTTCATAGCCAGGGGCTGGCACCCCGTAAGTGTTTAGCGTTGAGGTGAGGTGACATCACTTCGCCAGATGTCACCCTGGAGCACCGCTAAACACATACGGCACCCCTGGCTATGATCTGCCGCCGCTATGCGGCTGAGGATTAAGAACTTGTTTAAATATTACACACCAGCGCCCTTATCCCCTAATAATATTCCAGCCGCACCAGTTTCAGCCGGTTGCGCCGCTCACTTGGGATGATCAGTTCGCCGGCGTTGACCTGCACGGCGTCGCGGAAGCGGAGGCGCAGCTTGAGGTTCTCGGTACTCAGGAGGCTGTTGCGTTCGGCCACGCCATTGCCTTTGAGGACGTACTCGCTGACCGTATTTTCATATTTGATCTCGTCGTTGAAGAGGAAGCGCAGGTTGCTGGGTGTCTTGAAGAGGAAATAGGAAGAATACATGCCGTCGTCATCCTGGGAATATTGTTTTTTATGGAGCACCGTCTTCCAGTGGGTTTCGCCGTTGGGGTGGATGGAAATGACGAACACCTCGTCGTAGTAGTAATCCACGGCGAAGCGGCCGCTGACGTCGTAGAAAGTGCGGTTTACGCCGGCGGCCCGCCGTTCGTAGGTGCGGTTGCGTTCGCCGATGAGCAGGATGCCGCCGTCGAGGCGCAGGACAGCCTCCTGAATGTTCGCCTCTGCCAGGCCTTTGGCTTTGTCGCCATCCTTACCCACCAAAGTACTGATAAATTCTTCGTCGAACTCCTGCAGGGTGAGTTGGTACTGTTCGTGGTTCTGCGGCGGGATGGTGAGGAAAAAGTAGCCGTCGGCACGCCCCAGGTTCTTATCCGAATACAGGCCGGCGGCGATCAGCCTGTCGTTGAGGTGGTCATAGGTGAAATAGGCGTCGTAGGTCAGCTTATCGGGCATCGGGACCGTATATTTCACCAGCTTGGCAGAAGCGCCATAGTAAGTGTTGATCTCAAAATGGTGGCCATCGCGTTTGGAGCGAAAGTTGTTTTTCTCCATGATGAGGGTCATATTGCCGTAGTTATCGACCATGATCTCCCGGAAATTCTGGAAATAGCTGAAATCGTCCGGCTGAAATACGGCCTGCCATTTGAGGTGGAGGTTTTCCAGGTCGATAGAATAGGCCTTGACCAGCTCCTGTTTTTCAAGGAAATACACCAGGCCTTTACTGCGGTCTTCCGAGCGGACGAACTCAAAGCCGGGGTTGTAGAACATGTACCCGAGGTCGGCCAGGCTCACCGAATCGATCAGGTTGGCGCCCGGGCCGTATTTGTGGGCCTTGATGATGGTATGCGATTTTTCCCGAAACTGATAAACAATGGTGAAATGGGCCTTGCCGGCCACCAGGCCGATGATCTTGGGCTGACGGTTGTCCAGTTCGATATCTTTTGACCAGGATTCTTTCAGCTGCTGATTGAAGGCTACCACTTCAAACGACGTCCCCTTGTCCCGGAAAACAAGGGTGTTGCCCCCGAGGTCCCCGATGAGTTCATAGGCAATATCACTGCGGAGTACAATCGGCTCCGAAACCGTTATTTTCTGAGCAAAGAGAAAAAGAGGGGCCTGGAGGAGGAACAGTATATGTAAGAATTTCATAGCTCTTTTGATTTTCAACTTGAAGGGGGCGCATCTCACATCTCGTGTACAATAAAAATAACTAATTATCCAATTATGTTCGAGTAGACGTTTGTCTTATTACGAATTACCGGCACAATTATTTTGCCCTCCAGGCAGGGGCAATGCCGACAGCTTGCTAAATTGGCAATCCAAAATCCCGAATCCCCACCTCCGCCGAGGCTACGGGCGGGCAGATGAATCCCAAACACCAAACACCGAACACCGAACACCGAGCACCAAACACCGAACACCGAACACCGAAAATAAACTCTCCGGAGCGATCGAACTGAAACAATGGCCAACATCATCTATTTCCTCACAGGCGGGCTCTTACTCTACGGCATTTTGCTGCTGCTGGTATTTTTGCTGCAGGAACGCCTAGTTTTTCAACCTTTCCGCCTGCCTCAGGCTTACCGCTTCTTTTTCAATGCCAAAGGGTGGCGGGAGATCTGGGTGGAAACGGAGGACGGCGCGCTCCTGAACGCCCTGTTATTCAGGGCGCCCCCCGAACAGAAAAGCAAAGGGGCCATCCTCTATCTCCATGGCAACCAGGGCAACCTGCAACGCTGGGCGCAACACCAGGGCGCTTTCACCCGCCTGGGGTACGACTTTTTTGCCATCGACTACCGGGGTTATGGAAAGAGCGCCGGGCGGCCATCGGAGCAAGGATTGTATGCCGACGGAGAAGCGGCCTACCAATGGCTGCTGAAGCATTATCCGGAAGAGGACATTGTTGTCTACGGGCGTTCCCTGGGTTCGGCGGTAGCCTCCCGGCTGGCCAGGCGCCGGCGCCCGCGGTTGGTCATCCTGGAGACGCCCTTTGACAACATGCCCAACGTCATCCGCGCCATTTCCCGCCTGCCTGTCCCGGACGCCCTCTTCCGCCTTCAGTTTCCCAATGACCGCTACCTGCCGGAGGCCAACTGCCCCGCCTTTATCTTTGCCGGCACCCGCGACCGGGTCGTGGAATACCGGCTTTCTCAGCGCCTTCGCCCCTTTCTTAACGGCCCGGAGGCCTTCATCACCATAGACGGCGCCGGGCACCGCAACCTGGACACTTTCCCCAAGTATCATTATGAGCTGGAACGGGTGCTTGGGCGGTTTGAGTGAGCGGGGTGGGGGCCGGATATTGGTTGATTGGTTATTTCTAGGATCTGGCGGGGCCGGTTATTGGTTATTAGCCCAAGTTCGACTGAGTAGAACCCAACTTCGGCAGTTTTTACCCTGATGAACAGAAGGGCGGTATTCGGCGGTTCGGCGTTCGCCTGCCCGAGGAGCCCCCCCGCAAGCGCGAACACCGAACAGCGAACAGCAGTTGGGGGCTACATATCGAACCTGGGGTAGGCTCCACCGTACCATGGTAGCGTTAATAAACAATACCCCTTCCCCAAGAGCAAGGCGCCTTATAACAAGCCTTCCCAAAATTCAAACGCAAAACCCTTATATTTGCCCCCCATTATGAGCAAGAGAAACAAACTGCAAAAATTCGCCGAACTCCTCACCTTCTCCAACGTCTACGAGAACTTCAACCCGTTGGAGCCGCATCTCTACGGCCTCAACGGCGAGCCGGTAAGCCTGAAGGGGGAGTGGGGCGCCAAACACTTCGGCAACGACAAACCCATCACACTGGAGCTGGCCTGCGGCCGGGGGGAATACACCCTGGGGCTGGCCCGGCAGAACCCCCATCGCAACTTCATCGGTGTGGATGTGAAAGGCGCCCGCATCTGGAAAGGCGCCCGCATCGCCCTGGAGGAAAAACTGGATAACGTCGCTTTCCTCCGCATCCGCATCGAACAGATCGCCACCTTCCTGGCGCCGGGCGAGGCCAGCGAGATCTGGATCACCTTTCCCGACCCTTTCCTGCGCAAGAGCAAGGCCAACCGCCGCCTCACCGCCCCCCGCTTTCTGAACGAGTACAAAAAGGTGCTCCAACCCGGCGGCCTCATCCACCTCAAGACCGACGAGCCGCAGTTCTACGAGTTCACGCTGGAGGTACTGGCGGATTACCCCGGCGCCGAGATCCTCTACCAGGATGATGACATCTACGCCAAGCCGCTGCCCATTCCCGAGTTGGAACTGAAGACGTACTATGAAAAAATGCACCTGGAGGAGGGGAAGAAGATCAAGTATGTGCGATTTCGGTTGACGGTGTAAATGTGGAATCGTGTAAAAGTGTAAATGTCCCACACAGCGCAATTAACTCAACGACATGGCGGGGGGCATCTCGCTGCATTGTGCTGCCCCAACCACCTGCTCATCAGTTATCTGACAAACCGCTCAATAAAACCGTCTTTGTAAGCCCTTCCGACGGGCACTACCGTTCCGCCGGCTAGATAAACCCTGTTGCCCACTATTTTTTCAATTTTGGAAGCATTGATGATATAGGATTTGTGCACCCTGGCGAACTGGGTGCCGTCCAGGTTTTCCTCCCAGTAGCGAAGCGGCTCGGAGGATAAATACTTTTTCCCGGGGATGAATATTTCGGTGTAATCAGCATCGGACCGGATACAGATTATTTCATCAACCGTGATTTTTATGTGCTCATAGCCCGACTTGATGAACAGTTCTTTTCGGGCTGGTGGATGGTTTTCCGCCCCCTCCGGCCTTGCTTCGCTATGTCCTTTTACGGGAACTTTGGAAACCGCTTTTACAAAACGCTGGAAGGAAAAAGGCTTCAGCAGATAATCAACGACATTGAATTCGTAGCTCTCCAGAGCATAGTCGGGAAATGCAGTGGTCAGAATGACATTAGGTGGACTGGGCAGGGCCTTCAGAAAATCCATACCCGAAATTTTCGGCAGGTGGATATCCAGAAATATCAGTTCCACCGGCTCGGATTTTAAAAACGCCATTGCCTGGATCGCATCCGAAAAGGTGCCCATCAGGTGTAAGGAACCGATGTCTTCGATGTATTTTTTCAGGATGCGCTGCGCCGGCGGCTGGTCTTCGATGATGATGCAATTCATAGCTCCGCTGTTTTGTTCAATTCGATAGACAGGCGAACCTCGTACCGGTTTTCTCCTTCCCGGATGTCCAGCCGGTGGGCATCCGGGTACAGGAGTTGAAGCCTTTTCCGGACGTTGGCCAACCCGATCCCCTGTGAAAGCGCCTCGGTATTGGACTGGGGCAGGAATGAGTTGGTGCAGGCAAACTCCAGTGTTCCGGCATCGGATAACTGAATGCCGACTTCAATAAAAATATCATCGGCCTGGCTGGCCATGCTGTGCTTGAAGGCATTTTCAATAAAAACGATCAGGATCAGCGGCGCGATCTGGTAACCGGCCCTTATGTTTTGAGCATTAAAGTTCACTTGCCCCCGTTCTTCGATCTGCAGTTCGTTGAGTTTAATGAAGTTCTCCATTTGCTCCACCTCTTTGGTGAGCGGCACGTATTGTTCCCTGCATTCGTAGAGCATGTAGCGCAGGATAGAAGACAGCTCCAGGATGATCTCCGGGGCTTTAGGCGAGTTTTCGATGGTATATGCGTACAGGTTGTTCAGGTTGTTGAAAAGGAAGTGCGGATTGATCTGGGATTTTAAGAACTGCAGTTCGCTTTCCTTTACGGCGATCTTCAATGCATCCACCTCCCGTTGCTTTCCCAAAGCATCCCAGGCAAATTTGAAGCCCACCAAAATCGTGATAACGGGCAATACCTGCGCCAATGTAAAAAGCAGGCCGGGAAAAGTGTCCGCCCTTCTGCCGGGGAAGTATACGGGCTCCAGAACCAATTCTTCGATCAGGATCACCACGGCAATGGCCAGTACAACCGAACCGAAAAACGGCAGGTATTTCTTCCGGTAATAAAAGTGGGGCAGCAGAAAGTAATTGATGATGAACGCCGCAACAGCATAGTTGAGGAAGAAAAGAACCTTAAAGGATTCAAAATGCGGGTGGAATTTGTCAAAGGAATAAAAGATAAACACTATCAGGTGCAGGGCAACCTGGAACAAGGCCTCTCTTGAAGATATCGCCGCCGCTTTGATCTTTTTTATCATCCTTCAAATTTAGCCCAACAAAAGCAATTTAAAAAAAGTAACCGGGTCAACGGCCGATCCTGCCCTGTAAACTGCTGATATTCCACTTTCAACGGAAACCCTGTCGTTTACGGGTTTACTTTCGCCGTTCAAAGAAACTATTTTTCTATTTGATGAAAGCCCTGCTCTTTTGTGGCATCAATTCATTTCAAAATCATTTTAGCCATGAAATCAAGGCTCATTCAAATTGTGCTTTTTACCTGTTTTGCTTTTGCCGCCAATATCCTTGCCGCCCAGAAACGGAGCATTGAAGTAAGGGGAACTGTCGTGGAAAGCACCAGCCGGCAGCCGGTCGAATTTGCCACGGTAATGATCGGGGACCCTGAAACCCAAAAACCGGTAACCGGCACCACTACCGGCATTGACGGCACTTTTGCGGTCAGCGCCCCGCCTCAGAATTTTTTTATAGAGGTCAGCTTTATTGGATTTGTTACCCAAACCATTAAAGAGTTCACCATCACTGGCGGAAAGGTTGACCTTGGAACCATACTGCTTTCAGATAATGCCCAGATGCTGGACGAAGTAGTCGTCCGGGGAGAAAGGTCTCAGACGGAATTCAAGCTTGACAAGCGGGTTTTTAACGTTGGGCAGGACCTGAGCAGCACCGGCGCCAGCGCCCTGGAAGTGCTGAATAACGTCCCCTCCGTAAACGTAAATATCGAAGGAGAGATCAGCCTGCGAGGCAGCAAAGGCGTGCAGATCCTGATCAACGGCAAGCCCTCCGTACTGACAAACGAACAGGGAAATGCGCTCGGCACCATCACCGCCGATATGATCGAGCGGATAGAAGTGATCACCAACCCGTCGGCCAAGTACGATGCGGAAGGCACCTCGGGCATCATCAACATCGTGATCAAAAAGGAGGAAAGGAAGGGTATCAATGGCGCCGCCACCGTCAATACGGGCATCCCCCACAACCACAGTTTCGGGTTGAGCCTGAACCGCCGGACGGAAAAGTTCAATCTCTTCAGCCAGTTGGGCGTGGGGTACCGGGAATTGCCGGATGATATCGAGAACATCAACCGGGACCTGATCGGCAATACCACCGTGCTGTCCAGCGGGAAAGAGTACCGGAACGAAACCTTTTACAATGTGATACTGGGTACGGATTACCACATCAACTCCAATAATGTGCTGACCCTCTCCGGCCATTTCGCCTACGAAGTGGAAGACCAGCCCTCCCTCACTAACTTCAGCTTCCTCGATGGAACGGGCGCCGCCACCTCCGAATGGTACCGGGATGAAAATACAACGGCCACCAACCCGAAATGGCAATATGAACTCCAGTACAAAAAAGATTTTGAGGATGATGAGGATCATACCCTGCTGTTCAGCGCCATAGGCAGTTTCTTTGGGAAAAAACAGGCGTCTGATTTTTTCGATACGACCGTTTCCGGAACCAACACAGACGCCACCCAGGAAACCCGCACCGATTTCAAGGAGGCGGAGAACACCGTCAAACTGGATTATACCAAGCCTTTTTCGGATAAGCTGACGCTGGAAACCGGAGCACAGTATGTGCTGAATGACGTAAGCAACGACTACGAGGTCAACAACCTGGTCGACGGCGAATGGGTGAACGATCCCCGGCAGACCAACGTATTTGAATACGATCAGAAGGTGCTGGGCGTGTATGGCACCGGCGCTTACGAAGGGGATCAATGGGGCGTGAAACTGGGCCTCCGGGTGGAAAACACCGACTTGAACACTTTGCTGGCCAACACCAATGAAGCCAACAGCCAGAACTACACCAACCTTTTTCCGAGCGCTCACACCTCCTACAAGCTGACGGAGAACTTCTCCCTCCAGGCGGGCTATTCCCGGCGGATCTTCCGGCCCCGCCTCTGGGACCTGAACCCCTTCTTCAATATCCGCAACAATTTCAGCATCCGCACCGGCAACCCCGATCTGCAGCCTGAATTTACCGATTCCTACGAAATTGCCAGTATCTACATCATTGGTAAAACCTCCCTGAATTTTGGCGTTTACTATCGGTATACTACCGATGTGGTGGAGCGGATCTCCACTTTTGAAAACAATGTCAACACTTTCAAGCCGGTCAACCTGGGCACTAACCAGGCCACAGGGGTAGAATTCAACGCCAAGTACACGCCCAACATCTGGTTGTCCATCAACGGCGATCTCAACTACAATTATTTCAACCGGCAGGGCACGCTGGAGGCCACTTCCTTTGACTTTACCGCCGACCAGTGGTCTACCAAGTGGACGGCTAAGTTCAAACTGCCGGCGAAAATAGACTTTGAAGTAACCGGCCATTACCAGTCGAAATACAAGACGGTACAAAGTGAAGTGTCCGATAACCTCTTTGCGGATATGGGCCTGCGCAAAAAGATAATCAATGGCAAGGGCGTGCTCAACCTGAGTGTTAGAGACATATTTGCCTCCCGCATCATGGAGAGTGTGACAGACCAGGCCGAATTCTACCTGTACAACCGGCGGCAGAGAGGGCGGTTTGTGACTGTTGGCTTCAGTTACGGATTCGGGAAAGGAGAGGCCATGGAGTTTTCCGGGCAGAAAAGGTTTTAGCGTATATTTTTCTTATAGCAGGATAGAAGTATTAGTTTCATACATTAATACCTATTTTAGCCACAAGGCGGATCTTGAATGCCTGCCTTGTGGCCTTTATCGTTTAAAAAAGAGCTGAAAAATGAAAAAAATAGAATTAAAACAAGAAGTCTTTGACCTATACGACAGCTACGTACACAATAAGATCGGCCGCCGCGACTTTGTGGAGCGGCTCGGCGCCTATGCAGTAGGAGGGCTTACCGTCCCTGCTATTCTCGAATATCTGCTGCCCAAATATGCCGAAAGGCAGCAAGTCAGGGCGGATGACCCCCGGTTGAGGTCTGAGTATATAGAGTACGATTCGCCCAAAGGCGGCGGTAAGATCCGGGGGTTGCTTTCCCGCCCGAAGGACAATAAGGGCAAATTGCCCGGAATTGTGGTGGTGCACGAGAACAGAGGGCTCAACCCCCACATCGAGGATGTAGCCCGCCGGGCGGCCCTCGAAGGCTTTATCTCCCTTGCACCGGATGCGTTGACCCCGCTTGGCGGCTACCCCGGCAATGATGACGACGGCAGGGAATTGCAACGGCAAAGAGACAGGGATGGAATGCTGGAGGATTTTATCGCCGCCTTCGAATTTCTGAAAGGCCACGAGGAATGCACCGGGAAGGTAGGCGTAGTCGGTTTTTGCTTTGGCGGCTGGATCTCCAATATGATGGCGGTTAGGGTTCCGGATCTGGCGGCGGCTGTTCCCTTCTATGGCGGGCAACCGTCGGCAGAGGAAGTGCCCGCCATTCAAGCGCCCTTGCTGTTGCACTTCGCCGCATTCGACCAAAGAGTGAACGAGGGCTGGCCGGATTATGCGAAGGCCCTGCAGGACAACAATAAAGAATACAGCGCTCACCTTTACCCCGATGTCAATCACGGGTTTCACAATGATACTACACCCCGGTACGATGGGGCTGCCGCCAGGCTGGCGTGGGAAAGGACGGTGGACTTTTTTAATGTGAAATTGAGGTGAACCTTATGCTCTGAACTTCAAATTGTTCTTTACTTTTTTACTTTCAATTTTCCTTTTTTTCTCATCGGTTTTTATCTCTTCCTCCAGTTTTCTTGAGTGCAATCTCCACCAATAGATTGCAGGGATAACATTGCCACAATGATTCTCTAATCTATAAACCAATTCGACATTGGGATTCTCCCGTCCACTCAGCAGCCTGCTCAATTTTGTAGGATGTAAATCAATTTCACCTGCAAAATCCTTTTTACTCCGGCCAAGGATCTTTATGTATTGTTCCAGTTGATTGGAAAACGAAAGTTCTTCTTCAAAACCGCTTCGCTCGAAATAATCCTTCATCAGCAGTTTCATCCGCATCAACTCTGACAACAATCGCTGTTCTTCTGTTCTCTCTTTCAGCGACTTCAACCTTAGTTTTCTGAACTCTTCCTCTATTTCCTTCTTTTCCTGATCGCTCAGATCTTCAGGAATGACATACCGCTCGACAATTTCCTCATCGGAGAATTGTTTTCTTAATTCCTTATAGATTCTTTCGTACTTATTCACTGCCTATATATTTATCAACTAAATATTTTGAACTTTCGAATTCTACTGCCAGCAACCTTCCGTATTGCCTGAAGCCATATTTGTTTTGGTAAAGATCAACCAGTTTGGTTTTTGGCAATAAGGAAACAAATCCTCCGTATCCTCTTTTGAACGCGATAGAACAAGCAAATGCGATCAAACAGCCGGCAATGTTGTCCAATTTTTTTATTCTTCCGACATTGCCTCTTGTCACTTCTATCAAATTGATGTGAAGTCTCAGCTCACTCTGGTTATCAATTACGGATAGCAACCCTAAAATTCTGCCCTCTTCATCTTTCAGGTAAAGTTTATAAACTTCATATTCTTTTTCCAGGCTCCAGTTGAAGATAAAACCTTTATCTCGCTTGATCTCAGAATAATCGGATTCTGCAACTTTTTCGATGATTGCCTCAAACTCACTTCCAGATTCCTTATCTAATATCTTCATTTACTATAAATGTAAAAGGCTTTGTTCGTTTACAAATATAGTAATTTATATTTACAAAAAAGATAAATTAATTGAATTTTTGACTTTGAAGTAAAGGTTTTCACTACAACACTACCCCCGCCTCCACCCTCACCTCAAACCCCAGCAGCCCCGACGCCAGGCTTTCAAAATTCCCCTTCTCCCCGGATACATAAAACCGGTGCGCCCCCCGCAATCCCGGGCTGAGCAGTTGCCGCTCTTCCAGCACGCGCTGCAACTGCCGGGCGATCGCGGGCGCCGGGTTGATAACCGAGGAATGCAGCCCAACGATCTTTTCGATCAGGGGCTGGACGAAAGGGTAGTGGGTACAGCCGAGCACAAAGGTGTCGGCCCCGGCGGCGAGCATGGGTTCAAGGATGTTGCGCAGGAAGGCTTCCATTTCCGGGCCGTTGAGCTGGCCGTTTTCTATGCGCTCCACCAGGCCCGTACAGGGGTTTTCCAGGAGTTCGACATCTTTGGCGTAGCGGTGCATGAGGCTGGCGTAGCGCTGGCTCTTGAAGGTGCCGGCGGTGGCCAGAACGCCTACCTTACCGGTGCGGGTGGCGTTGGCGCCGGGCTTGACGGCCGGCTCCATCCCGATGAAGGGGATGTCGGGCCAACGTTCACGCAAATAGTTAAGCGCGGCGGCAGTGGCCGTATTGCAGGCTACTACGATGGCTTTGCACCCTTGTTCCAGAAGAAATGCGGTGATGTCGGCACTGTAAGTGCGGACGGCCTCGGCAGGCTGGGGGCCGTAGGGAAGGTGAGCCGTATCGCCGAAATAGACGATCTGCTCATGGGGGAGTTGCCGGATAATGGCATAGGCGGCGGTCAGGCCGCCTATGCCAGAATCGAAGATGCCAACAGGTTGGCCTTTGGCAGTCAAGTTACAAACCCAGTTTAGCTTTGACGAGGCTTTCTACGTTCTGGGATTCATCCGCATAGAGGATGACCCCTTCATCGAAGATGAACTGGAAGCCATTCTCTTCGGCAACATCGGTAATGGCCTGGTTGACCTTCTCCAGGATGGGCTGCAGTTCCTTATTGCGCTTGTCCTGGAGCTGCTTCATCATATCCTGTTCGAACTTGGCGATCTCGGCCTGCTGATCTTCCAGTTTTTTGGCCTCTTCTTCCTGTTGCTTGGGCGACAGGTCGCCGCTGGCGGCTTTCTGCTGTACAACGGCATAGTCCTGCTGCAGTTGCTCAACCATGCTCTGGCCTTTCTTCTGCAGCTGCTTCTGCAGGGCTTCCAGGTTGGCTTCCATCTGCTTCACTTCCGGCATCTCCGCCAGGATGGCTGAGGAGTTGACGTAGCCGAACTTCTGGGCCTGGACGGCGTTCATAGCGCCGAACACCATCAGCAGAAGGGCGGTTATCTTCACAATACGCTTCATTTTGTGTCCCTATTTTTGTTTTTGGTTATCGAATGATGCAAAACGGCTGCAAAAATAGCGGTTTTGCGGCGAAGTAAAAACCAAAGTTTTGATTTACTTCAACTTATCCATGATATCCGAGGTCTTGTCATACTGGGGGTTGGTAAAGATCATCCCCGTAGAGCCCGACTTGTCGAAGATGAAATCGTAGCCGCGCTCATTGGCGTACTCTTCGATAGCCGCATAGACCCGGTCCTGTATCGGCCGGACGAGTTCCTGCCGGCGCTTGAAAAGCTCTCCTTCCGGGCCGAACTTGTCTTTTTGCAGGTCGCGCACCTGCTTTTCCTTCTCCATGATCTCGTCTTCCCGCTGCTTGCGCGCATCATCACTAAGAAGGACCTGTTCTGCCTGGTAACGGTTGTATAGGCCTTTGATCTTATCGTATTCCTGGGCGATTTCCTGGCGCCAGGTGGAGGCCAGCTTATCGAGTTCCTGCTGAGCGGCCTGGTACTCGGGAATGCTTTCCAGAATGGTATTAACATCCACATAGGCGATGCGTTGCGCGTTAGCCGAAACGGCTACAAAAAGGGCCATTGAGAGCGCCACCAGGATCTTTTTCATGCTTGCGTTAATCATATGCCTTGCTTTGAATTTGGTTTGGTAAAACGTATTTTCCATTTTGTGTTTTAAGCCTTTGGTTATCAATCTTCAAAAGTACAATTTTCTGTGCATCTTTTGCTTTCTTCGACGCTTGCTAAAGCGGAAGGCCACTATTTACGCACGCTCTGCCCAGCCACCAGGCAGCCTGCAACTTTCTATGAATTAACACCTTATAATACAAAGGAAGTATCAGCCTGTCCACCTGTTTAACGTTCATTTAACGGCCTCTTTCCCTATTTTAACGAAAAGGCAACAAAATCACTGTTTCATGGTTTCACTCTACCAGTCCCTATGCCCCCATGAACCAATAAACCAATGAACCAATGAATCCAATCACTACCATATCCTTCTTCCGTTACAACACCCTCCCCACCCGTTGGTACGGCTTCCGCCAGATGGGCCTGGCCGGCCCTCAGCTCGGAGCGGTGGAAGGCCTCCGCTTTTCCAAGATGCTGGGCAGCGGAGCAGGCAACGGCTTCAGCATCTGGCCTGATTTCGGCGCCTATGGCCTGCTGGCGGTATGGGAAAATGAAACATCTGCCCGTCGGTTTTTCGGCGAGCACCCGCTGTTCCAGGAGTTCCGCGAGCAATGCGCCGGCTGGTGGACCACCTACATGCAGGCCGCCAAAGCTCACGGGGAATGGGACGGACAACAGCCTTTTCCCCTCACTGAAACTTACGATGAGCAACGCCTACTGGCCGTCATCACCCGGGCTACCATCCGTACCCGGCACCTGTGGCGCTTCTGGCGCTTCGTCCCTTCCGTCAGCCGCTCGATGGATGATAAGGCCGGGCGCATCTTTTCCATCGGCATCGGAGAGCTGCCCCTGGTGCAGCAGGCCACCTTCAGCCTCTGGGAAAACAGCCGGGCCATGATGGCCTACGCTTACCGAAGTAAAGAACACAAGGAGGTGATCCGCCGCACGCGGCAGCTGGGATGGTACCGGGAAGAGCTGTTCGCCCGCTTCCACCCCTACCGGTCCGAAGGAGAGTGGGAAGGCGGAGGCACCCCGCTGGATGGGTATTTGGGAGAATAGCCCTAAATTTATAATTCGGTTATTCGGCGTTCGCAGTTCGCCTGCAGGCCGCGAATACCGAATACCAAAATGCGAACAACCGAACATCATGATCAACCTCAACCACAAAACCTTCGGCCAGGGCGACCCCATCGTCCTCCTGCACGGCCTGTTCGGCACGCTGGACAACTGGCAAACCCTGGGCAAACAACTGGCGGAGCACCACACGGTCTACCTCGTCGACCAACGCAACCACGGCCGCTCGCCCCACCACGACGACATCGATTACCCCTGCATGGCGGAAGACCTGCTCCATTTTCTGGAAACTAACTGGATGTTCAAAACGCACCTCATCGGCCATTCCATGGG
>JAGFJE010000190.1 GCA_024103175.1 Phaeodactylibacter sp.
TACCTCCAATCACCCTTTAAAACCTTCACTCACCACTTTCCCTTCATGATCCAGAATGGAAACCTGGAGCGGCATTTTACCCAGGGCATGAGTGGCGCAGCTCAGGCAGGGGTCGTAGGCGCGGATGGCCACTTCGATCTGGTTGAGCATCCCTTCGGTGATCTCGGGTTTGTCGCTGATAACGTTCTGGGCCACCCAGCGCACCGCCCGGTTCATGGGCTCGTTGTTGTGGGTGGTCGAGACGATGAGGTTGCACCGGGTGATCATGCCCTTTTCGTCTACCTGATAGTGGTGGATGAGCGTGCCCCTGGGCGCTTCAATGATACCGATACCTTCGGGGCGGAGCTCGCCTTCGCGGACCAGGTCGTCGCCCAGGATGGCTTTGTCCTGCAGCAGGCCTTTTATCATTTCGGCGCAATGCAGCATCTCGATGAGGCGCGCCCAGTGTGAGTGCATGGTGCAGTTGTTGGTTTGCCCGTTCATATACTGCCGGAATTCTTCCCACTCCTTATGGGCCAGGGGGGTCGGGATGCCGGTGCAGACATTCAGGCGGGCCAGGGGCCCTACCCGGTTCCATCCCCGCTTTCTGCCCAGGTGTTTCAGGTAGGGGAATTTCATATACGACCACTTCTCCACCCCTTCGGTGAAGTATTTCAGGTAGGCGTTATTCGGAATATCATTGAGCGTCACCTGGCCTTCGGCGTCAATGGCGCGCAGGCGGCCGTGATAGAGTTCCAGTTCTCCATCGGGGCCGACCAGCCCCAGGTGGCCGGAAGGGTAGCGTGCAAAGGAGTTCAGCCACTGGAAGTGCTTATCGTGGTATTCCTTGATGAAACGCACCATCTCCAGCGACCATTTGATCATAGTATCGGCCGAGGGGGTGTCGTTATCGTGGAGCAGATAATCGCGTTCTTCCTCTGTAAAGGTTTTGTGTACGCCTCCGGGCACGGCGGCAATGCCGTGGATCTTCTTGCCGGCGATGGCCTTGATGATCTCCTGGCCGAATTTGCGCATCAGAATGCCTTTGCGGGCCAGTTCTTTATTTGCACCGGCTACGGCCACTACATTGCGTTGCTCCGGCGGCGCGTCGAGGCCGAACAGCAGGTCGGGAGAGGCCAGGTAGAAAAAGTGCAGAGCGTGAGACTGGAAGACCTGGCCATAGTGCAACAGGCGCCGCAGCTTGGTTGCTGTCGGCGACAAGTCTTCCGGTTCCAGCCCGATCAGTTGGTCGATGGCCTTGGCCGCCGCCAGGTGGTGGCTGACCGGGCAGATGCCGCACAGGCGCTGCACCAGCAGAGGGGCTTCCCAGTAAGGGTGCCCCTGTACGAAACGCTCGAAGCCCCGAAATTCGACGATGTGGAAAAATGCATCTTCTACATGCCCCGCTTCGTCGAGGTGGACGGTGACTTTCCCGTGTCCTTCCACCCGGGTGACGGGGTCTATCGTGATCTTCTTTCCCATGGGTTAGTCGTATTTAAATTCAGAGTACAAAATGGAATAATGTTCCCCCCATAGCAGGTTCTTCACTGCTTTCCAGATGTGCTCCGGGCTGGGCGGGCAGCCCGGGATGAAATAGTCGATCTTGACGATCTCGTTGCAGGCGTACACCTTGTCCAGGATCTTCGGGAGGTCTTCGTGATAGGGCACGATGTGCTCTCCGGGAACCGTGGTGATGGAGTTGAGGTAGGCCTCTTCCAGGCATTCCTCCAGGGGGATCATGTTGCGCATGGCAGGCAGGCCGCCCCAGATGGAGCACTCGCCTACGGCGACCAGGATGTCGCACTTCTTCCGGAACTCCCGCAGGGTTTCCACGTTCTCGGAATTGCAGCACCCCCCTTCGATCAGGCCGATATCGCACTGCCGGGTGAATTTCTTGATGTCGTTGATCGGTGATTTGTTGAATTCGACGACTTCCAGCAGGTCGATGAGGCCCAGGTCGATGTCGAGCATAGACATGTGGCAGCCGAAGCAGCCGGCAAGGGAGATGGTGGCAATGACCTTTTTCCCGGTAGCTTCTTTGACCGTTGATTCAACGACGGACTTTTTGGCCGCTTCTTCTTTTTGTACGGATTTTTTATCGAAGGGCCGGTCGCCGAAGGGCCTGGCCATGCTCTGTCCGCGCACCAGGATGGCGCCGGTGGGGCAGAGCTTCATAGCGGCCAGCGCTTCTTCCCGGGTGAGCTTTGCCTCCTGTTCGTAGTCGATGCCGACAACCGTTTCGTTGCCGCGGTTGCAGAGGGAAAAGACTCTTTTCCCATCCTTTGTACGCACCTCCTCTACACAACGGTGGCATTTGACGCACCGGTTGTGCTCGATGATCATCCGTTTAGGTTGGAAATCGATGAGGCGGTCCTTGAACAGGTGGGGGAAACGGGAGATGGACACCCCCATCTCGTAGCCCATGTGCTGCAGGTCGCAGTTGCCGCTCTTTTCACAGGCCGGGCAGAAGTGGTTGCCCTCGGCAAACATCATTTCCACGATGGCCTTGCGGGTATCTTCCATCTCCGGGGTATTCACCCGAACCTCCATATTGTCTTTTACCTTCTGCATACAGGCCGGCGCCGGCTTTCCGTTGACCTCACACATACAGACGCGGCAGGTGCCCAGCGGCGGGTCGATGTGCTCGTAATAACACAGGGACGGAATGAAAATGTCGTTTTCACGGGCCACCTGGACCAGGTTCTGTCCTTCTTTTGCCTTGATCTCCTTTCCGTCGATCTTTATGGTGACTTCACTCTTTGCCTTTGCAGGCTGTTTTTTCTTAGGCTTAGCTTTTGAACTTTTCATATTCTTCGGTTGCCTTAGTTAGGTCAAATTTTCTGGTCAGGCCATTGCCTGATTGCACCTCGAAAAATTCGGGGAACGTATCCAGGGCTTTGATCAATGTGTTGGAAGCTGTTTTGCCCAGGCCGCAGCGGCTGGCCGTCTGCATGATGCGCCCCCACTGGCGGATGTCTTCAAAGTCCGAATTTTGGGCAAGGCCCAGCTTTACCTTTTCCAGTTTTCGCTGCAGGATAAAGTTGCCGGCCCGGCAGGGGGTGCATATCCCACAGGACTCTTCCTTGAAAAAGTTGGCGAAATTGAGCAGGATCTGAAGGATATTCCTTTGCTTGCTGAACACCATTAGCGCCCCGCCGCAGGAGAGGTCGTCCTTGGAGATCGCCCGCTCCTTATCCGCCATGGAGATGCACTCTCCGGAAGGCCCGGAGACCTGGATGTAGTATGGTTCGTCGGCCTGGCAGAGCTTGAGCAGCTCTTCCACCTTCATGCCGTACTCTATTTCGTAGACGCCGGGCAGGTGGCAGTCGCCGGACACGCTGATCAGTTTGGTGCCGGGGGAGGCGGCCGTTCCGGTTGACAGGAAGTGGTCGGCGCCCAGCTCTATGATGCGGGCGGCGGCGCACAGCGTTTCGACGTTGTTGACCACTGTGGGCTTGCCGAGGAACCCCCGTTCGATGGGATAGTACTGCTTGACCCTGGCCTCGCCCCGCTTGCCTTCCATGGAGTTGAGCATAGCCGTTTCCTCGCCGACGACATATGAGCCGGCGCCCAGCTGGAGGCGTATGTCAAAATCGAACCCTTCGATGCCGGCGGCATTCTTACCCAGCAGGCCCATACGGTAAAGGCGCTGGATCTCTTTTTCCAGCTTGTCCTTCATCCACCGGTACTCCGCTCTCAGGTAGAAGACGCCTTCGCTGGCGCCCACCGCGTATCCGGCGATGGCCATCCCTTCGAGGGCCAGGCCAGGCATGGAATTCATCAGCACCCGGTCTTTGAAGGTGCCGGGCTCTCCTTCATCGGCATTGCAGACGATATATTTGGGCCGGGCGGTTTGCTGGCGGCACAGGCCCCACTTGAGGCCGGTGGGGAAGAATGCCCCGCCCCGCCCGCTTAGCTTCGACCGGTTGATCTCTTCAATGACTTCTTCCGGGTTCATACCGGCTAGTTTCGTGATGGCATTGCCCGGGAAGTATTCCCGGAAGAATACCGCCCGTTTTCCCGGTGGGATGTATCGTATGTTGTCTTCCACCTCATCACATAATTCCTCTACGGGCACACCTTGTTTTAAGCTGGCTATTATCTGCCGTACCTTCAGGGTGTTGAGGTTGGTAAAGGGGTGGAAATTGATCAGCGCCGCCGGTTCGTGGTCGCTCAGGCCGATACAGGAAGTTTCAAAAAGGCTGAAGACTCCGCTGGGGTCTATTTCACCGAACCGGGAGCCGGTTTCCCTTTCGAAAGCCTCCCGGACCCGCTGAAAGCCTTTGAATTCTGAGACGATGCTGTTGTTGAGGTAGATGGTGAACTGGCCGGTGGGCCGGCGGTGGAAAAAGTGGTAGAAAGAGATCACGCCTTCCAGTTCTATCCTGGAAACACCAAACCGCCGGGAGCATTGCTCGATATCTTCGTCGCGAATATAACCATGTTGATTCTGATATTCCCAAAGGCAGTTAAGCAGTTCAGGATGAGCACGTTGTTTGGACAAGGTTTCCGCTTCCATATTTTAGTTTTTTAGTAGCCGGATGTGGGATCCCACCGCATATTAAGATTAACCCATATCAGGCCTAATGACATTTTTCACTTTGACGGGTGATTATTCTCATCGGAATTACGGCCCCGATTTCAAAAATTTGTGCCGTCGCCTTAACTGAAAAAGAACCGGTTTAAAATTGTAAACGAAATTGTCCCAGTACAAAAAAAGCTGATATGGATAAGAAAGATCAAAAATTCAAATACCCGGGTACCCGAGTCGCATTAGATGGAAATACTGCTGCGATCATGTGTGAGCGTGAATCGTCGGATGCAGCAGGCGCTTACCCCATCACCCCCTCCACACAAATGGGAGAATACTGGGCTGAGGAGGCAGCCAAAGGCCACCTGAACATTTCCGGCAGGCCCCTGATCTTTATTGAACCCGAAGGAGAACATGCCGCCGCCGCCGTAACGGCCGGCCTTTCCATGACGGGCCTCCGGGCCGCCAACTTCTCCTCCGGCCAGGGCATTGCCTATATGCACGAGTCTCTTTATGCGGCTGTTGGTAAAAGGCTCACCTACGTCCTCAACATAGGCGCCCGGGCCATGACCAAGTCCACCCTCAACGTACACGCCGGGCACGATGATTATCACGCTATCGACGATACGGGGTTCTTTCAGCTGTTTGCCAAAAAGGCCCAGCATGTGGCCGACCTCAACATCATCGCCCACAGAATTGCCGAACTGGCCCTGACTCCCGGCGTGGTGGCGCAGGATGGCTTCCTGACCACTCACCTGATCGAATCCATGCTGCTCCCCGAGCGCGAACTCATCGAGGAATACCTCGGCCGCCCCGATGACATCATCGATACGCCTACAGCCGCCCAGCGGATCATTTACGGCGACAAACGCCGGCGTATACCTGAACTCTGGGACGTCGATAACCCGGTGATGGCCGGCATCGTGCAAAACCAGGATTCCTACATGCAGAGCGTAGCTGCCCAGCGCCCGTTCTTCTTTGACCACATCAGGGAATTGGCCGAACAGGCATTCGAAGAGTTTTATCAGCTCACCGGCCGCCGTTACGAGCGCGTGATGACCTATAAGGCAGACGACGCCGATTACCTGATCGTCGGCCAGGGCTCGGTCGTGTCCAGTGCAGAAGTTGTGGCGGACTATATCCGCGAAACCCGCGGCATTAAGGTAGGGGTCGTAGACCTGGTGATGTTCCGCCCCTTCCCCGCCGACCTCGTCAGCAATATATTGAAGGGCAAAAAAGGCGTCGTGGTGCTGGAACGCCTCGACCAGCCCCTGGCGGCCGACCTGCCGATGCTTCGGGAGATCCGGGCCACCCTGAATAAAAGTATAGAGAACAGCCTGAGCCCGAAAGACCCGGCCTATCCCGAACTGGCCACCTATTCCAAACCGGCCGATATGCCGGCCCTCTACTCCGGGTCCTTCGGGATGGGAAGCCGCGACCTGCAGCCGGAGGGCATCATAGGCGCCATCGAGAACATGCTGCCCGACGGCAAGAAGAAAAAGCAGTTCTACCTGTCGATCGACTTCATCCGGGATGTGCCCATCACGCCCAAGCAGCGGGCTTATCAGGAATCCATCCAGGAAGCCTACCCCAATGTCAAAGAGCTTTCCATCCGGGGGTCGGAAAACCCGAACCTCATGCCGGAAGGCGCCGTGACCGTACGCTTCCACTCCATCGGCGGATGGGGAGCGATCACGACCGGTAAGAACCTGGCCATGACGCTCTTCGACCTTCTGGGCTATGACATCAAGGCAAACCCGAAATACGGCTCGGAGAAGAAAGGCCAGCCGACAACCTACTACCTGGCGGCTGCTCCGGAGCCGATCCGGATCAACTGTGAGTATTTCTTCGTCGATGTCGTCCTTTCTCCCGACCCCAACGTGTTCAAACACACCAACGCGCTGGCGGGCCTGAAGAAAGGAGGCGTCTTTATCATTCAAAGTGACAAAACGAAGCCCGATGATGTCTGGGCGGACATTCCGAAGCCCTATCAGAAGATCATCATCGATAACAACATTCGCATTTTCTACATCGATGGGTTCAAGATCGCCCGCGAGGAGGCCACCGACCCTGAACTGCAGCTGAGGATGCAGGGCATCGCCTTCCAGGGCGCTTTCTTCGCCGCCTCTCCGCTCATGGAAAAAGCAGGCCTGTCGGATGCCGAGCTGCTGAAAGCTATCGAAGACCAGCTCCAGCACAAATTTGGCGCCAAGGGCCAGCGCGTGGTTGATGACAACATGCGGGTGGTCAAACGCGGCTTTGACGAGGTGCACGAAGTTACCAATAAGGTATTCGGGGCCGGGCACGAGGAGAAGAAAAACGGCGAAGCCCTCCTGCCTATCCCAACCATGCTGAAAGACATCCCGAAGAGCAAGTCCAACCTGAGCGATATCCATCGCTTCTGGGAACAAACGGGCAATTTCTATCAGCGCGGCATGGGCAATGACAACCTTACCGACCCGTTCATCGGATTGAGCGTCATGCCTGCCGTCTCTTCCCTCTTCCGGGATATGACCGGCATCCGTTTTGAACACCCGGAATGGATCCCCAATAATTGTACGGCCTGCGCCAATTGCTATACCGTTTGCCCCGACACGGCTATTCCGGGGCTGGTGAGCGAATTGTCGGATGTGCTGGATACCGTTGTGAAGCGCGTGAAGAAAAACCACGAAAAAGTGGAATACCTGCCCAAGGCCGTCCGCCAGATGGAGAGTAAAGTACGCGCGTTGTTCAAGGAGGACAACAAGAACGGCGCCACCGTCAACCACCTCCTTCAGGACGCTATTGACGAGTACATCAGCGAAAATGACAATGGCAACGGGCTGGCGCAGGAAATGGAATGGTTCCGCGAAGAACTGGGTGATTTCCAGTTTGCCCTCACCCGGCCGTATTTTGACCTTCCGGAAAAGGATCAGCCCAACAGCGGCGGCCTGTTCAGCATTACCATCAACCCGACCACCTGTAAGGGCTGTATGGAATGTGTGGAAGTTTGCCCGGATGATGCGCTGCGGCCCATGGCACAGACCGAAGATTCCATCGCCCGGCTACGGAAGGACTGGGATTTCTGGCTGGACCTGCCCAATACCCCCGCCAAGTACAACCGCATCGATGACCTGGAAGAAAAGATCGGGCCGCTCGAAACCATCCTGCTGAACAAGGATGCCTATCTGAAGTTCGCCAGCGGCGACGGCGCCTGCCTCGGATGTTCCGAAAAAACGGTTATCCATCTCTTCGTGGCCACCGTAGAATCGCTGATGCAACCCCGCATCAAGAAGCACGTCGCCCACCTGGAAGAACTCATCGACAAACTGGAGAAGCACATCCAGTCCAAGCTCTTCAAGACCGTGAATGTCAGCGACGCGGAAACGATGTCGAAGATCGTTTCCGAAATGCGGAACAGCGACCTGACCATGTCGGGCCTTGCCCGGAAGCTGGAGTCCGAAAAGGGGACTGAGCCTATCGACCAGGACTGGCTGAGGGAGGTCACGCAACTGCTGGCCAAGCTGAAAAACCTGAAGTGGAAATATACGGACGGAACCACCGGAAACGGGCGCTCCTCCATGGGTATGACCAACGCGACCGGTTGTACCTCGGTATGGGGCAGCACCTATCCGTTCAACCCGTATCCGTTCCCGTGGGCCAACCACCTGTTCCAGGATTCCACCTCCATGGCCATGGGCATTTTCGAAGGCCATATGGCCAAGATGGCGGAAGGCTTCAAGGCCATCCGCAAGGCGGAGCTGGAACTGGAAGGGAAGTACAACCCCAGTGAGCACGACGAATTCTTTACCTACTTCACCTGGCAACAATTTACGGATGAAGAATGGTTGCTGTGCCCGCCGGTTGTGGCCCTGGGCGGCGACGGCGCCATGTACGACATCGGTTTCCAGAACCTGTCGCGCATGATGGCCTCCGGCAAGCCCATCAAGGTCATCGTAGTAGATACTCAGGTATACTCCAATACGGGCGGCCAGGCCTGTACCTCCGGCTTCATCGGCCAGGTGTCGGATATGGCCCAGTACGGCAAGGTCTGGAAAGGAAAGCCCGAGCCGCGCAAGGAGATCGGCCTGATCGCTATGGCCCACCGGAACACTTACGTACTTCAGGCTACCATGGCCAATACCAGCCAGATGATCGAAGGCTTTATCGACGGCCTGATGGCCAAGCGGCCGGCCCTGTTCAACCTGTACACGACCTGTCAGCCCGAACACGGCGTCGGCGACGACCTGGGCGCACACCAGGCAAAACTGGCCATGGAGTCCCGCGCCTATCCCATTTTCAAATACAACCCCGACAATGGGAAAACGGCGGAAGAGGCGTTCGACCTCTCGGGTAACCCGGCAATGGACAAGATCTGGCCGACTTACCAGCTGAAATATCTGGAAAACGGCCGGGAAAAATCAATGGAAGTAGCCATGACCTTTGCCGATTTTGCGGTGACGGAAGCAAGATTCAGGAAGCATTTCCGCAAAGTTCCGCGCGATGCCTGGAACGAGAATATGGTCGTTCTCTCCGAATTCCTGGAAATGGATGCCGATGAGCGGGAAGGCAAATTCCCGTACATCTGGGCTGTCGACCGGAAGCAGCAACTGAGCCGCGTGCTCGTTGCCAAGACGATCGTCGAATCCTGCGAAGAGCGCCGCGACTTCTGGATATTGCTCCGAGCCCTGGCGGGCCAGGACAAGAAGAAAGAGGAAGTGGTGGATGTCGAGAGCAAGGTCCGGGCGGAAATCGTCGGGAAGATCGCCCAGGGGCTGATGAGGCTCGCCGGCGGCAATGGCTCCGGCATCGTCGATCTGGCGATGGGCGAGCCGGTGGAAACACAGGTGGCCGCTTCGGAACCGAAAGCACCGGAACAGCCGCAGGCCAACGGAGGCGACTACCTCGCGCCGTGGCTGGAAACGGAAGAGTGTACCTCCTGTGACGAGTGCATTAAGCTCAATTCCAACATATTTGCCTACAATGACAATAAGAAGGCATATATCAAGGATCCGAAGGGCGGGCCTTACGAAGACCTGGTAAAGGCTGCCGAGAAGTGCACCGCACGGGTGATCCATCCGGGGTTACCGGCAGACCGTTCCGGAAAGGATACGGAGAAGTGGATCAAGAGAGGCGAGAAATATAATTAATTGTAAGGTTTGGAACAGGGGAATAGCGTTTGCTGTGAACTTGTCCGGGGTTGTGGATGGTGTACGGTGTTGGCAGTACGACATTAGCCCAATCGTACATCATCCACCTTCAGGTTCTCGCCTGGCCCGTACATCGTACAAAACCCTTAGCCTCAACCTCCAAACCTTATAATCAAGTGATCAATGGGACTATTGAATTTTCGCAAAAGCACATTTAAACACGGTGTTCACCCACCGGAGCATAAAGAGGAGACCAACGGCCTGCCCATCCGGCAGTTCCCGTTTCCTCCGCTGATCATTCTGCCCATGGCCCAGCACATCGGCGCTCCCTCCCAGATCGTGGTGCGGGATGGCCAGGAAGTCGTTCGGGGCCAGTTGCTCGCCAAAGCCGGCGGCTACGTTTCGGTGCCGCTGCATGCGCCCATTTCGGGGACGGTCAGAAAGATCGCCAACGTGCCGACCATCTCCGGCAAAATGTCGCCCGGCATCTATCTGGAAGCCTTTCCGGCCTCCAGCCAGGAAGTGCTGGAAGGCACTCCGGTGGACCTCGAAACGGCCACTCCCGAGGAGATCCTGCAGGGCATTCAGGACGCCGGCATCGTCGGGCTCGGCGGGGCGGCCTTTCCCACCCACGTAAAACTCAAGATACCGGAAGGGAAGCATTGCGATGTGCTCATGATCAACGGCATCGA
>JAGFJE010000219.1 GCA_024103175.1 Phaeodactylibacter sp.
CGACCGAATCGAATTCCTTTTTCTCGTAATAGTCCGGCCGGCCCGCCGCCCTGGGGGCGAACTGGCGCACCCGCGGGCCTTTCAGGAAGGCCACGTTGTCCTTATAGGCCGATACGATGGAATTGGGGTTGGCTTTGGACGTTTTCTTGATCAGGGAAAACAGGGAATCCGGCTGCTCCCTCCCGTCGATGATAAACGTTCCGTTGAAGATCTTGTGGCGGCAGTGTTCGCTGTTGACCTGCGAAAACCCGAACACCTCCGAGTCGGTGAGCTTCCGGCCGATGCGCTCCGCCACTTCCTCGAGATAACGTATCTCTTCTTCGCTCAGGGCCAGCCCTTCCTTTTCATTGTAGGCCGCAATGTCCTCCACCTCCCGGATGGGCTCCGGCTCGATATCGATGGTGAAGATGTCCTGGTGGAGTTCCTTGTACTTCTGGGTGAGCATAGGGTCGTAGCTATCATCGCCGGGCCCCAGCAGATCGAACTGTTCGATGCGGCGGATGCCTTGAATGCCCATATTCTGGGTGATCTCCACGGCATTGGTGCTCCAGGGAGAGACCATGGCGGCGCGTGGGCCGACGAACAGGCCCTCGACCCGCTCGGCATCTATCTGCGGCTGGCCGCCGAACAGCCACGACAGTTTGGCGATGTCTTCATCAGCAAGGGCCGCCTCTACCTGAACGGCAAAAACGGTATGGGAGGAACTTCCAAAGAACAGGATCATCGGTTACGGGTTTGGATTTCCGGCAAAGGTCGTTCGTTCGGCGGGAAAAACCCAGAAAAGCTTATTCAAAGTTCTTCGAGCACGGAATACCCCTTCGAAAGATCACCGGATGTCCATTGCCAGTTTTCGTGCAGCCTTATCTTGCCATTTGGAAGCAATTCGGGTTCTGAGCGGCAAACTCCTGTCATTAACTCCCCCTTTTCATTAACCTGGTGATAGCGCATGTCGATGGCGCCCAGTTCATCGACTAACCCTATGAGGTGCCCCTTGACAATTTTACCGCCGGAATATTCACAGGCCAGGATATTCCCTGTTTGCTTGTAATGGAAAATGGTTTGTTCAGAAGTTTCTCCGTTTTCGGTGTTGCTGATGGGCCGGAATTTTTTGTTGTTGTAGTTCATGGCACTAAGGTAGATTGAAGTAGAGTGTGCTGGGAGCCTGCGGAATGGCCATTGGTACCCAGCCTATTCCGATGACAACTGCGGAATATTGTAATTCTTCATAATAGCCGGATCCCTTTCTTTCGACTTCGCCCCGTCGATAACGATAACCTCCCCTTCCGAGCCTTCCAGAACGATGAAGCCCTCCGTATGCAGCTGGCTGACAAGGGCTTTGAAATTCAGGACTTTCACACCGTTCACTTTCTCGACCCTCAAATTCTCTATCTTCTGATATCCGATATTCGCCTCATCCGGTAAAACGGAAACGATAAACACGATTTCCTCCACATCCGCCGGCGGGTTGTCCGCGATCGACAGCAATTGATAGGGCGCGTCCTTGCGGTTAAAGAATGACCGGGTGTACTTATTCAGATAATTGATGCTCAACTTCTCAAAAATGAAGCCGGATGTGATGTGATAGGTGGGCGGCGTGATGCTGCTGTAATTGGCAATAACCGGTTCGGCCGCCGGCTCTTTTAACCGGGCCTTTTTTTCGAGGGCCTGGCCATTTCTCAAAAATTTGATACTCAACCCCTCACCAAAATCCGTATTCTCCAGCACATAATTATAGCTCACTCTTTCCTGCTGCCGGAATTCAATGCTGCCGTCTATACCTATCGGGTAGCCGTTTATGGCCAACAGCACATCATTGTTTTGAAGAATGCCGCTCAGGGAGGAATACGGCAACACCCGCTTTATCAGTATTCCTGTTTGCTCCGGCCTCATGCCCAGCATCCTCCGGTGAATTTTACTCTCCAGTTTTGACCAGCTCAACCCTAAGGACGGTATGCCGTTGTATTCCCCATCGGAAATGTCTTTCAAAAAATGCTTGATGATGTGTACCGGAATGATGTAGCCGATATTATCGGCACTTCTTTGCCCCTGAAAAGCCACGCCCACCACCAATCCATCTTTAAAGACCGGCCCTCCGCTGTTGCCCGGATTGATGGCGGCATCGGTTTGCAAAACCGAAAACTCCTGCTGAGAGTACACATATTTATGCAGTTGTATCCTCGATATTATTCCTTTAGTGATGCTGAGCCCATCCCCTCCCTGAGGATATCCGTAAACAGTAACGGCATCCTGGACATTTGGCAGGCCTCCCAGTTGTAGGGGCTCCAGTTTACTGCGGTCAAAATCATCCCTGAATTTCAATACCGCCAGGTCGTAATCATCGGAAATGAATTCCAGGTCCACCGAAATCTTTTCCGGGTTATTATCAAACCTCACCTGAATGAACTTCTCATTTGATACAGCATGCGCATTGGTGAGTATCCTTCCGCCTTCAATGATAAAACCGGTCGCCGAGCTACGGATAATGGAGCTTCTTTTCCAAGGCTCGCTGTAATCGTATTCCTGCTTGGTGGCAAAGATCTTTACGATGGAATTCTGGTAATCATTGAGCGCGCCCGCACTGAAGGCGCCTTCAATAAGGGCGAGGAGCAGCAGTAGTTTCTTCATGATTATAAAAACGACGAATTCTCCCGGCCATTATAGGAATAGTTCATTTTTCTGTGTCTTCTGAAAAATACCCCTTGATTTTCAGGGACTTGCGAACAGCGAACACCGAATTGCGAACACTCCCCCATTATACGCCTCAGAAACAATTCAACAATTTCACACGGCCAAACGCCCGCCAACCATCCAACCATCCCCCCTTAGCTCCGCTCCTCCCACACCTTGGCCAGCTGCACGATCACCTGCACCGCCTTCTCCATATCTTGCACCGAGCACCATTCTTCCCGGGAGTGGAAGGCCTGCTCTCCGGCAAAGATATTCGGGCAGGGCAGGCCCATGAACGACAGGCGGGAACCGTCCGTACCGCCGCGGATACTGCTGCGCAGGGGCTCCACGCCGGCGCGCCGCATGGCCTCCATGGCGTATTCCACCACCTGCGGATGCTTGTCCAGCACCATTTTCATGTTGCGGTACTGCTCCGTCACTTTGAACTCGGCCCGGGAGTTGGGGTAGTTTTGCAGCACCTCGTCCATGATGCCACGCAGGAAGTTCTCGTGGTGTTCCAGCATCTCATCCGTAAAATCGCGGATGATGAACTCGATCTTGGCCAGCTCGGCCCCGCCGCTAATGGAAATGGGGTGGATGAACCCCTCCTTGCCTTCCGTCGTCTCCGGCGAGAGCCGGTCCTTGGGCAGGGCGGCCACGATATCGGCGGCGATCTTCAGGGCGCTTTCCAGCTTGCCTTTGGCGAAGCCCGGATGGATGCTCACCCCACGGATGTCGATGGTAACGGCGTCGGCGGAGAAGGTCTCGTCCTCCAGGGAGCCGCGCTTTTCTCCATCTACCGTGTAGCCGTAATCGGCGCCCAGCTTATCCATATCCACCTTGTCGACACCGCGGCCGATCTCCTCGTCCGGGGTAAAAAGGATGCGGATCTTGCCGTGCCTGATTTCCGGATGCGTTATCAGGTAGTGGGCCGCGTCCATGATCTCCGCCAGGCCGGCCTTGTTGTCGGCGCCCAGCAGGGTGGTGCCGCTGGCCGTGATGATGTCGTTGCCGATCTGTTCTTTGAGGTTGGGATGATCCTTGGGGCGGAGTATGACTGTCGGATCATCCGGCAGGGTGATATCGGAGCCGTCATAGTTGCGGTGAATGATGGGCTTCACGCCCTTACCGCTGCAGTCCGGCGAAGTATCCATATGCGAGCAGAAACAGATCACCGGCACGTTTTCCTTGTCCGTATTGGCGGGGATGGTGGCGTAGATGTAGCCGTGTTCATCCAGGTGAGCGTCCTCGACGCCCATCTCCCTGAGTTCTTCCACCAGGACTTTGCCCAGGTTCTTCTGCTTTTCGGTGGAGGGGATTGTCTTGGAGGAAGGATCGGATTGTGTGTCGATCTGAACGTAGCGGAGAAAGCGCTCCAGAAAGGTGTGCTGAATATCAAGTGCCATAGTTTTTTTGAGGGGAATGTAAAGATTTTTTTCAACTAACGAAAGCCCTAATTTTCAGTCATTCACTCATTTGCTAATTTTTACCCGGCTCGAAGGAGACGGGCAGTCCATATCCTCACACCGTATAAACCACCACCTCATCCGCTTTGCCGCGGAGGGGCAGCGCTCCCAGAACACGAGCCGCGCCCTGAAAGGCCGGCGGCAGGGCATGGACGAGCTTCTCGCTGAGCAGTACGTCGACGCCCAATTCGTTGCACTTGGACTGTATCCGCGCCGTGGTATTGAGAACATCCCCGGAAAAAGCGATCTCCCGCTTGACGATGCCGATCTCGCCGGCCATCACGTGCCCGTAGTGTAAGCCGGCTTTAAATTCGGGCTGGCGCCCATAGGCCTCCTCATAATAAGCGGCGCGTTTACGGAGCAGGCGCTGGATGTCCAGAAAACAAGCGATACACCGCCCCTGCTCCAGGCCGGCATTAAGCGGCCAGCTGACAACGATCTCGTCGCCGACGTATTGGTAGATCTGGCCTCTATTTTTCAGAATGGCCGGCGTCACATCGCGGAACGCTTCCTGTATGAATCGAAAGTAGGGTTCCTCCCCGAGCTTTTCCGCAATTGTCGTCGAGCTGCGCAGGTCGAGGAACATAAAAATGCGCTCTTCCCGCCGGGGGCGGAAATAGCGGCCGAGCAAAAAATCGCGGAATACCCCGGGGCCGTATTTTTCGTTGACCAGCAGGGTAATATTGGTGATCAATACAACAACAAACCAGAACAGATAGGTGCGGATGGTGTCGAAGTCATAAAAAATGGAGAAAACGGCCTGGACCACCTCCGGATGCCCGGCCGGCAGCCTCAGTTCCCGGCTGTGCAGGAAAAATCCCGAAATGATGCTGATCCCGAAGAATACCAGGGTAAAAGTGCCCAGAATAAGCCCCAGCGCTTCTCCGTAGGGCCGGTTGCGCAGCCAGTAATTGAAAACGTACACGATCAGGGTTCCTCCGATCAGGCCGGCCATCGAGCCCGACAACAGGGCGGTCGTAAACCTTATCCATGTCATGTCAGCGGACATTGGGCAACCCACTGAGGAGGCTGTGCCGTACATGTGGCCGAATTCGGCGACGGCCAACAGTATCCAGGCAAGGGTGATCCACAGAATTTTTCTCAGCGATGCGGCGTGCATAATTGGCTATGGTTTATCCAGGTTTTTCAATGATCATCATATAAACGCCACTGCCGAATAAAGTTGTGCGATCTGCCAAATAATTACTTACATTAGCCCTATCCCTCAAACCTCAATTAGCGTACAATGGCCGATCACCTCCTCTTCGCCAATGGATTGAAAACCAACATCCGGGGCAACGTACTCACCGACGAGGCCAGCCTTGGCCTGTACGCCACCGACGCCAGCGTCTACCAGGCCCGCCCGGTGGCCGTCGTGCTGCCCAAAGACGAGGCCGATGTACTTACCGCCATCAAGATCGCCGGCGAGCACCAGGTGAGCATCCTGCCGCGGGGCGGCGGCACCAGCCTGGCCGGGCAGACGGTAGGCCACTCCATGGTGCTCGATTTTTCCAAATACATGAACAACATCCTGGAAATCAACGAGCAGGAAAGATGGGCCCGCGTGCAGCCCGGCCTGGTGCGCGACGAACTCGACGCCGCCCTCGAACCGCTGGGGCAGCACTTCGCGCCCGACCCCGCCACCTCCAGCCGCGCCAATGTCGGCGGCATGATCGGCAACAACTCCTCCGGCACCAAGAGCATCCTCTACGGCAAGACGGTCGACCACGTGCTGGAACTCAAAGTGGCCCTGGCCGACGGCACGATCCTGCACCTGAAAAACGAATCTCCGGAAAGCTGGCGACAAAAGGAAGAACAGCCGGGCCGAGAAGGTGAGATCTACAGGCAATTCAAAGAGATCATTCTGGCGAATGAAGCCGAGATACAGGCCCGCTTCCCCAAGGTCATGCGCCGGGTGCAGGGCTACAACCTGGATGAATTCGCCGGCAAAACAGACTGGAACCTCAGCAAGCTCATCTGCGGCAGCGAGGGCACCCTGGCCACTATCCTGGAGGCCAAGATCAACCTGGAGCCTTTACCCCGCTTCAAGGCCGTGTGTGTGGTGCACTTCGCAGATCTGCTGGAAGCCATCCGCGCCGTCACGCCCATGCTGCCCTTCGGGCCCGCCGCCATCGAGATCCTCGACCGCTCCATCGTAGAGCTGAGCCGCAAAAATCTGACCACCCAGCGCCACTGCCACTTCATCGAAGGGCATCCGGCGGCCATCCAGATCGTCGAATTCTACGGCAATACTGCCGAAGAGGCGCTGGAACGCCCCCACCGGATGATCGCCCAACTGAAAGAACTTGGCCTTGGGTACGCTTACCCCCTCTACCCCCAGGGACCGGAATACGAAGACGTGTGGATCATCCGCAAAAAAGGCCTGGGGCTAATGCTGGGCATGAAGGGCGACAAAAAGCCCCTGCCCTTCATCGAGGACGCCGGCATCCCCACCGATGTCCTGCCGGAGTACATCCGCCGCGTGCTGGCCATCTGCGAAAAGCACCAAACCGAAGCGGCCATGTACGCTCACGCCAGCGTCGGCGTCATCCATGTCCGCCCTATCCTCGACCTGCGGCAGAGCGAAGACATCGAACGCTTCAAGCGCATCGCCGACGAAACCTTCGAGCTGGTCAAAGAATACGGCGGCTCCTGGAGCGGCGAGCACGGCGACGGGCTGGTGCGCAGTTTCTACCTGCGGCGCTATTTCGGCGATCAGGTGTACGAAGCCCTGCGCCAGGTGAAACAGCTGTTCGACCCCGACAACCGCATGAATCCCGGCAAGATCATCGACGCCCCGCCCATCGACCGGAACCTGCGCTACGGCGCCGCCTACCGGGACGACCCGGTGGAAACCGTTTTCCAGTTCCGCGAAGACGGCAGCTTCGGGAATGCCGTCCACATGTGCACCGGCGTGGGCGAATGCCGCAAGATGCTGGGCGGAACCATGTGCCCCAGCTTCAAGGCCACCCGCGATGAGGAGCACTCCACCCGCGGCCGGGCCAACGCCCTGCGCCTGGCCATGTCCGGCCAGCTGTCCGCTGCTGGCCTGGCGGACAAACGCCTCCTCGAAGCCCTCGATCTGTGCCTCTCCTGCAAAGCCTGCAAGTCCGAATGCCCCAGCAACGTGGATATGGCTAAGTTGAAGAGCGAAGTATGGCAGAAAAAATTCGATAATTTCGGTATCCCCTGGCGAGACCGCCTGATCCGGAATTCGGCGAAAGCCGCCGCCCTGTTTTCCGGCACACTGGCGCCCTTCATCAACAGGGTTCAAAAGGCGCACGCCTTCCGGAGTTTCCTGAACAAAGCCATTGGCATCCACCAAAACCGGGTGCTGCCGGAATACGCCCGAGAGCCTTTCTACCGGTGGTTTGCCAAAAACTACAAGGCCACGGGCGCC
>JAGFJE010000224.1 GCA_024103175.1 Phaeodactylibacter sp.
CGGAAGGCGGAAGGCGGAAAAGAAGGCGTTGAGCGCCCATTCTGGCCCAAATTCCGACTTCCGACTTTTTAACCGGCTGACCAGACGGTCCCACTTCCGACTTAAAATGGCTGCACGTCCAAAGTCCAGGTATTGAGGAGAGGGGAAATAAATCGCCTGTCGTTTATCCAACCATTTAAAATATAAGCAGCTCTTTCTGACATGAGATACACTATACTGCTCTGTAACATAAATTCCTATCGACAATTTCGGCCTCTTTTGGCGCTGTGCCGCGTTGCTTATTCCTCACGTAGCTCCGGCTATGCTCGTCATAAGCGCCTTGCCCAGCACCAAAATAGGCTCGAAATTCTTCGATCAAACTTATGTTACAGAGCAGTACTGCTTTTTCTGATCACCCTCACCGCCTGCTCCCAACCGGACTTCGACATCGAGCCCGAAGATCCCCGCCTGGTGGTATACGCTTTTTTCGAAAGCGGCAAACCGCTTGCCGTCGACGTTTATCAGTCCGGCCCGCCCCTGGGAGAGGGCCCGGATATTGTCGCCAACGCTGTAGTACAGGTGCTGGAGGACGGGGCGCCGCTTCCTCCTCTGATCCATGCCCAGGGCGGCCGTTACGTTTCCGAATACCGCCCCCGGGCCGGGCGCCGCTATCAGGTGCAGGTGAGTGCGGAAGGCTTTCCAGCCGCCTACAGCCGGGAGGAAACCATGCCCCTGTTCTCCGATATCGCCCGCGTGGAAACCCGGGACAGCACGGTGGGAGAGGGGGAGAGCCGGCGGCGCATCTTCTCGCAGTTCACCGCTCATCTGGCTACCCGCCTCGATTCCTCCCTGTTCTTCACCCACCATGCCGTTCACACCCACGATGAAGGACTGGAGATCTACTGGGTCAGCGCGGAGGACCTGTGCTACGACCAGGGCAGCTACTTCTTCGGCAGCCGCGCCGGCTTCGGCCTGTCGTGCCGCCCTTTCGTGGAGGAGATCACCCTGGAAAATACCAATGAGGACCGGGGGGAGGATTTCAACAGCCGCCAGCGCATTACGCTCTGTCAGGTGAATGAGGCTACGCACCGCTTCAACATCGCGCTGAGCAATACCTCCCTGAACAATGACACGGACCTTTTCATTGCCCCGGTCAGCATCCCAACCAACATCGACGGAGGATTCGGGATATTATCCCTGGCCAACTGCCGGGCCTTTGAGATAAAATATTGATCAATGAGGAACATTTTGCTCTTTTGCTGCGCCCTGTTTCCACAGGTGTTTATGGCGCAAATGGCAGTGAGCGGTTATGTGGCGGATGAACAGGGGGAAGCCCTCATTCAGGCTCATGTTTACGACACCCTCTCGCAGGCCGGGGCGCTTTCCAATACTTACGGCTTTTTCAGCATCAGCCTGAAGGAAAGTAAGGCCGCACTACGCTTTTCTTACGTCGGGTATCGGGATACGGTGATCTTTATTTCGGGGCAGCCGGCCAGCGCGCTGAGTATCACGCTGAAGCCCTATCAGTTGCAGGAGGTCGTGGTATCCTCCGGCGCGGAGGGGTCCTCTTCCCGGATCCGGATGAGCACCGTGCAATTGCCCATACAGCAGATCGAGCGAATGCCCGCCATCATGGGGGAAACCGACGTACTCAAGGCGCTAACCTTCCTGCCGGGAGTGAGCGGCGGCATTGAAGGCTCCTCCAATATTTTTGTCCGGGGCGGCACGCCCGACCAGAACCTCATCCTGCTCGACGGTGCGCCGGTGTACAACGTCAACCACCTGTTCGGTTTCCTTTCCCTTTTCAATTCAGACGCCATCCGCAATGTGGAGCTCGTCAAAGGGGGGTTCCCGGCCCGCTACGGCGGCCGCCTGTCCTCGGTGCTGAAGATCGATATGAAGGAGGGGAATAAAGACCGGATACGGAAAAAACTGAGCCTGGGCGCCGTCTCTTCCCGCTTCATGATCGACGGGCCGTTGTCCAAAGACAAAAGGACGTCCCTGCTGCTCGCCGGGCGCACATCTTACCTCGACCTGTTCACGTTCCCTCTCCGGCTGCAGTTCAATGCGGAGAAGGGCAACCAGTTTTTCAATTACAACTTCTTCGACCTCAACGCCAAGGTAAACCACGCCTTCAACGCCCGGCACCGCCTTTTCCTCAGCTTCTACGGCGGCAGCGACAGCTTCATCGAGAAATTCCGGGAAATAAGCGCTGTGGAGCGCAACCGCCTGCGCTGGGGCAACCGCACCGCCACCCTGCGCTCGGCCCATCAGCTGGGCAATAAGCTGTTCCTGAACAACAGCCTGGTGTACTCCGATTTCAATTATGCCATCACCCACCGTGTGACGGCTACCGAAACCGGAGCGGAAAAGCAGTTTTTCCTGAGCCAGTCGGGCCTGCAGTCCCTGAGCTTTCAGCAGAGCCTGGAGTACGCCCCCGGCGCCGCCCACGCCATCGTCGTGGGCGTAGAGGCCAACCGTTTCCGGTTTACTCCACAGCGCAACGAAGTGCAGGCCGAGGGGGACCCCGAGATCTTTTACGAAAACCGCCTGGGCGCCGGTAGCCTGAGCCTGTTCGCCGAAGATGAATTTATCCTCCGTTCCTGGCTGAGCCTCAGCGCCGGCCTGCGGTGGAATACCTACCTGCTGAAAGAACGGAGCTTTACCTTCCTGGAGCCGCGCCTGGCCGCCCGTATCTCTTTCTGGAAGCAGTGGCAGCTCAAGGCCTCCTTCTCCAATATGCACCAACCCATCCACCTGATCGCCAACAACAGCATTGGCCTGCCCAACGACCTCTGGGTACCCGCCACTGCTCAGACGCCCCCCCAGCAGGCGCAGCAGTGGGCGCTGAGCCTGCACCGCCATTTTACACAATGGGGGCTGGAGGCCAGCCTGGAATACTATCAGAAATACAGCTGGGGGCTGATCGACTACAGTGAGAGAAAGGATTTCATTTCCACCCTGGATACTGACTGGGAGACGGTGATCGAACGGGGCGGCCGGGGCTGGTCGGAGGGCGTCGAACTGCTCCTGCACAAAAAGGCCGGCCGGCTGAACGGCCTGCTGGCCTATACGCTGTCCCGGCACGAACGCCAGTTTGCCAACATCAACCTGGGCCGGCGCTACCCGTTCCAGTACGACCGCCGCCACGACTTCGCCTTCTCGCTCAACTACCAGCTCAACAAACACTGGAACATCGCCGCCAACTGGGTGTACCATACCGGCAACGCCGTCACCCTGCCCACCGCCCGCGTGCCGGCGCCCGAGTACGCCAGAACGTATACCGGGAAATACCTCTTTACCTACACCACCCGCAATGCCGCCCGCCTGCCGGCCTATCACCGGGCCGACCTGGGCGTGAGCTATGCCAGGACAAAGACAAATGGCCGCACCCACGAGTGGCGCCTGGGCGCTTATAATCTCTACAACCGCAGGAACGTCTATTATCTGCAGCCCACCAACAACCGCGTCGTCGGGCCCGATGGCTACACTATCATCGACTGGGATGTGGCGATCAACGAGCGACGGCTGCTGTCCTTCCTGCCCTATGTGAGCTATACGCTGGAATGGTGAGCGCTTTGCCAGGAAAGACTTGACAAGTTTCCCGGCAGGCGCCTCGCTGAAAACTTGTCAAGTCTGAAATCAGACAAATCTGTTACAGCACATTCACCGCCAGCCCCAACTGCAGGCTGCGGTTGTACCAGGCCGGCTCTTTGCCCACATTGACCGGTTCTCCGTTATGGTCCGTGAACAGGAACTCCGACACTTTGCTCATGCCGTGGTAGTATTGTACGAACAAGCTCAGGCGGGGATGAAGGTCAAAGCCGGCGCCGAACGCCACTCCCAGGTCGAAGTCCCTGTCTATTAGGCTCTTCAGGTCGAAGTCTTCATCCTCTCCTTTTGGCTTCGAGCGGGCGCTCAGCAAATATCCCACTTGCGGGCCTGCTTCCAGAAAGAACCGGCCGGTGGCGTAAAAGCGGGCCAGAATGGGTGCGGAAAGGTACTGGAGGCGCAGGATACTCTCCTGTTCCCTGCCGGTAACCGGGTTCACGGGCTGGTTGGCGCCGCCGCGTTGCACGAGAGCCAGGCCGGCGCTCAGGCTGAACCGCCGGCTGAAGACAACCGGCACGGCGGTGATGCCGGCCTGGGCGCCGGCCTGCCAGCTAAAATCTTCATTGAGGTTAATGGTTCCGCCGGGGATGGGGATCACCCGGTTGGAGAGGTGGATGCGGCTCAGGTTGGCGCCCATCGTTACGCCGAAGCTCTGGCGGGCCTGGCCGTATGCCTGGGGGAGCGCAAATAGAATGAGACAGAGAATGCTTACCAATAAAGGCTTCATGGTGTTCTTTTATCGAGAAACGTGAGAAGGGGGGAAACAGATTTTTCTATCGGTAAACTTTAACACAGGGAAGAATGCCCGGAGCCTGGCAGGACAGGCAAAAAATCGTATACTGGCCTGTAAAGAAAATGAGTTGATCTCCTCACTTCAATAAACCGACATACCATGTTCACTCAACCGGTTTGGGACGTAGCCTTCTATGCGCTGCTGACCGCCATAGCGACGGGCCTGGGCGCGGTTCCTTTTTTCTTTTTCAAAAAGGTCTCCCGCCGGTGGCTGGGCTATGCCGGGGCAGTGGCATCGGGCATCATGCTGGCGGCCAGCTTTCGCCTCATTAATGAGGGTACGGGCTACAATCTGTACCGGGCCATCGCGGGGGTGGGCGTCGGCCTGCTGTTCATCCTGCTCAGCCAGCGCTTCATTTCGGAGGAGGAAGAGGTGCAGGTAGGGAAACTCCGGGGAGCGGACGCCATACAGGCCTTGCTCATCGTCGGGGTAATGACGCTGCATTCCTTTGCGGAAGGCATCGGGGTGGGGGTTTCTTTTGGAGGCGGCGATACCTTTGGCCGATTTATTTCGGCGGCCATCGCCATCCACAACATTCCGGAAGGGCTGGCCATCAGCCTGGTGCTCATTCCCAAGGGAGTTAAAGTGTGGAAGGCCATGCTGTGGAGCATCTTCTCCAGCCTGCCGCAGCCCCTGCTGGCCGTTCCCAGTTTTCTCTTTGTGGAAGCTTTCGAGCCTTTCCTTCCGGTAGGCCTGGGGCTGGCCGCCGGCGCCATGATCTGGATGGTGCTCTCCGAGCTGCTGCCCGACGCCTTTCAGGATGCCAAAAAAGAACACGTGGCTACCATCGCCACGGTATTTGTCGCTTTAATGGTGCTCTTTCAGATGCTGATAGACGGGGGATAAAAAAACCTTCCAGGCGGCGAAACCCGGAAGGTTGATCGGATTGATGGAAAGAAACGGTATTTATACCTTCGTCTCTGAGCTGATGCTTGAAGACAGGTATTCCCGGTTCAGCCGGGCGATGTTCTTCACAGAGATCTCCTTTGGGCATTCCACCTCGCAGGCGGTTACGTTGGAGCACATGCCGAAGCCTTCGGCATCCATCTGCCGGACCATCGCCTGGGCGCGGCGCTTGGCCTCCACCTTTCCCTGCGGAAGCATGGCCAGGTGCGCCACCTTGGCGCTCACGAACAACATGGCCGAGGCGTTCGGGCAGGCCGCCACGCAGGCGCCGCAACCGATGCAGGCCGCTGCGTCGAAAGCCTTCGCCGCCTGGTCCTTCTCGATGGGGATGGCGTTGCCGTCCTGCGGCGCTCCGGTATTGACCGATATGTAGCCTCCGGCCTGAATGATGCGGTCGAAGGCCGAGCGGTCTACCGCCAGGTCTTTCAGGACGGGAAAGGCGGCGGCGCGATAGGGCTCGATGACGATGATGTCGCCGTCCTTATAGTGGCGCATGTGCAGCTGGCAGGTCGCCGTGCCCTTATTCGGGCCGTGCGGCTGGCCGTTGATCACCAGGCTGCAGGTGCCGCAGATGCCTTCGCGGCAGTCGTGCTCGAAAGTGACGGGGTCTTCCTTTTTGGAGATCAGCTCTTCGTTGAGCACGTCCAGCATTTCCAGAAAGGACATGTGCGGGCTGGCCTCGACCTTATACGTTTCGAAGCGCCCTTTATCCTTGGGGCTTTTCTGCCTCCATATTTTTAATGTAAGATTCATGATCTAGCCTGTTTTTCATTTTTTGGAAACCTGCCAGGTTTACAGCCAGGGCCCGTATGGCAAACCTGGCAGGTTTAAACACATTATTTATAACTCCGCGTCTTCAGTTCCACATTTTCAAAGACAAGCTCTTCCTTGTGCAGGACGGGGCCTTCCTCCCAGCCCTTGTATTCCCAGGCCGAGACATAGGCGTAGTCCTCGTCGTTGCGCAGGGCTTCGCCTTCTTCGGTCTGGTACTCTTCGCGGAAGTGGCCGCCGCAGGACTCGTTGCGGTCCAGCGCGTCGACGACCATCAGCTCGCCGAGTTCGAAGAAATCGGCGACGCGGTGGGCTTTTTCCACTTCGGGGTTGTATTCGTCGAGAGAGCCGGGAACGAAGACGTCTTTGTAGAATTCCTCCCGCAATTCCTGGATCATTTTGCGGGCTTTCTTCAGGCCGTCGGCGTTGCGCGACATGCCGCAGTAGTCCCACATGATCTTACCCAGGCGCCGGTGGAAGCTCTCCACCGACTGGCTGCCTTTGACGTTCATCATCCCTTCGAGGCGTTCGCGGGTATCCTTTTCGGCATCGAGGAACTCCTGAGCGTCGGGGTCGAACTTAGGCGTCCGGATCTCATTGCTGAGGAACTGCCCGATGGTGTAGGGCAATACGAAGTATCCGTCGGCCAGGCCCTGCATGAGGGCCGAAGCGCCGAGGCGGTTGGCGCCGTGGTCGGAGAAGTTGCATTCGCCAAGGGCGAACAGGCCCGGGATATTGGTCTCCAGGTTGTAGTCTACCCAAAGGCCGCCCATGGTGTAGTGCACGGCAGGATAGATCTTCATCGGCAGCTTGTAGGGGTTCTCTCCGGTGATTTTTTCGTACATCTCGAAGAGGTTGCCGTACTTTTCTTCGACGACCTGCTCGCCGAGTTCGCGGACTTTGCTGTCGCTGGGGTTGTGCAGGCCGGCCGAGTGGGCTTTCGACCTGCCGTAGCGCATGATGGCGTCCTCAAAGTCGAGGAATACGGCCAGGCCGGTAGGCGCCACGCCCAAGCCTTCGTCGCATACTACCTTGGCGGCCCGGGAGGCCACGTCGCGCGGCACCAGGTTGCCGAAAGCGGGGTAGCGGCGCTCGAGGAAGTAATCGCGGTCTGCATCGGCTATGTCGTTGCCGGTCTTTTTCCCTTCGCGGATGGCCTTGGCATCTTCCTGTTTCTTTGGCACCCACACGCGGCCGTCGTTGCGCAGGGATTCGGACATGAGGGTCAGCTTCGACTGGTAGTCGCCCGATTGCGGGATGCAGGTGGGGTGGATCTGGGTGAAGCAGGGGTTGGCCATGTAGGCGCCGCGGCGGGCGGCGCGCCAGGCCGCCGTCACGTTGCAGTTCATGGCGTTGGTCGACAGGTAGAAGACGTTGCCGTATCCGCCGGTGGCCAGCACCACGCAGTGGGCGGCGTGCCGCTCCAGCTCGCCGGTCAGCAGGTTGCGGACGATGATGCCGCGGGCCTTGCCGTCAACCAGCACCAGGTCGAGCATCTCGTGGCGGTTGTACATTTCAACATTGCCCTGGGCGATCTGCCGGGAAAGCGCCTGGTAAGCGCCCAGCAGCAGCTGCTGCCCCGTCTGGCCGCGGGCGTAGAAGGTACGGCTTACCTGTACCCCACCAAAGGAGCGGTTGTCGAGCAGGCCGCCGTATTCGCGGGCGAAGGGAACGCCCTGGGCGACGGCCTGGTCGATGATATTGCGGCTGACTTCCGCCAGGCGGTATACATTGGATTCGCGGGAGCGGTAATCCCCCCCCTTGATCGTATCGTAAAAGAGGCGATAGACGCTATCGCCGTCGTTGGCGTAGTTCTTGGCGGCGTTGATGCCCCCCTGGGCGGCGATGCTGTGCGCGCGGCGGGGGCTGTCGTGGAAGGTAAAACACTTGACGTTGTAGCCCAGCTCTCCGAGCGTGGCGGCGGCGGAAGCGCCCGCCAGCCCGGTGCCGACTACGATGATCTCGATCCGCCTTTTATTGTTGGGCGCCACCAGGTTCATGGTGCCGCGGTATTGCGTCCATTTTTCGGCTAGTGGCCCGGGAGGAACATTACTGTCGAAGCTCATGGCTGATATATTTATAAAATTCTTGACAATATAGTCTGGCTGTGTCTTCTTAATGGAAGAAGTACATGTACACCGGAATAATGGCGAAGCCCAACGGGATGAGCACGGAATAGGCTTTTCCTATTCCTTTTATCAGTGGTGTATATTTATTGTGATTGATGCCCAGGGTCTGGAAGGCGCTTTGAAACCCGTGGAGCAGGTGAAAGGCGATCACCACCATGGAAACCACGTAAAAGATGACGAAGGCCAGGTTGTCGTAGGCCACCGATACGATGGCGTAGAGGTCTTTGACTTCCTTGCCGTCGTAGTTGGCCATGGGCAGGTTGCCCAGCTTCATCTGCAGCCAGAACTGGTAGAGGTGGATGACGATGAAGACGAAGATGATCGTTCCCAGCCAGCCCATATTGCTGGCGGCGAAGCTGTTGGTGCCGACAGATTTGGTCGTTTTGACAGCATAGCGTTGCGGCCCCCGCGCCTTGCGATTCTTGCGCCACAACACCCAGCCTTGAATGGCGTGGAGCAGAATGAAAGCGTACAACAAGTACGAAACGGTTTTGATCAGCGGGTTGCTGGTCATAAACTCGGCGTAAATGTTGAACTTTTTACCGCCGTCGTCGTACAACAGCTGCAGGTTGCCTGCCAGGTGGACCACCAGGAACAGAATGAGGAAGATGCCCGTAAGGCTCATCACCACCTTTTGCCCGATGGAAGAAGTTAGAAAATTGGAAAACCAACTCATGTTTTGTGCTTTTTGACGTTTTTCGTTTTCGAACACGAATGCGTACAAATCTATCGTTTAAGACGCATTTGCCCAATTTAAGTTCAGGCTAGCTTTTGGTGGGGATTTTATTTAGAATGATTCTGAATTAAAGGAGAGAGGTTTGAAAACAACCATGAGAAAACCTGAGGGCCTGCCCCGTACGCGAAGTGTCAGGGATTTAATTCAAACAGCTTTTAAGGCGGAGCGCGGTTTATTCCTTCTGCCGGTTTTGGTGGGCCTTCGGGGAAATGCCGAACCTTTTGGTAAATGATTCCGTGAAATAGGAATGGCTCCTGAACCCCACCGCGTAGGCAATTTCCGAAATGTTCAGCTCATCGTTTTCCAGTAATTCCCTGGCCCTGTCGAGGCGGTAATTCCGTATGCAGTGGGAAGCGGATTGGCCCGTAAGCGCCTTTAACTTCCGGTGCAGTTGCATTCGGCTCATGCCCAGGGCTCGGCACAATTGCACAATACCGAAATCTTCCTCTCCCAGGCGCTCTTCCAGAACCTCCTGAAACTGTGCCATGAAAAAGTTCTCCTTATCGGCTTCTTCATCGGTTGCCGCCGGCCGGTAAGTGCTGTAGTACGCCTGCAATTGCCGGCGCAATTCGATCAGTTTTCGGGCGCGAACCAATAGCTCTTCTTCACGGAAGGGTTTGATGAGATAAGTGTCCGCCCCGGTTTCCAGGCCTTCCAGTTTCGATGCCTCGTCTGCCTTTGCCGTCAGCAGGATAATGGGAATATGGCTGGTGCGCCGGTCTGTTTTGAGTTGCCGGCACAGCTCAAATCCGTCTGCCTCCGGCATCATCACGTCGGTGATGATGATATCGGGGATCGAATGGAGCGCTTTTTCAATCCCTTTTCTGCCGTTATCTGCCGTCTCAATGCGATATTCCCGCTCTAAACAGGAGCAGATATATCGAAGTATATCCTCATTGTCTTCGACAATAAGTGCCAGTGGATAATCCTCCGGTTCATTTGCATTGCCGGTAATAGGCGGGAGTTCTTCGGCGCCGGCCATCCAGGGGCCTTCAACTGTGGCCGCCTCTTCAGCAAGCGGCGCCCGGCGGGTGACGGGCAGGCTGGCAATAAACTCCGTACCCTTGTTTACCCGGCTTTTTACCTCAATTTCTCCGCCCAGAAGATGGACCAGTTCTCTGGTTAGGGCCAGGCCGATGCCGACGCCGGTGCCCGCCAGCCCTCCAGCTCCCCCTAGCCCCCCCAAAGGGGGGGGGTTGCCTGGTAAGGCCCGCCTGGAGGAGCCCTCATTGGCTATTGCCTTCCTTCGGGGGGAGCGAGGGGGGCTATAAAACCGGTCGAAAATGTGAGGCAGGTGGCCTTCTGCAATACCAGGGCCGGTGTCTTTTACCGAAAGCTGCAGGAATGGAGAAACCAGGCCCGTTTGAGAGACAAGTTCGTCGGGCAGCCGGCGAACGGAAAAGTATACGTTTCCTCCCGGCGGGGTGAATTTTACGGCATTGGAAAGCAGGTTGGAAACGATCTTATTCAGCTTGTCGGGGTCGAAGTCCATGATGATCTCCGGTTCACCTGCCAGGAAATGCAGGCGCACATCTTTAGGTTCGGCATGGGCGGCGAAGGTTTCCGCGATCTGTTCCAGGAAAGGGAGCACATTGCCCTGCCTGAGGTGTACCGGCATACTACCCGATTCCACTTTCCTTAGGTCGAGCATCTGATTGACGAGGTGTAACAAACGGTGGCCGTTGCGGCGGATCATATCGATGCCTTGCCGGAACCAGTTTTCCGGCTCCTTGCCCATCTTGTCGGCCATGCCGAGGATCACGGCAAGCGGAGTGCGGAATTCATGGGAAATGTTGGTATACATTCTCGTTTTGAATTCATCCAGTTCCTGGAGGCGCTGGGCTTCCGCCCTCGCCAGGCGGCGGGACAATTGAAAACGGTAAAGGCCGGTTATCGTTCCGCCGGCCATCAGAATATAAAGGGCATAGGCCCACCAGGTAGCCCACCAGGGCGGGCGTATGGTGAAAGAATAAGCGGCGGTTTTACTCCAGCGGCCGTTACCGGCCACGGCGCGCACTTTAAAATGGTAGCGGCCGGGCCGAAGCCCCGTGAAGGTAGCTTTGTTCTCTTTGATGAGAGGAGACCAGTTCCTGTCCTGTCCTTCCAGCAAATAAGAAAACCGAAGCTGGTGAGCGGTGGGGTGGGGAGCGGCCCAGCTGAGCGTGAGTTGATTAAAATGATAAGGGAATATGGGCCTGGCGGGAAGGTTGGTAAATGGTTGAACGCTGTCAAAACGCACGCCTTTCAAAGAAAGCGGAGGGTTGGAAAGCTGAAGGCCCGCCCCTGCTTCCAGGCTGTCTTTGGCCTGCCGCCAATCCATTTTATAGAAAAAGGGTTCCAGGTCATAAATGTATAGATGTGGCCGGGCGGTATCCAGTTCCAATTGAGACAGCCTGGAGTAGTTCAGGCTGCTGGAACCTGTCCACAGGTAACCTTGCCGGCCGGCCAGAATACTGGCCACGGGGCTGCCGCTGAGGCCTTCGGAGGAAGCATACACCTTTACGGCCAGGGAACTGGGATTTTCCTGCGGCCGGAAACAGGTTATGCCGTTAAAAGTGCCCGCCCAGATGTTCCCGCCTTCATCGAGGGAAAGGCGGAGAACATGGCCGTGGCTTAAACCCTGTTCAGTGGTAATTTGGTATAAGTTGTTACCGTCCCGGATGTATATCCCGCCTCCCAGGGTGGCCATCCATATCCTTCCGTATTGGTCCTCTGCGAAGCTCCAGGCGTAATCTGGAACCAATCCATGTTCGGTGGTGAGGTGGGTGAAACCCTGCCCGTCCCAGATCGTTACGCCATGGTCCGTCCCGAACCAGAACCTCCCGCGGCTATCTTCCAGGATAGAAAGGACGCTGTTATCACTCAGCCCCTGTTCGGTAGTGTAGTGGTAAAGCTGCTGCCCATCCCAACAAAAAGCCCCATTTTCCGTTCCTGCCCAGATGTGCCCCTTCCGGCTTTCCAGCAGGCAGTAGGCGCTCTCGAACGGGAGCCCCTGCTCGGTTGAGGCTTGCACCAACTTCCTGCCATCCCAGATCTTTAAGCCGTCGCCTTCCGTTCCGATCCAGAAGCGGCCCTTGCTGTCTTCCAGAATGTGCCTGGCCAGGAACTGGCCGAAAGGCGCGGCGGCAATGCTATTGCCGTCACGGACAGTAATGCCGTCTCCGGCTCCCGCCCAGAGCTGTCCGCGGCGGTCTTCCAAAAGCGCCCAGATAAGCGCCTGTCGGATGGCTTTCTGAGTAAAGCCCCGCTTATTCCAGATATGGGCTCCTCCGCCATTGGTTCCGATCCAGACGCGGCCGGACCGGTCCTGCAACATTCTCCATACATGCTCGTGGGCCAGCCCATTGCCGGTTCCCAAATGGGTAAACCCTTTGCCATCCCAGATGTCTATCCCATTGTCGTAAGTGCCGATCCAAACCCGGCCTTCATTATCCTCCAGGAAACATATAATTGCATCGCTGCTCAGGCCTTGCTCTTGAGAATAATGTACAAAACCCTGCCCGTTCCAGATGTTCACTCCCCCGTCGCCGGTGGCGATCCAGATATGTCCCTCCCGGCCTTCCATAAGGCCCAGAACGGCATCGCTGCTCAGCCCTTGCCTGGTGGTAAAATGAGAAAACCCCTTTCCGTCCCAGATGCTCAGGCCATAACCCGGTGTAGCGATCCAGATGCGCCCCTGGCGGTCCTCCAGGAGATCGTAAACAAAATTGCCGCTCAACCCCTGTTCTGTCGTCAGATGGGCCAGGCGCCCCCCATCCCAGATACTGATGCCATTCTGATAAGTCGCGATCCAGATGCGCCCCTGGCGGTCTTCCAAAAGATCATAGATAAAATCATCCGCCAGGCCCTGTTCTGTCGTCAGCAGAGTGAGTTGCTCGCCATCCCAGATGCTTATTCCTCCACCGTTGGTTCCGATCCAGAAGTGGCCCTTGCTGTCTTCCAGGACGCATTTTATCTCATTTTCAGCCAGCCCCTCCCTTTGGGTGAAATGCGTCAGGCCCTGGCCGTCCCACACGCTTGCACCTCCTCCGTGCGTACTGATCCAGATGCGGCCCTTGCTGTCTTCAAAAATGTGGCGGATCATATTGGACCGGAGGCCTCGCTGAATATCCAGCTGATAAAGGGTCTGATCGCTTCCCGAAACCAGGGCCATTTGCGCCTCTTCCTGTCTTGGCCAGTTCATCGGCGTTTTTTCGGGCAGGGCAGGCACAAATACAGGCGGGGTAACCAGGCTCATGTCGACGCTCTTGGCCTGGCTTGGGGTGAATTCGGGCTCCCCGGCCGGTTGGTAGCCGGTTTCTTCGGCCGTATACTGTAATTCCGCGGGCCCTATGTATATCTCCTGCACCTGCATAGTATCCGGTGCGGCTATCAAATGCGCAGGGATCCGTTTCCCTTCTGTTTTAATGGGTTGGCCGAGATGGATAAGTTGGGGTATGTAATTGGGTTCGGGAATATTTTCATAAGGATTGGAACAGGAGATGGTGAGCATGGCTGAAAGCAGCAGGCAGAATAAGATGTAATTCCTTGTATGGATATTAAGGGGCATAGGTAAAGGGTGTTCTTCTCGCCGGTATCGCGGCAACTGCCTATCAAATTACGAAATATCACTGTCAAATTCCAGGCAAGGAACGGGCCTGCAGGCGCCGAATTCTCAGTGGTGTTACATGTAATAAGTTGGAGATCAAATAATTGAAAGCATTGAGGGTTTCCTGAGGGTTACAATATTGGAAAAAATAACCGCTTTTGGCGCTCCGGGAAGGGCGCCGGTTTTACAATAGCGAAAAGAACGGTTACAGGGGCCAAAGAGTGGCGGTGGCTTTCCGGCTTACTTGGACATAGGCTGGAATTGTTCGGCCAAACACTTAAAACCTTGTAACCATGAAAAGGAAAGCTTCCCCCTCTGTTCTGTTTTTCGTTTTCTTTACGCTGTACGCTGCCATTGGAAATAACAAACCCATCACCATATCTTTTACTTTTTCAGGACGGTTGATCATCGTCCGGGCGACGGCAAATGGCCGGCCCGGCCCCTTCCTGCTCGATACGGGAAGCGAAGGGCTGATCCTCAACCAGGATCAATTTGCCCCGAGGCGAAACAGCGACGGGCGTTCTATCGATATCACCGGCAACAGCCAGGCAGAGCATTCCACCTGTGCAGATCTTGTGCTGAGTGGCCTGGCCCGAAAATGCGAACCTGCAAGACTGGCCGATATCAGCGGCCTGGAGCAGGCAGTAGGGCACAGCCTTCTGGGAATCATAGGCAGGCACTGCTTTCGCAAAATGGAGATCATGTTCGATTACCAAAGACAGGTGATCACTCTTTTCCCTTTGGATAAGAAGGGCGGCCGCCTGGTTGAACCAGATGGCCGGTTTCCATTGCAGGTGATCAGCTTTCGCGAAAAAGGCCACCTTCCCTATGTTCAGGCGGAGATCGGCAGGCTAAGGCTGGATATGGTGATCGACTGCGGCGCAGAAGTCAATTTGCTCCACCACAAGTGGGGGGAGAAGGCCGGCGATCACATCCTGGCCGAAAGAAAAGCGACGCTCCGGGGAGTCAACGGCGAGGGCGTTGAAGTGGTGAATTGCCGGATAAAAAATATCGCCATCGAGGGAATATCCTATCCTCCTATGGAAACTTTCCTGGTAAAAGAGCTGCCCTTCAACCCCGAATACAGCGGGCCTTCGATCGATGGTGTTCTGGGCTATGCATTCTTCCGGCAGCACCGGCTTTCCATCAACTACCGGAAAAGGGAGTTGTCGATCTGGGAAATACAGGGGGCCGCCATTATCGAGGAGCCGGCTATTGTGAGAGAATAGTGCCCGGACAGAAATCAGGCATGTATAGTATTTTCATTCATTTCCATGCATTTCTCTATTTCAGCCCAGGCACTATGAAGGTAATTCAGCTATGCTCCGAGCCAAATTGAACAAGCCCACCCCTCAAGGCGTTCTTTGTGGAAGGAGAACCAAAAGCGCCTTGACAAACAGGCGAAAAATTTCTGCAATAAAACGCCATTATCCGGTTAATCCTGTAATCCTGTAATCCTGTCCAATATGGAAAAAACCAAGCGGCCTCCCCGCGTCAGCTTCTCTCACTTCCTGGAAAAATTCCCGGAAGTGGAGCTGCCCGCCACCCTGGCCGAGGAAGCCCACCATGCGTTCAGCAAACAGAACGACCCCCTGCCGGCCCTGATGATCGAGCAGTTCATCCTGCCGCTGGAAGAACAGGAAGTGGATGATTACACGGAGTTCGTACCCTGCATGAGTATCCCGGAGACGCATGAATTCCACGCCATCATCTACTGGCGGGCGGGCCTGATGAACTACCAATATACCCTGGCCTGCTTCACCAAAAAAGGCGAGCTGATCGATAAGCGCGTGATCGCCGGAACATTCTCCGACGGAGATACGTTAACCACTTCAGTGGCCACGATCGATGAAGACTGGGCCATATACATCGTCTCGGGCCAGGCCAGGCCGGGCGAGAAAAACTACGACCCTGCTTCCAGTACGGCTTACCAACTGGAATTGTTGCCGGATGGGCGGATCGTGAATGCGAGTGGTGGATAATGTGCGCCCCATTGTTCACTTTATTCCGAAATTTTTGTTACACTATTGAAGTAAACCCCGTCAGCGGCTTCTACGGGCCGCCGGCGTTTTAAATATAAACCTGGGGCGAGGGCCCTTAAAAAACCGAAGACCTAAATAAATAACCTCGCCCGCCGCTACCCAAAAGTAAACGTAGCGGCAAATACCCAAAAAGAACATGAGTAAAAAAAGAAAATCGAAAACAACCGGAAAACGGTTAAGTGCTCCCCAATTAAGACGAGAACTGCTGAAACTCTTCCAACGCCACCCCAAAAAGCGGCTCAACCCCAAGCAGGCCGCCCGCAAACTGAAAATTGCCAATTCCAAGGATTCCGTCCAGGCTGCTATGGATAAGCTGGTGGAAGACAAACAGCTCCACCCGCTGGGCGATTACAAATACAAATTGCGCCATCAGCCCGAGCAGGGCTCCAACGGCAACGGCAAAGACGCTAAATTCGAAGAAGGCATAGTAGACATGACCCGCTCGGGCGACGCCTACATCGTTTGCGACGACAAAGAAAACGACGTCCACGTTTCTTCCAAATACCTCGGCAACGCCATGAACGGCGACCGCGTCCGCATCCGGACCTGGACGCCCCGCGGCCGCCGCAAACCGGAAGGGGAGGTCGTCAAAGTGCTGGAGCGCCGGCAGGAGCACTTCCTGGGCACCCTCTGGCTCTACCCCGGCCACGCCATCGTCTCCCTCGACACCCGCCCGCCCATGGATGTGGCGGTGGAACTGGGCAACATCAAGGACGCCAAAGATGGCCATCGCGTGGTGGTGCGCATCCTCGACTGGGAGGGCAAGGGCAAGTTCAAGCACCCGACCGGCGTTGTTACCGCCGTGCTGGGCGAGGCCGGCAGCAACGACATCGAGATGAAATCCATCCTCATCAACAACGGGTTTGAGCTGGATTTCCCCGAGGAGGTACTGCGGGAGTCCGAATACCTATCCGGCAAGATCAGCCAACAAGAGATTGCCCTGCGCCTCGACATGCGGGACGTTACCACCTTCACCATCGACCCGGATGACGCCAAGGATTTCGACGACGCCCTCTCCATCCGCCACCTCGAGAACGGAGAAACAGAAGTGGGTATCCACATCGCCGATGTGACGCACTACATCAAGGAAGGCACGCCCCTGGATAAGGAAGCCCTCAAGCGCTCCACTTCTGTATATCTGGTCGACCGCGTACTGCCCATGCTGCCGGAGCGCCTTTCCAACGACCTCTGCTCCCTGCGCCCCAATGAGGACCGGCTCGCCTATTCGGCCATTTTCGTCTTCGATAAAGGTATGAAGATCATCAACCGCTGGTTCGGCCGCACCATCATCCACTCCGACCGACGGTTTACCTACAATGAGGCCCAGGAAGTGCTGGAAGGGCACAGCGGAGAGTTTGCCAACGAGCTGCGCTACCTCAACAAGATTGCCAAGCACCTGCGCAAACAGCGCTTCAAGCAAGGCTCCATCAATTTCGAAGCCGACGAGGTGCAGTTTCGCCTGGATGAGGACGGCACGCCCATCGATGTGTTCGTCAAGGAGCGCAAGGACGCCCACCTGCTGATCGAGGACTTCATGCTGCTGGCCAACAAGGAAGTGGCCACCTTCATCGCCATGAAGGGCCGCAACGAAGAGATCCCTTTCGTATACCGCGTACACGACGAGCCCGATCCTGAAAAGGTGGAGGAACTGGCCCGCTTCGCCCGCGAAATGGGCTTCGACATGAACGTCAGCTCTCCGATCGAGATTGCCCGCTCCTACAACCGCCTGGCCAAGGCCGCCGAGAAAGACCCGGCGCTGAAGTTGCTCAGCCCCATCGCCATCCGCACCATGGCGAAGGCTGAATACACCACCGACAATATCGGCCACTACGGCCTGGGCTTCAACTACTACACCCACTTCACCTCTCCCATCCGCCGTTATTCCGATGTGCTGTCCCACCGCCTGCTCGATAAGAACCTTGGAAAACAGCAGTTCTACCGCGCCAACAAACTCAAGCTGGAGGAAGAGTGCAAGCACATCTCCCAGCAGGAACGCCGCGCCATCGAGGCGGAACGCGAATCGGTCAAGTACAAGCAGGTGGAATACATCGAGAAACACTTGGGGGAAGTGTTCACCGGATACATTTCCGGCATCATCGACGTCGGCATTTTCGTCGAGCTGAAAGATACCCGCATTGAAGGCATGGCGCCCTTCGAGAACCTGGACGAACCCATGGAAGTGGCGGACTCCCGCCTGCGCGTCAAAGGCGCCTACTCCGGTAAGGAGTATAAAATGGGGCAGGAAGTGAAGGTCCGCATTGTGCGCACCGACCTGGCTAAACGGCAGATCGAAATGGACTGGATAAGGGAAGATAAGGAAGCCGAAGCCGTGGGCGCTGATACCAACGGGAAAAACAAAGGGCGCCGCCGGGGCCGGGGTGGAAGAAATAAGTAGGCGGACAGAATTATTTTAAGCATAAAACCGGGCTCAAGTCCGAGCGCAATGGGACACGAGCGTAGCGACTGATGGAATAAATTGCGCCCCGACAGCCCGGCCTCGGGCGCCAATTTACCATTGGCGCGCGAGTTATCCATAGTGTAACTTAAATCTGTCCGGCTACTTACTTGCAACCATCCTGGCCTGCCTGCCCATTCCTTCCCCGATCGGCAAAGGGGGGCGTGGCCGATGTGCGGCGCCCGCTACAACCTGCCGGTGAACTTTTGCCTTCGCAAACAATCCTTTCACCGGGCTACCCCGGCAGGCTCCTTTTGAAATTTTCTTGCTTTATTTGTCTTAAATCCCGAATTTTTTTTCAAAGCCTGCGCGAGACGAAGATTCTCAGTCAGCACCTCTTAAATAATTGCAAAATATCTTTTTTTCAATTATTACAGATATATTTGCTCCATATGGCAACAGCCGGGCTTTGGCAGGAAATAGCATCTATCTCTTCAATAATGCTTTTACTTACGAGCCTTAACGTTTAAATCATCAAATCATGTCAAAATTGAAGATCGGGGTCATCGACCTCGTAAGTAAGGCGCCTAAGGATACATTATGGGCAAGGATCATGCACGCCAACCTGGCGAGCATCATGCCGCAGGTAGTTGCCACGTGGTGCGCCCAGGAGGGGCATGAGGCCAACCTGGTCTGTTACACCGGGCGGGAAAAGCTCGACCAGGAGCTTCCCAAAGATGTCGACCTCGTATTTATATGTTCCTTTACGCAGGCGGCGCTTCTGGCCTATTCCCTCAGCAATTACTTCCGGAGTAAAGGCATCGTTACCGTTTTGGGCGGCCCTCATGCCCGATGCTACCCCGACGATGCAGTCAAATACTTTGATTACGTACTCGGGTTTACCAATCAGGAGCTCATTCGGAATGTCCTGGACGAATGCGCGCCCCGGAAGCCGATCGGGCTTCACCTTTCGGCCAACCGGCAGCCGGTGAGCCTTCCGGGGGTGGCCGAACGCTGGCAGTTCATCGAACCTACATTGAAAAAGGCCCCCTTTCTCAAGATGGTTCCTATGATCGGCAGCATGGGTTGCCCGTATACCTGCTCGTTCTGCATCGACTCGGAAGTGCCTTACCAGCCGCTCGATTTCGACCTGATGAAGGAAGACCTTCGCTTTCTCCAGGCCAAGTTCAAAAACCCCTTAGTCGGCTGGCACGACCCCAACTTCGGCATCCGCTTCAAGGACTATATGGAGGCAATTGCCGAAGCAGCCCCGGGGGGCCGGGTAAGATCTATCGCGGAGAGCAGCCTGTCGATACTCACCGAGCCTCACCTGAAAGTAATGAAGGAAAACGGCATCATCGCCATGCTGCCGGGCATCGAGTCCTGGTACGAGATGGGCAACAAATCGAGGGCTAACCGCGTGGAAGGCATGGAAAAGGTGAAGCAGGTGTCGGCCCATGTCAATCAGGTGTTCGAGTACATTCCCTACGTTCAGACGAACTTCGTGCTGGGCCTCGACAGTGATGCCGGCGCCGAGCCTTTCGAGCTTACCAAACGCTTTGTAGACTCCTCGCCCGCCGCTTTCCCGGGTTATTCTCTGCTCACCGCTTTTGGCGAAGCGGCGCCCCTCAACCTCCAGTACCAGAGAGAGGGCCGGCTGATCCCCTTCCCCTTCCACTTTCTCAACAACCACCTGGCGATGAACCTCAAACCCAAAAATTACGAGTGGGTGGATTTCTACGACAAGGTGATCGACCTGACCGCTTACACGTTCTCCCGAAAGGCCATTTACAACCGCATGAAGGCATCGTCCAATTTCACCGCCAAATGGATGAACGTCATGCGCGCCATTTCCTCCGAGGGGTACGGCCGCCTGCGGTTTTTCCGGAAGGTCCGCAAGAATCTCGTGGAGGACAGGCAGTTCCGGGCGTACTTCGAGCAGGAAACCAACGTGCTGCCGGACTTCTACACCAACATCATCAAAAATGACCTGGGTAAATGGTGGGGTTGGCTGCCGGAGGGCGCGCTTCATCATGAGCCCAATGCCTATTTGAAAAAAATAGAAAGGGATCATCGATTGGAAAGGCTGAGGAAATCATCCTGACCGGGCCTGGCCCGGTGAGAGTGGCCGGGTAGGAGATGGGGGCGGCGCCGGCCCGCCTCTACCTGTCTCATTCTCTTGCTACGGCCCGCCCGCCCGCACCATGCTGTGGCGGGCATGGCCTGAAGCTTGCCCGGAAGAACGAAGTGAAGACGGGGAGCCCGCCCAAAAAAAAATACCGCCGGATCCGGCCCGGCGGCATACATAAATATTTGAAGGAAAACGTGGTGTTCGGATAATTTGCCCGGATACCATGCTTACAGCTTTTCCAGCGCAAGCATGATATCGGACAGCTGCGCCTTTTCAGGCACAATATTAATGGTCAGATTCTCCATAATGATGACGGGCTCCCGGGAAAAGTAATAATTTCCCTCATCGCTTTCGGTGATGACGATGAATTCTCCCTTGAGCCCCGACGGCAGGTTGCTTCCGCAGATGCGGTACATGCCGCCTTCGCCGGCTTCATCCAGCCGGATCACGGCATTGATGGCCTGCATGGCTATAAAAGCTGCGGTATTCTGCCGGGAGAAGCCCACCGGCAGCCGCACACAAGCGGTTGCCTTGCCCGAGCCGTTGTCGGCATAACGGGCGCACTGCAGCCAGCCCAACCTGCCGGACACTATTTCAAAGCCCTCTTCCCATTGGCCGGTGTTCTCGTTTAAAAACTCCAACGCCCGTATGGGCGCCTCGCCGGAATTTACCTCTGCCCATTCCAGGCGGTTGCCATCGCTGGGGATACCGGCAAAGAGGCGCAATTGAGGATTATAATTTGCAGTAGATAGTTGCACGCGAATGGCGGAGCCGTCGGCAATACGCAACGGCTTTCCATCCTGGCGGATGTCCAGGAATACGATGCCCGCCGATTCCAGCAGGCGGTTGTTCGCGGCGGTGGCCGCGTTATTCCTGATCAGGGCGCCTTTGTCGTGGATCTCAAGTATGCTTGCCTGAACCATTCCTTCCACCGGACTTCCGTCCTGTGCAGCCAAAGCATGGGAAGGAACAATTACCTGCCCGCTGCCGGGCACCGGTAAAACGCGTTCTTCAGAAGCGTCCCAGCTGTATTGCAACGGCTGGGATTGCACGGCTTCAAAGAACCTCGAGATGTCGCCGGAAGTAAGCTCTGCCGGTTCAAAGACGTCGATGTCTTTTTCGCAGCCAGACAGCGCAAGCATCATTCCTATTCCGATGGTAATGTAGACTAAATGCCTTCTCATCCAGTAAAACCTTTGTTCAAACCTCCGGTTTTCTTCCGGCTACTTGTCGTAGATAAACAACATAAAAGTGGCGGATGTGCTCCGGCACTTCCTTTCAGTATACATTTCTTAGATACCAGGAATGGGCTATACGTTGCCTGAGGAATGGATTTTTTTTCTTTTTTTTTAAAAGCATAGGTTGGCGCTTCTGAGCAGCTGTAATTAATGGGGGCAGGCAGCGGGGAGGAGAGAAGCGGAATTACCGGGAAGGAGAAAGCCAAACAGAGAAAGCGGGTGAGGTTGTGATTCCGGCAGTTTTCGTCCGGAACCACAAACACAGGCCCTGTTTTTTTACCAGGTTCATGCGGCAATGCAGTACTCGAGTTCCGGCAGCGGCAGTATTTCCCGGTACAGGATCATTCCCGAAGATAAAAGTCTGGCCGAAAAAACTTTACTCTCCTTTCCATTTTCCTTATTTTATGCGTTACTATTGTTGAATCAACCAATTTTACCTGGACGAGCGCAGCGAAGACGGGCAACCAATCACCCCCCGTCCTCGTCCCTCAGCCGACTAAAAATCAACCAATCAACTAAATCACAAATCAACCAATAACTAACCATGGGTATGCTCAACGATCTCAAGAAATTACTGTTCGGCGCCAAATCGGTGGCCAAGTCCAAAGGGAAGCAGGCGGCCGAGGCCGGCAAAGAGGCCGGCGAGGAGTTCGTCGAACGGTCCAAGGAATTTTACGGAAAGACCCGGGAACGCATCAGCGACATCAAGGAAGAGTACGGCCCCAAAGCCCGGGAAGCGGCCGATGACGCCCGCCGCTTTGCCGAAGACATTGTAGACGAGGCCTGGAGCAGGGGCAAAGAATTCGGCGGTAAGGCCCGGAAGGCGGCCGACGACTTTTTCGAAAAGAAGGAACCCGGAGAGGACGAACCAGAAAACTATAAATCTAACCTTATGGATGACGATGAACTGCTGTTTGACGACGAGAAAGACAGCGCCGGGCCCGAAACGCCCGAAGAGGAACCCCGGCAATACCGAAAAACCAGGGCCGACGAGATAGGCGAAAAGCTGTTCGACGCCGCCGATAAGGCGGGAAAGAAAGCCCAGGATATTTCCGAGAAAGTGGGCAAGGAAGTCCTCGAAAAAGGCGGACAGGCCTGGCTGAGGTTCCAGGAAGTGTCTGAAAAAGTGGGCAAGCGCCTGATGGATACTTCCGAAGAAGTGGGGGGGAAGCTCCTGGACCGCTTCAACGAACTGGTCGAAAAGGCAAACGAGGAAGCTTCCAAAGAATCGGTGGAAGACCTCACCAAAGAGGCGGAAAAGCTCAATGAAGAACTTGAGCGCCGCATCAAAGAACGGGGCGAACGCTCCAACGTTGAAAACCTGCAGCGCGACAAGGGCAAAGAACCCCTCGGCGGCTTCGACAGCTTCTTCGACCGTGCTTCCCGCTACGCCGACGGCGATTACCACGACGAAGGCGGCAAAGACATGCAGATCAAAAAAGACCCGGACTATAAACCCAGGGAAAAGGAAGGCACCGTCCGCGGCTTCGAAGACCGCGATGGCGACGGCGACGAGATCATCGACGACGCCATCATCGACGAAGACGATAAGTGAGTTTTCGTTGCGGTTTATCCTCCGGGAAGAACCTCAGGAGGATAAACCGCAACGGCCTCGCCCACCCCTGCCTGCCGCCCGGGCGCCAAATCTATTGCACTACGATCTTTTTGATGGATACTTCCCGCCCAATTTCCAACCTCAGAAGGTTTATTATTCCTCCGGGCAATGAAATGGCACAAAAGGAAGGTTTTTTCCTATATTGGCGGCATGAGCGGATCTAAAAAAGAAGGCTGGCAAACCCTGCGGCAGGAAGCCGGCCCTGACCTCCGGCTTTTCCGGGTGCGGTTTGACGATATGCGCAACCCCCGCAACGGGGAGGCTTCCCGAATGGTAATCCTGGAAGCGGAGGATTCGGTGAATGTCATCCCGGCCACCGCCGACGGCAGGATACTCTTCGTGCGGCAGTACCGCTTCGGCATCGGAGCATATACGCTGGAGCTGCCCGGCGGCATCGTCGACAAGGGCGAGGATCACCGGCAGGCGGCGGAACGGGAGCTGCTGGAAGAGACAGGGTACTCAGGCGGGCAATGGTCCTATCTGGGGAAGATCGCTTCCAACCCGGTGTTCATGGATAATTACATCCACCACTGGGTGGCCCGGGGCGTGGAGCGTACTTCCGCCCAGCAACTGGACCCGGGGGAAGAGGTGGAGGTAGTGGCCATTCCGCAAGACGAGGCCCGCCGCCGCTTACTGCGGGGAGAGTTTCAGCACCCGCATGCCGTCAATGCACTTTTGTTGTTCTTTTTTCAAACACCTTAATCGATGGGCATAAACGCAGACAAGATCAAAGGTATCGCATTCGATGCTTACGGCACTCTTTTTGACATTGCGTCCATAGACTTCCTGCTGGAGCAGTTGTTCGACGACCGGGCGAGGCAGGTGGCGGCCTACTGGCGCCGCAAACAGCTGGAATATACCTGGCTGCGCACCATGATGGGCAAATACAAAGATTTTTACGCGTTGACGCGCGACTCCCTTTACTATGCCCTGGAGGCCACCAATACCAGCGCTACGGAGAGCCAGGTGCAGGAGCTGATGCAGCAATATTACCACCTGGACGTATATCCGGAAGTAAAGGGCGCCCTGAGCCGCCTCAAAGGGCATTACCGCCTGGCCATCCTGTCGAACGCCAACCCGAGCCTCCTGGAAAAGGCCGTCGCCTACAACGGCCTGGATGAACTGCTGGATGAGATCATCAGCGCCGACCAGGTCCAACAGTACAAACCGGTGCCGGGCGTTTACCAACTGGCGGAAAAAGGCCTGCAGCTGCCTGCCGAAAACCTGCTCTTCGCTTCCTCCAATACCTGGGATGTATCCGGTGCGGCCGCCTATGGCCTGCAAACGGCCTGGATACAACGCCGGCACAGCGTGATGGAAAGCCTGGATGTGGAACCGGCGGCAACGGCTTCCAACCTGGCGGAACTGGCCTCTATGCTGCTGGGAGATGAAGTATTATGAAGTTATCAGATATTACCGGCCCGTTTAACCGGGACAAAGACGACAGCCAGAAGGAGAACGACCTGGGGTTTGGCACCGGCATGACCACCTCCGGGCAACGGCTCATCAACCGGGATGGGTCTTTCAATATCATCCGGCGGGGGCTGGCGGCCTGGCGGCCCTATCAGAGCCTGGTGGAAATGCCGTGGGCTCACTTCCTGCTCGTCGTCACCTTGTTTTACATTGTCACCAACGCCTTATTTGCCGCCGCCTTCGTTTTCATCGGGGTGGAATCGCTGTCCGGAGTACAGGCGAGCCTCACCGTGTGGGGCGATTTTGCCTCTGCCTTTTTCTTCAGCGTGCAGACGTTCACTACCGTTGGCTACGGCGCCATCAGCCCGATGAGCCCCGGCGCCAACCTGGTTGCCTCTGTGGTTGCGCTGGTGGGCCTGTTGTCTTTCGCCCTGGCCACCGGCCTGCTTTTCGCCCGCTTCTCTCAGCCGAAGGCAAGCATCCTCTTCAGCGATAAGGCAGTGGTCCGGCCGTACAAGGATACGCCCTACAACAGCTTCCAGTTTCAGGTCGTCAACCGGCGCAATAACCGGCTGATCAACCTGGTGGCCAAGGTCAGCATGTCGTGGGTCGAAAACCTGAACGGAGAGAAGATCCGCCGCTTCGCCATGCTGGAACTGGAACGGGAGCAGATCTTTCTGTTCCCCCTCAATTGGGTGATCGTCCACATCATCAACAAAGACAGCCCCCTTTGGGGAAAAACGGAAGCGGAGATCCGCGCCATGGAACCCGAGTTTATCGCCCTTATCCAGGGATATGACGAAACCTTCGCTCAGGATGTGCACGCCAACAGCTCCTATACCTGCGACGAGATCTTCTGGAACCGCCGCTTCGAACGCATGTACTATCCTGACAAGGACGGACAGACCATCCTGGAACTGGAGCGGGTGCATCGTATTGTGGCGCTGGAGGAGGAGGAGTGAGGGGGGGTAAATGTGTAAAGGTGTAAAGGTGTGAAGGTGGGGGCCGCTTCTGCCCCATTTACACCCCTACACGTTTACACTTTTACACAAAAAAAAAGCCCCCATTAAACCTTTCGCCCTCGTCGCAGTCCAATTCACAAACCCACACAATTTGCAGACGACATTGGCAGCAATTTCAGATGATCAGATCCTCTCGCTACTGGAGCAGCCGCGGACATATGAGCGGGGCTTTCGCCTGTTGATGGAAAAGTACCAGGAGCGTCTGTACTGGCACATCCGGCGGCTGGTGTACGAGCACGAAGACGCCAATGACGTCATTCAGGATTGTTTCATCAAGGTGTACCGGGGTATTGACAAATTCGAGAGAAAGTCGAAACTGTACACCTGGCTGTACCGCATAGCGACAAATGAGGCCCTTACTTTTTTGAAAAAAAAGCAGCGCCGCAGCGCCGATCCTATTGACGAAGAAGAAAGCGGCCTGGCCAACAGCCTGCGCGCCGATGCTTATTTCGATGGGGAGGAAGCTCAGGCGCGCCTGTTGCGCGCACTGGATGAACTGCCTGAAAAACAACGCCTCGTATTCAACATGCGTTATTTTGAAGAACTGAGTTATAGAGATATTTCTGAAGTATTGGACACTTCAGTAGGGGCGCTGAAGGCCTCCTATCACCATGCTGTGAAAAAGATCGAAGCCTTTTTAAAAGCGGAATTATGAAGGAAAAAGATAAAATAAAAGAAGAACTGGATGGTTTGTCTCCCCTGCTTTCGAAGATGAAGGAGGAGGGCGGCCAACCTTTTCGGGCGCCGGAAGGCTACTTTCAGGGGCTTCCGGATGAAGTGCTCCGGCGCGCCCGGGCGGAGGAAGGCCTGATCCGGGAAAACCGCGCGGCGCCGGCGGGCGCCGGCCGCACCGCCTGGTGGCAATGGCTGTTGGCGCCACGCCATGCTGTTAGCCTGGCCACGGCCCTGCTGCTGATTGCCGCCGGCGCTTATCTTTTCCGGCCGCAACCCGCCGGCATCGATCCGGCTGAGGCCCTGGCAGGCATCAGCGAAGAAGAGGCGGAAGCCTACGTGTGCGAAAATATCGGAGAATTTGAACTGGAGCTGATGCTGGAAGCCTCGGTCGTTTCCGCCGATGATGTGCCGGAAATGAAAGTGTTGCCGGATATCGATCAGAAAGAGCTCGACCTCTACCTGGAAGACCTGATCGATGACATCAGCCTCGACGAACTGGAAGAAATATTGTAAATTAAACTGCCATCAGGAACCACAAAAACTATCAAACAGATGAATAAACAATATTGGATCGTGCTGCTGTTGCTCGGCCTTTTCACCCTGCCGGGTTTCGGCCAGATCTTTGACGACGAACCCCTGGGCGGAGAAGGCCGCAGCAAGATACAGGCTGCCCGCGTCGCCTATATCACCGAACGCCTGGGCCTGACCCCCGATGAATCGGAACGCTTCTGGGCCCTGAACAATGAGTTTGAGGCCGAAAGGGATAAAATACGCGCCAAGTACCAGCCCCCGCGGGCGGTGGAAAATATGTCGGACCAGGAAGCGGAAACCTTCATCAACCGCCGCTTTGAAATGGAGCAGGAACTGCTCAACCTCAAGCGCGCGTATTTCCCGCGGTTCAAACAGGCCGTTTCCCCCCGCAAGATCGCCCTGTTCAACAAAGCAGACCGGGAATTCCGCCTGGAGATCCTCAAAAGGCTGCAGGAGCGCCGGCAGAACAACCGCCGGCCCGGCGGGAATTTCAGGAATTAGGAGGCCGCTCAACCGACGATCCTGGACAAAACGGCCAAAGCACATATCGCCCTGTTCCTGGTGGCCCTGATCTATGGGGCCAATTATACCATCGCCAAGGAGGTGATGGGTGGCGGGTACTTGTCCCCGCTCCCTTTCATCCTGCTGCGGGTAAGCGGCGGGGTGTTTCTATTCTGGCTCTTCCACCGGGTGCTGGTGCGGGAAAAGGTGGCCAGCGCCGACCTGGGCCGGCTGGCCCTCTGCGGCCTGTTTGGCGTGGCCCTCAATCAGATGTTCTTCTTTTCCGGGCTGAACTGGACGACGCCCATCAACGCCTCCCTGATCATGACCACCACGCCGGTGCTGGTGTTGTTGGCCTCTTCCATCTTACTTGGAGAGCGCATTACCCAAAGGAAAATATTCGGTATCGTTCTGGGAGCGGCAGGGGCCATCCTGCTTATCGCTTACGGCGAGCAGCTTTCCTTCGGTGGGCCGGGCTTCTGGGGAGACCTGCTGGTTTTCTTCAACGCCAGCTTCTTCGGCATCTATCTGGTGCTGGTCAAAAAGCTGATGGTTAAATACCATCCCATTACAGTGGTGAAGTGGGCCTTTGCCTTTGGCCTCCTTTTCGT
>JAGFJE010000250.1 GCA_024103175.1 Phaeodactylibacter sp.
TCCTCGCCCTGGCCTTCAACTACTTTGAACGGCATACATTGGCCATCGAAGCCGGCAAGAAAAGGTAACAGGCGCCCTCACCCCATCTCCCTCTCACCCCCTCACACCCCTTTGTGACACTCCTCACTGATACCCAACGCTCTTCCCCCTACCTTGCAACAAAAAGAAAACAACGCATAAAAAATACCATTATGGCAATATTCAATGAAAACGTCCGCAAGCAACTGACAGAGCTGCTGGGCGAAATGAAGGACGAGGTGAAGATCGCTTTCTTTACCCAGGAATTCGAGTGCAGTACCTGCAAGGACGCCCATGCTTTTCTCCAGGAATTCACGGAAATTTCCCACAAGATCAGCTTCGAATCTTTTGAACTGGTCAAAGACAAAGAGGTGGCTGAAAAATACGGCGTAGACAAGATCCCCGCCATGGTAATGCTCGATAAGGACGGCAACGACCACGGCGTGCGCTTCTACGGCATTCCCGGCGGTTATGAGATCAACTCTTTCCTGTCGGCCCTGAAGGAAGTATCCGGCAACCAGGAAGAACTTCCCGAAGAGCTAGTCCGGCGCATCAAGGCCATCGATAAGGACGTACACATCCAGGTGTTCGTTACCGCCACCTGCCCCTATTGCCCGGGCGCCGTAGTGGCGGGCCACCGCCTGGCCCTGGAGAACCCCCACATCAAGTCAGATATGGTGGATGCCTCTGCTTATCCGGACCTGACCATGAAGTACCGCGTCATGGGCGTGCCCAAAATCGTGATCAACGAGACTCAGGAACTGGTCGGCGCTCAGCCGATCACCGAATTCCTTAACGTACTGGAAAACCTGAACTGATCCCTGTTTTACTTAATCCATAAGTTTTTTCTGGAGCCATCCCCGGCAATCGGCCGGCGATGGCTCTTTTTTCCCTGAGCTTGTCGACGGGCATCCCGATCGACGAATCCCAAATCCCGAATTAACGAATCAACGAATCAACGAATCCCGAATCAACCAACCCATCAACGCCCCCCCAATCAACCAATTTTACCCGGCTGAGCCTCAGCGAAGACGGGCACCCAATCAACGATTCCCTTTCCCCCCTCACCCATTCTCCCCCTCACCCATTCTCCCCCTCACCCATTCTCCCCCTCCCCCCAACCCCTCCACCAGCTCGCCAACCCCGACCCCGTCACGTTCATCAGCGGCCCGAAAACAGCCGGCGCCAGGCCCATGGTGGCCACCTTGCCCATCTCGAGGGCCAGCCCGCTGGCCAGGCCGCTGTTCTGCAGCCCCACCTCCAGGGCAATGGTGCGGCACGACTGCCGGTCCAGCCCCATTAGCCGGCTGCCCCAGTACCCGAGAAAATAGCCGGCGGCATTATGCAGGGCGGTGGCCAGGATGAGGGTAAGCCCGATAGTGAGCAGGTTGTCGCGCCCGGCGGCCGTGATAATAGCGATGATGACGGCGATACCCACCATAGACAACCGTGGCATGGCGCGCGCCAGCCAGGGGAAGCGTTCATAGAAGAAGTGGTTGAACAACAGGCCGGCGATAACCGGCAGGATCACGATCTGCAGGATATCCAGCATCATGGCCCAGGCGTCGACGGGCACCAGTTGGCCGGCAAGGAGAGACATCAGCAGAGGCGTGAAAACCGGCGCCAGCAGGGTGGCGATGGCCGTCAGGGTCAGCGAAAGGGCCAGATTGGCCCGGGCGATGAAAGACATCACATTGGAGGCCAGCCCGCTGGGCGAACACCCCACCAGGATGAGCCCGGCGGCGACCTCGGGCGGGAAGGCAAACAGCTTAGTCAACCCAAAACCCACCAGCGGCATGATGGTGAACTGGCAGAGCAATCCCACAAAGACCCCCCGGGGCATCCGGATCACCCCGACAAAGTCGCGCAGGCTCATCGCCGTACCCATGCCGAACATGATGATCATCAACAATGGAATGATCAGCCGCTTGAGGTCAAAACCCCACAGCTCCCGAAATGGGGCGGGGTAGAAGAGGGAGGCGGCCACCGCCGCAACGATCCAGGCGGTGAAGGCCAGCCGCCGCCATTGCTCTGCCCTGCCCAACCCCAGGGCAAGCAGGACAAAGAACAAAATAACGGCAGGGCCCAACCACTGTGCATTACCGGCAAGGCCGAACGCCAGGATGGCCATCAGCGAAAGGGCGGCGGCCAGGAAAAAGTGGTTTCTCATTTTTGTCGGTGTTCTGCCGGCAAAGATACACCGCGCTGAGTAAAGGTATAGGCTATGTGGCGTTCTATGAAAGAAAAGAACATCAAGGCGGGCATGTGGAATGCGAGGATTACAAGCTAAAGGCCAGCACTGGAAATCGCGGGTATTGGATTAATCCATAACTTTATTTTTGTTCTTTTCCAAAAGAACCTTATTTTATTTTTTCTGTGCCTGGGGAAAAAAAATTATCTCAACTTTTTATTTTTTTTCATTCTTTTCTTTTCTTTGATGTGTAAAAGGCAAAGAACAAATAATCACATCTTAAAGATAACAGTGCGCTAACGAGCGCGAGGGGCGCAGTTATACTTTAATAACCAAGCAGGTTATAGGGCTATAAAGCGGGATATTCGCCGCTCTAAGCCATTCTATCGTTTGTTCTGCCTATATCATCTAGCCGAGTACGGAAGCAAAAGCATTTCAATTAATTGGCCCTGACGTCAATTCTGACGCGTCAGTCTCTCCCAAGTTGTTTGTGCTTATTCGGTCACCGGGTATCCGGTATGCAATTAGGGCCAACTGGAAGTATTTAATAACCAAAATAAATTTTGGAGCTCATTTACTTTACACTCATCTAATTGCAGTTTTTATGAAAGAAAAACCAATCTCTTCTGGAAGAAACGGCATAGGGGGCTGGCAGTATCTACTCTTGGCCTTAGCTATGTTTCTTACCACAGGCCTCATCGCACAGCGAACGATCACCGGAAAAGTGACTGACGACGAGGGCGTACCCCTGATCGGGGCCTCCATCCTGGTGCAGGGCACGAGCACAGGCACCATCACGGACTTCGAAGGTAATTATTCCATTTCAGCCGAAGAAGGCGACGTGCTGGTATTTTCTTACACCGGTTACGAAACCAAGGATGTCACCGTAGGTTCCAGCAACGTTGTCGACGTTGAATTATCTGCCGGGGTGGCGTTGGATGAAGTCATCGTTACCGGTTATACCTCTGAGCGCAAAGCGGATATCATCGGTTCGGTTTCTGTAGTCCGGACCGAAGATATGCTGACCGCGCCGGCGGCCAACCTCACGGAAGCGCTTCAGGGAAGGGCCTCGGGGGTCGTCGTCAGTAATAACGGGCAGCCGGGCAGCGGGGCAACGGTGCGCATCCGAGGGTTTACCTCTTTCGGCAACAGCTCTCCGTTGTATGTAATAGACGGCGTTCCAACAGACGACCCGTCCAAGATCAACCCACAGGACATCGCTTCTGTGCAGGTCCTGAAAGATGCAACGGCCGCCTCCATCTATGGCGCCCGCGCCGCTCAGGGGGTTGTCATCATTACAACCAAGAAAGGGACGGCCGGAGTGGTCCGCTTGACCTATGACGGCTACGTCGGTACGCAAACGATTCCCGAAAGCACGTTCCCGGACCTGCTGAATACCTCGCAGTACCTCGAGTATCTGCAAAGGAGTAATGACCCATCGGTCATTCACCCTGTTTTCGGGGAGTTGGGCAACGCCACCATTCCTGACCGAATCATCGTCAGCAACTCTTTCCGGGGAGGCGTTTCCGCCAGTGACCCCCGGGCCAATCCCGCTCTTTATACGATTGAAGACTACGGCAATATCTACCAGATCCTGGCAACCAGCCCGGGTACGAACTGGTTTGATGAAGTGACCCAATCAGGCCTGATGCAAAGCCATCAGGTGACGGCCAGCGGCGGGACGGACCAGGCCAACTTCTCCCTGGGTTTCAACTACTTCAACCAGGAAGGCGCTCTGGTCTACACCGGATACGACCGCTACGCCGTGCGCCTGAACTCTGAGTTCAAGCCCAAACAATGGCTTCGCCTGGGAGAGAACGTCCAGGTTCTATATGAGGAGTTCCTGAGCGGCGACAACCGCGGAGAAGCCAGCGGCTGGGCGCAGGCTTTCCGTATGGTGCCCTACATCCCCGTCTATGACATTCAGGGAGGATGGGGCGGCAACGGCGTCGGGGAGTCCGGAAACGGCACCAGCCCGATCGCACAATTGTTCCGGGACAAGGACGACGACCGCAACAACTGGAAAGTGTTTGGAAATGTCTACGCCGAGATCGAGCCGGTAAAAGACCTGGTGGTGCGCACCTCTTTCGGGCTTGACTACGGATCGTTCGTCTTCCGGGATTATATCCTGCGGACTTATGAGCGCTCCGAGAACGTCGGCACCACCGGCTACCAGGAGCAGACGACGAATTCCACTTTCTGGACCTGGACCAATACCCTGAGTTACGGAAAGACTTTCGGCAGGCATAATGTTAGGGCGCTGTTGGGGACGGAAGCGGTTAAAGGCGTCGGCACCGGTATTATTGTGAATACCAATACCTTTGACTTTGAAGACCCCGATTTCATTACCCTGAATACCGACCAGGCGGCGCTGCCGAACGTGAATTCTCCGCTGTTCCGGCAGACCCTCTCTTCGGTTTTTGGCCGGCTGGATTATACCTTCAACGACAAGTACCTGATCAACGCCACGGTGCGTAGAGACGGCTCTTCCAAGTTCGGTACCGAAAACCGCTATGCCGTTTTCCCGGCTTTCGGCGCGGGCTGGCGTATTTCGGCCGAGCCCTTCATGCAGAACGTTTCCTTCATCAACGACCTGAAGATCCGGGGCGGATGGGGGCAGATGGGTAGCGAGCGCGTCGTAGACGCCAATAACCAGTACACCATCTACTTCTCCAACGTAGGCGTAACAAACTACGACATCGGAAGAACGCAGAACAGCCTCGCTCAGGGATACACGGCCCAAAGGGTGGGCAGTAACGCCACCAAGTGGGAAACTTCCGAAACCACCAACGTCGGTTTCGATGCAAGTTTGTTCGGCTATAAACTGGACGTGTCTTTCAACTGGTTCAATAACGATACCAAAGACCTCCTGGTGCAGCGCATCCGCAACGGCCTGGAGCCCATCGTGCAACAGCCTTTCATCAACATCGGTAAGATGCGCAACCGCGGTTTTGACCTGGAACTGACCACCCGCGGTAACATTACATCGGACCTCAAGTATGACTTTACTTTGACGTTCACCCATTACAAAAATACCGTTATTGATATCGACGGAAATCCGGAGACCTTCTTCTCCCAGAATGCTTCCCGCCTGAATAACGTTTCCCGTACCCAGGCCGGCTATCCCATCGCTTCTTTCTACGGCTACCAGTTGGATGGCTTCTTTAACAGCCAGGCCGAGGTAGACGCCCTCGAACAGGACGGCGCCGTGGTCGGTGGCTGGAAATACAAGGACCTGGACGGCAATGGCGTGATCGACGACGACGACCGCACCTTTATCGGCAACCCGCACCCCGACTTCATCGCCGGGTTTAACCTGGGGCTCACCTTCAGGAATTTCGACCTGAGCGCCTTCTTTATCTGGAATCAGGGCAATGACCTGTATAACTACACCAAGTATTTCACCGATATGCGTGTATTCGTAGGCGGTGTGAGCACAAGGGTACTGAACGACGGGTGGACGCCCGAAAACCCGAACGCTTCCCTGCCCAGGCTGGCGCCGGGTACGGAAAACGGCTATACCTCTTTTACGACCAGTACCTCTAATGACTACTACGTGGAAGATGGCTCTTACCTGAGGGCCAGGACCATACAGCTGGGGTATACCCTGCCGAATTCCATACTGGGAGCATTGAATATGCAACGGATCAGGCTGTACCTTCAGGGGCAGAACCTGTTCACCGTTACCAACTACCAGGGCGCCGACCCGGATATCAACCTGTTGAACGTCAATGGTAATGACCTGAGTATGGGTATTGACGAAACGGGCTATCCGAACCCACGCCAGCTGCTGTTCGGTTTGACGGTTACTTTCTAAAACTGTAAATCGGGTTGACAGATCCTCAAAAAATGGGTTTGTCAACCCGAATTTCTATTTTTGTGAATCGAATTCATCTCTTATTTCAACATTAAGGATCATGAAAATTAAATTATATCTAGGTTTTCTCGTAATGGCTGGGATATGGCTGATATCCTGCAGCGATGAATTTTTGGATCAACCCCCGCAGGGCGCCTACTCCGGCCCTTCGCTGGCCAATGCCTCCGGGGTTGAGGGGCTGCTGATTTCTACCTATGCCGCTTTGGACGGGCTCTGGTTCGAATCCTGGGACAACAACAACTTCAACCAGAACGGCGGGGCCTCCAACTGGATCTGGGGAAGTGTACGGGCAGAGGACGCCTACAAGGGCACCGAGCCGGCCGACGGTGTGGATATTAACCCCATCGAGCGCTTTGAGGTGCAGCCCAGCAACCCGTATCTGATGAACAAGTGGAACGGAAGCTACGACGGTATCGGCAAAGCCAATGAAACCCTCCGGACGCTTGCTCTTGTGGAGGATATTTCTGACGAAGTCCGCACGCGTATAACGGCGGAAGCCCGGTTCCTGAGGGGGCACTTCCACTTCGAGGCCAAGAAAACTTTTGGCAACCCTCCTTATGTAGACGAGACGGTGGAAGATTTTGCGGCGGTGACTAACGATAAGGACATTTGGGCCGATATTGAAGCCGACTTCCAGTATGCTTTCGACAACCTGCCCGCAACGCAGATCTCCGCAGGCCGCGCCAACAAGTGGGCGGCAGGCGCTTATCTGGGCAAAACATACCTCTATCAGGGCAAGTGGGCAGAAGCCAAAGCCGTTTTCGACCAGGTTATCAATAACGGTACGACCGCCGAAGGAGTCGCCCTGGCCCTGGAGCCCGAATTCCACAACAACTTCAGCGCTTCTCACGAAGCCGGCAACTCGGAGGTCCTCTTTGCTTACGAAGCTTCCAACGCAGGCGACTTCGTCAACGGGAACTACGAAAATACGCTCAACCAGCCGCACGGTAGTTCCGCCGAGGGCGCCGGCTGCTGCGGGTTCTTCCAGCCAACCCAGAACCTGGTGAATTCCTATAAGGTGGATGCCAACGGCTTGCCTTTACTGGATACCTACAACGATTTAGATGTGCCGGATGATGAAGGGTTGGCTTCCAGCGATCCCTTTACGCCTTATGATGGGCCGCTCGACCCGCGCCTGGACTGGACCGTCGGCCGCCGGGGCATTCCTTATCTCGACTGGGGCATCCACCCGGGTAACAACTGGATCCGCCAGGTGGTCAATGGCGGCCCGTATTCCCCCATCAAGAACGTTCCGATGGCCAGTGACTTCAACAACAACCTGGCCGGCGTCTATGACTGGGGCTTCACCATGACAGCCCTGAACGTCAAGATCATTCGCCTTGCCGATGTGCTGCTCATGGCCGCCGAAGCGGAAGCAGAACTGGGCAACCTGGGCCCGGCTCTCGATTACGTCAATGAGGTGCGTATGCGCGCCGCCAATCCGGACGGTTTCGTAAAAACGGATGACGGGTCTCCCGCCGCCAATTATCAGATCGGCATGTATTCCGCTTTCGCCAATCAGGCCGAAGCCCTGGAAGTGATCCGCTTTGAGCGCAAGATCGAACTGGCCATGGAAGGGCACCGCTTCTACGACCTGGTGCGCTGGGATAACGTCACCGATGCCGGAAGGACCGCTCTGGACTTCGATATCGTTTCTTATCTCAACGATTACCTGGCCGGGGAGGACGACCGCCAGCACCTGGCCAACGCCACCTTCCAGGAAAAGCATAAATATGCGCCCATTCCTGAGTTCGTGATCACGCAGAGCACGGTCGATGGGGTTGAGAATATTAAGCAGAACCCTGGGTTCTAGCCTAGTGTACCTCGGGCCTTTCCGGGCCCCGCCTGAAAAAATGCAGCACGGAATGATTTCTGTGCTGCATTTTTTGCATGTACGTTGTTTTTAAACCAAATTTAAGCCCTTGATCTGTTTTTTGAGTTGCGGGTTTTTACAATCCAATGAGTAAAAATGTGGTTTGGCTTATGAAGAATTTGATTCCCTCCATTACCCCCCTTTTGGCTATGAGAAAACTTTATCCATTCTTTTCGTTGTTGATCACCCTTGCGCTATCAGGGTGCAAAGGCCAGGAGGAAACCTTGTTTCAAAAGGTCGATGCCCAGTCGTCCGGCCTGGATTTTCGCAATGATATTACCGAGAATGAGGAGTTCAATATTATTAAACTGGAATACCTCTATAACGGCGGTGGCGTTGCGGTGGCCGATTTCAACCAGGACGGCCGGTATGACCTGTTCTTCACCGGGAACATGGTCCCGAACAGATTGTACCTGAACCAAGGAGGCCTGAAATTCAAAGATGTCTCGCAAACAGCCGGAATAGGCGGAGAAGGCCGCTGGAAGTCCGGCGTAGCCGTCACCGATATCAACCTGGATGGCTGGCCCGACCTGTACGTATGCGCCACCATCTCGGCCGACTCCAACCAGCGAAGGAATATGTTCTTCATTAATCAGGGAAATAATGACCAGGGCGTTCCGGTATTCGCCGATATGGCGGCGGCGTTCGGAGTGGACGACACGGGATACAGCTCCAACGCTGCTTTTCTGGACTACGACAGGGACGGCGACATGGACCTTTACATACTGGCCAACGCCAAGCAACGCGGCGTCCCCATCGTTTACAAGCCAAAAACCAATGACGGCACGGCGCCCAATACCGATAAACTCTTCCGCAATAACGGAGACGGAACCTTCACCGATGTCAGCCGGGAGGCGGGCATCCTTTACGAGGGGTATGGGCTGGGCCTTGCCATCTTTGATGTGAACGACGACGGCTGGCCGGACATCTACGTAGGAAACGACTACCTCACCAATGACGTGCTGTACGTCAATAAGGGCGGCAGGTTCGTTAACGAGATCGACAGCCTGGTCAAACACCAGTCCAAATTCTCCATGGGGAATGATATCGCCGACATCAATAATGACGGTTATCAGGACATCATTACCCTGGATATGCTCCCCGAGGATAACCTTCGCAAAAAAACCGTCATAGGCGACGCGGGTTACATTACCTATATCAATGACCTGCGCTACGGCTACGCCCACCAGTATGTCCGTAATATGGTGCAATTGAACAATGGAGACGGTACATTCAGCGAAGTAGGCCAACTGGCCGGCCTGCACCAAACCGAATGGAGCTGGTCTCCTCTGTGGGCGGACTTCGACAATGACGGCGACCGGGACTTCGTGGTCACCAACGGTTTCCCCAAGGACATTACCGATCGCGACTTCGTGAGCTTCCGAACCGAAGTGGGCCCTTACGCCACCGACCAGTATCTGCTGGAAAAGGTGCCCTCGGTTAAAGTTTCCAATTATGCCTACCGAAATGACGGCGGGCTGAAATTCACTGACGTGACCAAAGGCTGGGGGATGGATTACCCCTCTTTTTCCAACGGCGCCGCTTTTGCCGACCTGGACAATGACGGCGACCTGGATTATATCGTCAACAACATCAACGACGAAGTTTTCTTGTTTAAGAATACGCTCAACGATTCACCGGATAGTACGGCAGCGCATTATTTGAGGATCGACCTCAAGGGAAGCCCGGGCAACACCTACGCCATCGGCGCCAAGATCCGCCTGGAATATGGGCCCGGGCAGGTACAAGTGCATCAACATTCCCTGTACCGGGGTTATATTTCCAGCGTTGAGCCCACGATCCATTTCGGGCTGGGCCCCTACGAAAAGGTTGAACAGCTGACGGTTACCTGGCCCGACGGCCGGCGGCAGGTTCTGCAAAACGTCCCGGCGGGGCAGGCGCTTACCCTGGATTATGCCGATGCAAAAACGGTGGAGCTGGCTGCCGGCGGTGAAGAGCCTGAGCCTTTGATGAAAGAAGTTGCCCGCCAGCTGGGTATTGACTACCGCCAGCCGGATTACGACTTCATCGATTTTCACGTTCAGCGGACGATCCCGCACAAATTTACCCAGAACAATCCCGGATTGGCGGTTGGCGACGTCAATGGGGACGGGTTGGAAGATTTCGTCGTAGGCAGCTATGCCAATGACCAGCCCCGCCTTTTTCTGCAAAGGCCCGGCGGCAGTTTCGAACAACGCCGGCTGCCCAAAGAAGACCCCAAAAAGGTGGATGCCGGGTTATTGCTTTTCGATGCAGACCAGGACGGCGACCTCGACCTGTACATCGCCAGCGGCGGATTCCAGTTTGCCGCCGCATTCAACAGCGAACATTATCAGGATCGACTGTACCGGAATGATGGAGCGGGTAATTTTACCTTAGACGAAGACGCCCTGCCGGAGATGCGGGCCAGTGCTTCCTGCGCCCGGGCGGTGGATTTTGACGGCGACGGCGACCTCGACCTGTTTGTCGGCGGAAGGGTGCGGCCGCACGAGTACCCCTTCGCCCCCCGAAGTTATCTGCTGGAGAACGAAGGCGGTTCTTTCCGCGACGCCACTCAGAAGTGGGGCCCGGAAGTGTCGGAAATCGGTATGGTGTCCGACGCGCTGTGGACCGATTACAATAACGACGGCCAGCCCGACCTCTTGATTGCCGGAGAATTCATGGCCATAAAGGTGCTGAAGAAAGAAGGGCGGAAGCTGGTTCTGCAGGACAACACCGGCCTGGAGCAGTACAAAGGCTGGTGGAACAGCATCGTGGGCAGGGACGTGGACCGCGACGGCGACATGGACTACGTGGCCGGCAACCTCGGTATGAATAATTTCTACCAGATATCGGCCGAACACCCCCTGAAAGTATTTGCCGGAGATTATGACAACAATAAGAGCGTAGACGCCATCCTGGCCTGTTACTTCAAAATGGAGGACGGGGAAAAACGGCTCTGCCCGGCGCATTTCTGGGATGACCTGTCCAAACAGAGCCCGCGGTTCCGCAAGCGTTTTTCCAGCTACCGGGAATATGGCATGGCCACGATAGACTCCATCCTCACGCCGGAGGAAATCGAGAATTCGCTGGTATTGGAGGCCAATTATGCCTATACGAGTTTTATTGAAAACCAGGGCGGCGGCACGTTCAAAGTGTCCCCTTTGCCGGTAGAAGCACAAGTTGCTCCGGTCAACGGCATCGCGATAGAGGATGTCAATAACGACGGGTGGGCCGATATTGTGCTGGTGGGTAACGAGTACGGCAATGAGGTCTTTTCCGGGTTGTACGATGCGCTGAATGGTTTGGTCCTTTTGGGAGACGGGCAAAACAATTTTGAGCCGGTAGCCATCGGGAAAAGTGGTTTTCGGGTGTCGGGAGACGCCAAGGCCCTGGCCCGGCTGGTTACGCCGGAGGGTATTCTCCTGGTGGCTTCCCAGAATAAGGATGAATTGAAAGTTTTTCGAAAACAGGATCCGGCGCCGGGAACCATTGTCCAGCCCGGGCCAAACGATGTGGCCGCTTTGCTGGCTTTTCCGGATGGAAGGACAGAACGGGTGGAGCTGTACTACGGTGGCGGATATTTGACGCAATCCTCACGAAGGTTGAGGGTCCCGGATGAAGTGGAGCGGGTGGAGGTCATTGACAATAAGGGAAACAAAAGGCCGGCTATTTCCAGGGGCGCGGAGAAACTGAATTAAATATGAAGATCCTTCTTAATTCCTGGTGGTTCCTCCTTTTGCTGGCGGTATTTACACAATGCCAGGACGCTCGGGAGGCTTCCGCCGGGAAAACCTATGAGGCGTACTGTGGAAGCTGTCATATACCGCCTTCGCCTGCCAGCCTGCCCAAGTTTTTCTGGGCGGAGCGGGTCTTGCCGGAAATGGGGGCAAGATTGGGCGTCAGAATAAAAGCTTACGACCCCTTGCGGAAAATGTCCTGGGCAGAAAGGACTTTGATCCAGCAGCAGAACTTTTATCCCCGACAGGCGCTTATCTCCGATGAGGATTGGCAGGCGCTCTATGATTTTATCCTGGAAAACGCGCCGGATGCGCTCCCTGAGAATCCTCCGCTCCAACTCGAAGCTGAACTTCCGCTCTTCGAGGCAAAACCGGTTAGCCTGGACCGGAAAAACGGAGCGTTTACCACCTTTATCTCTTTCGACGATACCCTGGGGCTGTTGATCGGCAACGGGTACGGAGAGCTGCTGAACTGGGAAGAAGGGAAGGCGCCCAGATTGCTTTATAAGACGAAAACGCCGATGTTGTCCTATCACAAGGCAGGAGCGCAGGAGTTTTTGCTGGAAGTAGGAGAAATGCGCCCTTCCGAGCTCAGTTCGGGCGTTTTTCACAAGATGGAAGGGGAAAGGATGCGCGCCATACAAGGCAATTTGCACCGGCCGGTTTATGCGCTGCTCGAAGACCTGAACGGAGACGGCCGATCCGAAGCCCTGATCTGTGAATACGGACACTACACCGGCCGGTTGTCTTTACTGGAAGAACAGGGAGGTGGAAAGTACAGCTATGAGAACCTGCTCAATGTTCCCGGCATCTTACGGGTGGTATTGGAAGATATGGACCGGGACGGGCGAAAAGACCTGGTCCTGATGGCTGCCCAGGGCGATGAGGGGGTCGATATTCTGTACCAGGAAGACAGCCTGCAATTCCGGAGGGAAAGGGTGCTGCGGTTCAGCCCCGTATACGGCTCCAGTTGGTTTGAACTGGTGGATTACGACGGAGACGGCCACAAGGATATTATCACCGTGAATGGAGATAACGCCGATTATTCCTACACGCTCAAGCCATATCATGGAGTACGGATCTTCATCAATGATGGCGGCAACCAGTTTTCCGAACAGTTCTTTTACCCGATCCATGGCGCCACCCGGGTAGTGGCGCGCGACTTCGACCAGGATGGAGACATGGACCTGGCGGTTACCTGCTTTTTTCCTGATTTTGAACGGCATCCGGAGGCTTCCTTCGTATACCTGGAAAATATAGCATCTTCCGAATTTCAGTTTAAGCCCCGGGCCTTCCCGGGATCCGCCGATGGCCGCTGGCTGATCATGGAAGCGGGCGATTACGATGGCGACGGCGATGAGGACCTGATACTGGGGTCCATGACTTATTCCCTTATGCCTATCCCCAAAGCCCTGGTTAACCGATGGCAACGCGGGAATACGGATATCGTGATATTGAGGAACCGATTAAATTGATCCTTTTCTAAAACTGCATAGCATGAACCGCACGTTCTTATTGATTTTCATGGCTTTTATCCTCTCTCCGGCGCCTGCCGTCTACGCCCAGTTGATAACCGGTGAAAATGTCGCTGTCGCCGGCACGGAGTCAGGCAAAGTAAGAGGGTTTATCAGCAATGGCATTTACACCTGGAAAGGTATCCACTACGCTCAGGCAAGGCGCTTTGAGGCGCCGCAAAAAACGGAACCCTGGGAGGGTGTGCGCAGCTCGATGACATGGGGCCCGGTTTGTCCGTTGGAGAACCCGGTTACTTCCGTGTCCGATGAGATCGAATTCGTTTTCGGCCACGACTGGGGGTATACCAGCGAAGAGTGCCTTTGCCTGAACATCTGGTCGCCCGGCATCGGTGACGGCAGAAAACGCCCCGTCATGTTCTGGATACACGGCGGGGGATTCACGGCGGGATCGTCTCAGGAACTGCCTTCTTACCATGGAGAGAACCTGGCCCGGAGGGGAGATGTTGTCGTCGTTTCGGTCAACCACCGGCTGAATGTTCTGGGGTTTCTGGACCTTTCGGCTTATGGTGAAAAGTACGAGCACTCTGCCAATGTAAGCATCATTGACCTGCGGGCGGCCCTGGAATGGGTCAAGGCCAATATCGCCAATTTTGGAGGCGACCCGGATAATGTCATGATATTCGGCCAGTCGGGTGGCGGCGCCAAGGTCAATACATTGATGGCCATGCCGTCGGCCAAAGGCCTTTTCCACAAAGCGGTCAACCAGAGCGGTTCTTTCAGAATGGCAATGCTGGATAAAGAAACCACCCAATTGATCAGCGCCGAAGTCCTGAAGGAACTTCAGGTCAAACCGGAGGAGGTGGATTCCCTTCAAACCATTCCCTTTGCCCACCTGCGGGAAGCCGGGAAAAAAGCCCTGAAAACAGTAGAGGCCAAACTGCGGGCGGAAGGCAAACCTATACCGGGTTTCGGCCTGAGTTGGGGCCCCAGCCAGGACGGAGAGGTGCTTCCATATCCCTTGTTCTCTGACGAGGCCTTTGCCTTGTCCGGTGATATCCCCCTGATGCTGGGCACTACGAAAAATGAGTTCATGCCGTCTCTGGCCTCCGGGCTGAGCAATGCCGGCGAAGAAGATGTCCGGGCTTTTATCCAAAACCGGTATGGTGATAAGGCCGAGGCTTATTTGGCGGCGGTGAAAAAAGCCTATCCGGAAGACACCCTCCCTTCCGACCTGATAGACATCGACGTAATGTTCCGCCCCGGCGCGGTGTATCAGGCGAACCGCAAATCCGCCCTGGAAGGCGGCGCTCCTGTCTATATGTACCTTTTCACCTGGCAGTCGCCGGTCCTGGACGGGAAATACAAGGCCATGCATTGTATGGAATTGCCTTTTGTGTTCGACAACATCGATCGGTGCCGGCAAATGACGGGCGGGGGAGGGGAGGCTCAACGACTGGCCGATAAGGTTAGCCAGGCATGGATCAACTTCGCCCGCTACGGCAACCCCAACCACGACGGCTTGCCAGAGTGGCCGGCCTACACGGAAGAAAATACGGCCACCATGCATTTCGACAACCGCTGTGTGGTGAAGCCGCAGATGGATCAAGAATTATTCGAATTACTTAACCTGAATTAAACTGGGGGTTGACTAAGGAGTTTTTGATAGTAGCCATGATCGGCCTTGTGGCTGAGCTGCCGGTGTTGATCCGGCACTTTTCGGCTTTTCCGAATGCCGAGATCTGCGACAACGCCCTGGATGACGACGGCGACGGATTGATCGACCTGAATGACCCGGATTGTGATTGTCCGCCCCCGCTCCCGTATTCGCTCATTCCCAACCCTTCTTTTGAAAACCAGGATTGCTGCCCCGGCAGCAGTTCGCAGATGTACTGCGTTGCCGGATGGGTCCAGGCATCCATACCTACTACCGACTTCCTTCACGCCTGCGGCTGGATGGGGTGGGACGAATTTCCGCCTCCCTTACCCTTACCCGACGGAGAGGGCTGCATCGGCTTCCGGAACGGCCGGCCGGGCTTTGACCCCAGCGACCCCCAGCCCAACTGGAAAGAATATGCCGGCGCCTGCCTGCCGGAACCCCTTCGGGGAGGGATCCCGTATAAGATCCGGTTTTATGTGGGGTTTGCCGATCCCCTCCATTCTCCGCCGATAAACATCGCTTTCTACGGCGCCCCTTCCTGCCAGAACCTCCCCTTCGGCCAGGACCGGGGAGACTTCGGCTGCCCGACAAACGGCCCGGGATGGGAAGAACTGGGCAAGGTGCGGGCCAGCGGCGCCAACAACTGGCAGAAAGTGGAAATTGAACTTACCCCTACCCGAAATATAGAGGCCATTGCCATCGGCCCGGATTGCTCCCTGGCGCCTTCCCCGGATGGCGTGTACCATTTTTTCGACAACCTCATTCTGGCGGAGCGGCCGGCATTCGACTTCGACATCCGCATTTCCGGCAATGCCTGTACGGGCAATGCGGTATTGGAAATTCCGGAGAGGGATACCTTAACTTACCAATGGTACAAAGATGGCGTCGCCCTGATCGGTGAAACCGGCCCGCAGCTCAGCCGCCCGCCGGAAAAGGGGCGCTATCGGGTGCGGCTATCCGGGCCCAACAGCTGCAGCCTGACGGAGGCGTATCATTTCCGCATTACCGCCGCGCGGACGGTGCAGGAAGCCCGGATCTGTGCCGGCACCCAGTATGTTTTCCATGGGCGTATTCTTACCGAGAGCGGAATCTACCTGGATACCTTAAAAACAGTAACAAACTGTGACAGCATCATAGAGCTTCGCTTGTCGGCCGCCGGCCAGGCTGCCGATACGGTCTATGCCAAAATATTCGGATCGGAAACCTGGGAGTTGGGCGGCCGCCGGTATGGCCAACCCGGGGAATACACGGTGCGGTTCAATTCGGCTGACCACTGCGACAGCATCATCCATCTGGTCCTGGATCGGTACGAAGTATATATTCCAACCGCCTTTTCTCCCAATGCCGATGGGATAAATGACCTCTTCACCATTTATGGAGGCGATGAGGTAAAGGAAATACCGCGGTTGCGCATATTCAACCGCTGGGGCGCCATGGTGTTTGCCTCAACAGCCATTGGGGCCGGCAGCCCGGGAAGCGGCTGGGATGGCCAGGCCGGAGGGCAGCCCGCGCCCGCCGGCATATACGTTTATCAGGCACATATCATATTTGATGACGGGCAGCTCCGGGAAGTAAGCGGAGCGGTGGCCTTAGTGCGGTGACCGTGCTCGTGCGGCGATCATCTTGATCGCACGTTACCCCGCTCAATATTACGTCTCCGACGCCCAATAAATTTAGGCGTTACAACCACCGATCTTTTACCGGGCAACAATGATTAACCCCAGCCCCACCGCATAGCAGAGCAACATCAGGTTCAGGATACCGGAAACCCCTTTGGGAGCATCCTTGAATTCCTTCCAGATAAAAATGCCCCAGAGGGCCGCCACGATGGTCGCGCCCTGCCCCAGGCCGTAAGAGATGGCCGGGCCGGCCTTGCCCGATGCGATGATGCTGAACGACATGCCAATGCACCAGATAACCCCTCCGAGTATCCCCACAAGGTGCGTTTTAAAGCTGCCCCCGAAGTAATCGCTATAGCTGACAGGCTCGCCCACGAACGGGCGTTTCATCAGCAGGGTATTGAACACCACATTGCTCCCGAGAATGCCCCCGGAAAAAAGTACCACCGCCGTGTAAGGGCTCAGCTTGCCGGCCAGCGGCTGGCTGAAATCGGGGAACATGGAATTGGCGACGTATTTGTAGAAAAAACCCATCAGCAGGCCTGCCGATACCGAAAGTAGTAATCCCTTGGTGGAAACGCCGCCCCGGTTGGAAGACAAC
>JAGFJE010000256.1 GCA_024103175.1 Phaeodactylibacter sp.
CTCGACGACCCCTGGCACACCTGCGCCTGCGATACCGTCTATACCCCCATCTCCCCTCCTGTATTACGCAATGCCGGCCCGAACCGGCGGGCCTGCCACCGGGATACGGTACTATTGGGCGTAGACGAACGGCAGGACAGTGTTTCCTTCCAGTGGCGCGCACTCGGCGATGCACCGCTGGGCGCACTGTCCGACCCCACTGCGCCCATCACCCGGGCCCAATTCTCCAACACCACCGGCTCGGCTTTGGTATACCGGTACGTACTCGCCACTATCCGCGCGGGGCAGTGCTCCACCTCCGACACAGTGGCCATAACTGTTTTGCCCGAGGTGCAGGCTATCGTCACGGCCATTTCCGATTACAATGGAGCGGATATATCCTGCCACGGCTATTCCGATGGGGCGCTGGAAGTCAGCATCACAGCCGGCGCCGCCCCCTTTACCTACCGGCTGGGAACGGCAGCCCAGGACAGCTCCGTTTTTGCGGGCCTGAGCGCGGGGCAATACACCTTCTACCTGGAAGATGCCGATGGATGTACCCAAACAGTGCAGGGAACGCTCACCGAACCAGCCCCTCTGGAGCTGGCCCTGGAAACCCGCCCCTCCTCCTGCGCCGATGGGGCAGACGGACGGATCACCGCCTTCCCTTCCGGGGGCGCCCCCGAATACCAGTATGCCTGGAGCAATGGAATACCCAATGGCGGCCCGGTTGCCGACATGATTCCCGCCGGAACTTATTTTCTTACCCTGACAGATAGCAATGGCTGCCGCCGGACGGACAGCACTACGGTGGACGCACCCGCCCGGCTGGATGCTATTTTGCTGTTGGAACCCACTTCCTGCGCCGACAGCAACGACGGTTCCGCCGCCCTGGAGGAGGTGTCGGGAGGAACCGCCCCCCATTCGGCCATCTGGAGCGATGGGCGGCAGGGTTTTTTCCATGACGGCCTTTCTCCCGGATGGCATCAGGTAACCGTCACGGACGCCAACGGCTGCACCCTGGCCCTGGATTTTGAAACCGGATCGCCGCCCCCGCTCCTCCTCGCAGGCCACCATATTGAGCACGTCCGGTGCCATGGCGCCAGAGGAGGGGCCATCCGAACGGATATGGAGGGCGGAACGCCTCCCTATGCCTACCTCTGGAATCACGGCTATACTGGGCAGAGCATTTCTGCCCTCCCCGCCGGCTACTATCAGGCCACTATCACAGACGCTAATGGCTGCCGGCTGTCCTCTCCGGCCTTTCTGGTCGAGCAGCCCGCCTTGCTGGAGCTTTCCGTCCTGGCCGCCGAACCGGTTTCCTGTCACGGCGATATTGACGGTATGGCTTCGGTTGCTGCAACCGGCGGCAGCGCTCCTTATAGTTATCGATGGGAACACGGAGATACGGACAGCCTGGCCCGGGGCCTCCCTCCGGCCGTTTACGGGGTTACCGTCACCGACGCCAACGGCTGCCAGGACAGCGCCCGGGCCGCCGTTGGCGAGCCGGAGCCCATCGGCCTCGATTATCAATTGGCGCCCCCCAACTGTACCGGCCGGCCGGGCATGATCAACTTCCTTCCGCCTCATGGTACCGGCGCCCCTCCCTTCCTTTACTCGATCGACGGAGGCCGGGCCTTTACCGCTGATAGTACGTTCCGCAATTTGGAGGAGGGCATTTACCTGCTCGCCATTCAGGACAGCGAGGGTTGTGAGGTAAAGGAAACGGTTCAGCTACTCAGGCCGCCGCCCTTGAGCATACAGTTCTCCGGCGACTTACAGGCCGATTACGGGGAAGCCGTCACGGTTGTCGTGGAGGTAAGCCATGCTCAGGGTGAATTACAGGCCCGGTGGTCTCCGGCAGACGGGAATATTTCCTGCATCGATTGCCTCAGCCCGGTGTTTACCCCCGGCCAATCCACCACTTATCATCTGGCGGTTATCGATGAAAATGGCTGCCGGGCCGACACGTCCCTGCAGGTGCTGGTGAATTATCCCCGGCGCGTATTCATTCCCAATGCTTTCAGCCCAAACGGGGACGGCAAAAACGATGTTTTCCTGATCTACGGCGCGGAGGAGGCCGCCCGGGTCGAAAGAATGATCATTGCCGGGCGCTGGGGCAACATATTGTTCCGGCGGGAAGAATTCCCGCTTAACGACCCAAAATTTGGCTGGGACGGAAGGTTCAGGGGCCAGCGAATGCCCGCCGGGGTATATGTGTATGAAGTAGAGGTGTTGTTCTCCGATGGCCTGCGGAAAACCTACCGGGGAGAGGCCATGCTAATGGATTGATCAAGCCTTGCCCGGAAATACCAGGGCCGAAACGCCATGCCCTACCCTTTCAGCCTGGCCATCTGTACATACAGCCATGCCGCCAGCGCCAGGCTGCTCATCAGGTAAAAAGCAAACGGGAAGTTCGCCGGGTCATTATCGTAGGCCCAGGCAGAGGCCAGGGCGCCAAAACCGATGCCTATCTCCAGGGCGATATAGGCGGTGGCCATTGCCCGCCCCCGGGAATGATCCGGGCTGCGGTCGATCACCCAGGCGAAGGCTGCCGGGCCGACAATACCTGTGGAAAAGCCCAGGAACCCCGAAGCGGCCAGAAGCATAGCCGGGGTGTGGGCATTGCCCATCAGGGCCAGGGCGCCGGCAGAGAGTACCAGGGCCACCTTCAGGGCCGGCACCCGGCCGTAGCGGTCGGACAAGCGGCCGGCCACCAGGCGGGACAGCACGGAGAGGGCCGTGAAGCTGGTAAAGAACAAGCCTTTGTTGGCCATTCCCAGGTGAGCGCTTTGGTCAGGTACGATGGTCAGGATCGTCCCGAAACTGACGTAAGACAGGGCGATGACCACCGCCGGAGCGAGCGCCATTGGCTCGATAATATCGTTTTTGGAGACCTTCAGGGCGTGGGCGCCAAATGGCTGTTTGTCTTCCAGCGTTTCCCGAAGCCCCAGCAGAATTAGGATGGAGACAAGGGCCAGGCCGGAGGAAGCGAAGAACATCACATTCAGGGAAAAAGCCCCGGCCAGCCAGCTTCCTACCGGCGGGAAGATGGAGGCCCCCACGTTCATACTCACCCCCAAGATGCCCATGGCCTCCCCGCGCCGGTATACGGGAGCGATATCCGCCACATAAGCCGAAGAGGCCGTCGGTTTGAACCCGGTGGAGAAACCGTGGAGCAGGCGCAGCAGGAGAAAGCCGGCCACCGTAGTGAGCAGGGGGTACAGCAGGCTGCAGCACACGCAGACCAGGGTGCCGAAGATCATGACCGGAATACGCCCCACCGTATCGGTGAGCCTGCCGCTGAAAGGGCGCGACAGGCCCGCCGTCAGGGTGAAGAGTGCGATGATCAGCCCTTTGTAATCCTCCCCGCCCAGGGCCGAAAGGTAGGCCGGCAATTCCGGGATGATCATGTTGAAGCTGCCGGCAAAGAGCACGTGGCTCAGGCACAGGAGCAGGAACTGAGGCGTGTACAATCGGGCTTCCGTAGGTTGCATGGCCCCAAAGATAGGCGGAGAAGAAATATAAAATGTAAAATATCAAACCGCAAAATTTAAAATGCCTGATGGGGGCCGCTCCTGTATGGCTTCTTTTACATTTCAAATTTTACATTTTACATTTTTCATTTCTTAGTTTTACCCTTTCAACAGCACCGAGAACTGACTATGTTTCAAAACTGGCTCCATCCCCTCGAAGATACGACAGAAGAACTGGAAGAGTACCAATTCGGCAGGCACATACAACGGTATACGGGACAGCTGCCCGACCTGCAGGAAACCAGGGTGGCCATCATCGGCATTGGAGCGGACGACGCCGCCGCCATCCGCCGGGAATTATACCGGATGAGCTTTCCTTTTCGGGGCCTGGAGATCGCCGACCTGGGCGATGTGCGTAATACGGAGATCTCTTTCATCATACCGCTGATCCGGGAACTGCTGGACAGCCAGATCTTCCCGCTCATCCTGGGCAATGACGCCCGGCAGGCCCTGGCCCAGTACAAAGCTTTCCAAAGCCTGCAGCAACTCATCAGCCTCGCCATCGTCGATGAGCGCATCCCCTATAGCCGGGAAACCAAGGACAAAGAAAAATACTTCCTGCAGGAGGTGCTCGACAGCAAACACTCCCGGCTCTTTCACCTCAGCTTTATCGGCTGCCAGGCCCACTTCGTGCCTCCCGGCACCTTCGAATACCTCGACAAGCGCCATTTTGAATACGTACGCCTGGGAAAGGCCAAAGCGGAACTGGCCGAGCTGGAGCCCCTCATCCGCGATTGCGACCTGCTGAGCGTCAACCTATCCGCCCTCAAACAGGCGGAAGCGCCCGGCCAGGAGAACGCCACCCCCAGCGGCTTCACCAGCGAAGAAGCCTGCCAGGCCACCCGCTACGCCGGCATGAGCGACAAGCTCAAGGCCCTGGGCCTGTACGGCTTCCGCAAAGCGCTAGACCAAAACCGCCAAACCGCCAATGCGGTAGCCCAGATGGCCTGGTATTTCCTCGATGGCTTCTACAACCGCAAAGGGGATTTCCCCGTCTCTACCGACGGCCTGGCCGAATACATCGTGGATTTCAAACAACAGGATTACCAGCTCACCTTCTGGCGCAGCGACAAAAGCGGCCGCTGGTGGATGCAGGTGCCGGTGAAAACCCGCTCCCGCTACCAGCGCCACCGCCTGATCCCCTGCTCTTATAACGATTACCTGCTGGCCTGTAAGAATGAACTGCCGGATAGGCTGCTGAATGCGATGCGGAGGTTTGG
>JAGFJE010000269.1 GCA_024103175.1 Phaeodactylibacter sp.
GCCCGGTATGAACAGGATGCGCATCAGCACCGCCGGCCTGCCCAAAGGCCTGTACGTGCTGCGCGTCGACGCCAACGGCGGAGCGAACTACCGGAAGTTGATGGTGCAGTAGGGCGATGTGTAAAGGTGCAAAAGTGTAAAGGTGTGAAGGAGCCTTGCGTACTCCGCACCTTTACACTTTTACACGCTTCCACATTTACCCATGACCTTTACCCCGAATTTACCCCTGTAGAAATTACCATAAACGCCCAATAGGACTTATCTTTATTGGGCGTTTATTTTTCGAAGCCTTTTCCTATGAAAAAACTGCTCCTTCTCTCCCTCGTAAGCATCGCAGCCCTCTTCCCGGGCCGGGCCCAGGAAATAGAGGAATACTGCGGCACTCCCCCGGGGGTCGTGGAGTGGTTGCAGGATTTTCAAGCCAACCCCGCCGCCTTCCTGCGTTCTCCGGATTTGCTGTATGTCCCGGTGGCGGTTCATATTGTCGGCGATGACGGAGGAGAAGGGCATTTTCCGGTATCCCGTATCCTGAATGCCTTTTGTACGCTGAATGAAGACTTTGAAGCTTCCAATATCCAATTCTTCATCGAGGGCGGCTTCCATTACATCAACAACTCGGAATACTACGGCCACAACTACGGGAAAGGCATCGAAATGATGGAACGGAACAATGTGCCCGACGCCGTCAATTGTTATTTCGTGAATGACCCCGCGGGCAGTTGCGGTTATACCTTATACAACCTCGGGATCGCCCTGAATAAAGGGTGTACTACAGCCGGCAGCCATACCTGGGCTCATGAGATCGGCCATTTCCTTTCCCTGCCGCACACTTTCGCGGGCTGGGAGGATGTCAATTACTTTGACTACGAACAGGCGCCCGCCTCCATCAACGGCAAGCCGGTGGAACAGGTGAACCGCTCCAACTGCCAGAGCGCCGGGGACGGCTTCTGCGATACGCCGCCGGACTACATCAGCACCCGCTGGGGCTGCCGGCCCGACGGGATGAGCAATGCCCTGCTGAGAGACCCTGCCGGCACGGCCTTCCGGCCTGACGGCACGCTCATCATGAGTTATTCCACCGATGATTGCGCCGGCCGTTTCTCGGAAGCCCAGACGGAGGCCATGCGCGCCAACCTCCTCAACCAGCGCCCCAACCTGCTCTACAACCAGGAAGATGGCATCTTCCTGGAAGGGGCGGACATCACTTCCGTTTCTCCGATAGACGGGGCCGTGATCACGGATGTAAGCTCGCTTACCCTGGAATGGGAGCCGGTGGGGAACGCCGACGGGTATATCGTGCAGCTCAACCTGCTCTCCAACATTGGCCTGGAGATCGTTTACCAAACCTTTCATACCACCGGCAATAAAGCCGAGATCTCCAACCTCATCTCTGACCGGGACTGGCTCTGGCGCGTCCGGCCCTATAACCGGTATGATGGATGCGCGGGCTATTCCAATTCCTTCACCTTTGAAACAGGGAATTTTATCAACACGACCCGGGAAGAGGTCGCCCTTACGGATTTTCACATCCAGCCCAACCCACAGGACGCCGGAGGGGACGTGGCCGTGAAATTCGACCTGCCCATAGCGCTCGAACTACAGCTCAGCCTTTATTCCATGGCCGGGCAGCGCATCCATACGGAGCGCCTCAATGCCCACTATGGCCTGAATACGGCCGTATTGTCTACCGACAACCTGGAGCCGGGCCTGTACCTCATCGGGCTGGAGCATGCCCAGGGGCGCCAAGTTCGGAAAATCGTAATCCAGTAACTTACCCATGGCCAGAATCTTACTGTTTTTTGTTTGTTTGACGGCATTCACCCATCCGCTACACGCCCAGCCAGAAAGGAATGACCTGGCGCCCTGCGGCGCCCCTCCCGGCAAATCGGCCTGGCTGAAGCAGTACCAGCAAAACCCACAGGTGCACTTCCGCAATATGGATACCACCCTCTACGTGCCGCTTACCATCCATCTGGTGGGAAGCGACAACGGAGGAAGCTATCTTCCCCAAAGCCAGTTGCTGGATGCATTATGCCAGCTAAATGCTGATTTTGAAGAGGCTAACATTCAATTCTTCGTGGAAGGGGAGATCCGCTATCTGCCCAATTCGGCCTGGAATAACCATGCCGACGTGCTGGAAGGAGCCGAAATGATGTTCCTCAATAACGTGGAAAATACCATCAATACTTATTTCGTTTCCGACCCGGCCGGCAACTGCGGCTACAACCTGCCCTACGCCGGAATAGCCATGGCCAGGGCCTGCTCCGGGTCCAACGACCATACCTGGGCGCACGAAATAGGGCACAACCTCTCCGTTCAGCACCCTTTCCTCGGTTGGGAAGGAGGAGTCAGCCACGACGGCAGCATACCGCCCAATTACAACAACCCCGCTCCCCTTACGGTAACTTATGATTACACCTACTTCAAGGACACCCTCATCGTCGACACCCTCATTATAGACACCGCCCTGGTAGAACTGGTGGACGGCAGCAACTGCCAGGTTGCCGCCGACGGATTCTGCGACACCAGCCCCGACTACCTGGCTTTTCGCTGGAACTGCAACGGCAATGGCCAGAGCCTTCAGGAACAAACCGACCCCACCGGCGCCAAATTCCGCTCCGACGGCGCCCTCATCATGGGCTATGCTGATGACGCCTGCCAGGCCCGGTTCACGCCCGAACAGATCGCCGCCATGCGCGCCAACCTGTATGAGGAAAAACCCGGTTACCTCTATAATCAAACCCCGGCGCCCGCCGTGAGTACCGAACCCATCGCCATCGTCACACCCCTCGAAGACGAACTCGTTCAATACGACGATGTTTACCTGGAATGGGAACCCCTGGAGCACGCCACCCACTACATTCTGCAGATCAGCCCGGTGCCTACTTTTCCCACCGGCATAGCCAGTACATATATCGTCACAGAAAATTCGATCACCCTACCGGAAGCGCTCACCCTCGACCGCAATTATTACTGGCGGGCCAGAGGCTACAACAGCCATTCCTTCTGCAACCCCATGACCGGAACTTTCCGCTTCCGCACCGCCCAGCTTACCGCTGTGAATACCATTGCGCAGATGGCGCACCTGCGGGCCGTTCCCAACCCGACGGCTACCGGCCAGGCTACTCTGCTGGAAATCGAAGCGCAGCAACCCTTCTCCGCAAGCCTGAATCTGCTGGCCCCTACCGGGCAGTTGCTCCAAAGCCAGGCTCTGGAAGTACACTCCGGCAATAACCGCATTGCGGTTGCCACCGAAGCGCTGGCCCCCGGCCTCTATTTCATCTCGGTAGAAAATGAGGAAGGGCGGGCCGTGGAGCGGCTGGTGGTGCGCTGATGTAGGTTGTTGATGGTTGCCCGTCTTCGCTGAGGCTCAGCCGGGTAAAATTGGTTGATTGGGTTGATTGGGTTGATTAGGTTGGGAAGCTATTCCGGAAGCACCCCCTCTCCAGATACACTACTCCCTACCCTTTCACCTTAAACGACCAGGTCAGCCAGAACCGGCAAACCTCTTCCCCGGCCTCATTCCTGCCGATGGTGAGAACGCGGGCGGTTTGCCCCACACCGGAATCAACCGCTTTTTGCACCGCCTCCTGAATGATCTTTCCCTGTTCGCAGGTGAAGGTAGTGCGGGAGGCGGCCTTTTTGGTGAACTGCCCCTCCAGGCCGGTGATCAGCATGGAGATCCGCCCGCGGCCGTGCAGGGCGATCAGGGCCAGGGCGCCGGTGGATAATTCGGCGGCGCCGGCAAGAGCGGCAAAATAGGTGGACCGGAACGGGTTTTGCGTCCGCCAGCTGTACGGAATGGAGACCTGGCAGCGGGCAGGTGTCGCCTCCCGGATGCGGACGCCCCAGAACCAGCAGGAAGGAAGCTTCTGCAGGAAATACAGGCGAAGTTTCCAGGGCGTTTCCAGGTTGCGGATGAAGGAAAGCAGCCCCGGCGCCTCGGGGTCAAAGGGGCGAATGGCAGGGTTTTCGGAAGCCATCAGGCGGTTTGTTTTGTTTGTCTGGTAAAGGCGGGCGGCTCTTCTTTTGTTTCCTTCCGGTATTTTTCGCGCAACTGGGCCGTGGTCATCCGGGAGCCGTCATGGCTCCAGCCGGGCGGGCCGAAGAGATAGCCCAGCGCTGCCCGCAGGGAAGGCGCCCGGCCCAGGTCCCGGAACATATCCACCCATTCGTGAAAAGCAATTCGAACAGGATTGTAAGTATTGATATTTTTGGTCAGCCCATAGGTAGGGTGCTCCTCCTCTTCCTGAAAAGTGCCGAAAAAGCGGTCCCAGATGATGAGGATGCCCCCGTGGTTCCGGTCCAGGTATTTGATATCCGACGAATGGTGGACCCGATGGTGGGAAGGGGTATTGAAAACCAATTCAAAAGCAAAAGGCATTTTACCGATGGCTTCCGTATGGATCCAGAACTGGTACAGCAGGCTGATGGCCTGCATGGTGAATACCATCAACGGGTGAAAACCCACGAAAGGAAGCCAGATCCAGAAGAGAAACCCGCCGGCGATCTCTCCGGTCCAGGTCTGCCGCAGGGCGGTGCCCAGGTTGTAGCGCTGAGAAGAATGGTGCACCACGTGGGAGGCCCAGAAATACCGGCTGCTGTGGCTGATGCGGTGATACCAGTAATAGGTAAGATCCTCCGCAAAGAATAGCAGCGCCCACACCCACCAGTGCATGCCCAGGTCGAATAGCCGGAATTGATAAGCGAACGAAAAAGCCGCCAGGACAACGCCTTTGGAAAACAGGCCAACCAACACGTTCCCAATGCCCATGGCCAGGCTGCTGAACGTGTCCCGGGCCTCAAACCAGTCTTTTTTCTCTTTTACCGCAATTCCCACTTCCACCAGGAGGAGGAAAATAAAGCCGGGAATGGCGTAATGTATTATGTCTCCCATAAGTCTCGTTTAAACAGGCACAAAATAATTAATTTAGCGAAAATTCGCGAAAATGCATAGGTGTTTGGCCATTCCCTATCGTTGCCGGCATAAAATCAAGCCATTAAACCTTCCCATTTACAACAGTAAAAATTTAGCAGGCAACCAAAAATCCATTACTTTTGGGGCGTTTCTTCACCAACCTTATGCAAAACGATGAATCTTCACGAATACCAGGGTAAAGAACTGCTGAAAAGCTACGGTGTAACCATTCAGGAAGGCATTGTCGCCAACACCCTTCAGGAAGCCGAAGCGGCTTATAAAAAGATCACGGAACAGTCGGGCTCCAAATTTGCGGTGGTCAAAGCGCAGATCCACGCCGGCGGGCGCGGAAAAGGCGGCGGCGTCAAGCTGGTCAAAAGCATGGAGGACCTCAAGGAAAAGGCAGGCTCCATCCTGGGCATGATGCTCAAGACCCCCCAAACTCCCGGCGGCATGGAAGGGCCGGGGAAAAAGGTTAACAAGATCCTGATCGCCGAAGACGCCTACATTCCTAACCCGGACGCCTGTGAAGAGTACTACATGTCCGTCCTGATGGACCGGGAGAAAAAGTGCAACGTCATCATCTACTCTACCGAAGGAGGTGTGGATATCGAGACGGTGGCGGAAGAAACGCCCCACCTGGTGCACAAGGAATACGTAGACCCCACCCTCGGCCTGCAGCCTTTCCAGGCCCGCAAGGTCGCTTTCAACCTGGGACTGAGCGGCAAGGCCTTCAAAGAGATGGTGCGCTTTGTAACCGCTCTGTACAAAGCCTTCGTCGGTTCCGACGCCTCCCTGTTCGAGATCAACCCCTGCATGAAGAACGGCGAGGGCCGCATCATCGCCGTAGACTGCAAAGTAACGCTGGACGACAACGCCCTCTACCGCCACCCCAACCTGGCGGAAATGCGCGATAAAAGCGAGGAAGACCCCACCGAGGTGGAAGCCACCGAGCTGGGCCTCAACTTCATCAACCTCGACGGCAACGTCGGCTGCATGGTCAACGGCGCCGGCCTGGCCATGGCCACCATGGATATGATCAAGCTGTCCGGCGGCGAACCGGCCAACTTCCTGGACGTGGGCGGCACCGCCGACGCCAAGCGCGTGGAACAAGCCTTCCACATCATCCTGAAAGACCCCAAGGTCAAGGCCATCCTGATCAACATCTTCGGCGGCATCGTCCGCTGCGACCGGGTGGCCCAGGGCGTGGTCGACGCCTACAAGAATATCGGCAACATACAGGTGCCCATCATCGTGCGCCTGCAGGGCACCAACGCCGACCTGGCCAAGGAGATCATCGATGGCTCCGGCCTGGCGGTGAAGTCGGCCATCCTGCTGAAAGATGCGGCGGAGTTGGTGAAGAGGGCGTTGGGGGAGTGAGGTTTTTTGACTGCATTACGATGGGAGACGGTTAGGATTTGCAATTTGCGATGTATTATTTTTGATTTTTGATTTGCCTACCATGGGCTGCACAGTGGTGGCGTCTCTTCCCGGACACATCGAAAATCAAAAATCGCACATCAAACGTCATAAATCCTGATCGCTCCAATTGTCAAAGAATGAGTAAAAGCGATCCCCTACTCTATCCTCAAACTCTCCACCGGATTAGCCCGCGCCGCCCTCACACTCTGAAGGCTCACCGTCAAAAAGGCAGGTGCAATGATTTCCCTATCGGGTTCTCCTGCCCGAAATAGAGTTCGGCGTATTTTTCCGAGATAACTGCTGCCGGGTGTGAGGTTAGGCGAACGTCGAACGTCGACAAAGTGCAAAAAAAGACGGCGCCAAGGGGCAAAGGTTGCTTATTTACTCCCTAAACTTTCCCCCTTCCCTTTTGTTACCCATCCGAACCAAAAACAACCAGCGCTTATGTTCGGATTATTCAAGAAAGACCCCGTCAAAAAACTGGAAAAGCAGTACCTCAAACTGATGGAGGAGGCCATGCGCATTCAGCGCAGCGGAGACATCAAGGCCTACTCCGCCAAGGTAGCCGAAGCGGAGGAGGTGCAGAAGAAGATCGAGGAGTTGAAGGGTAATAGTTGATTGGGTTGATGGGTTGATTGGTTGATCGAGTTTATTCCCAATCAACCCAATTTTATCGGCCGAGATAACGAGGACGGGCAACTTAATCAACCCAATCAACTTAATCAACCCAATCAACAAAAATGAATCAGAACCTTTTCATCTACGGCAGCTTACTGCAACCCTTTGCCACCCGCATCGGCCGCTACCTGCAGTCCCACGGCGAACTGCTGGGCGACGCCTACGCTCCCGGCCGCCTCTACGACCTGGGGCATTATCCCGGCCTGTGGTACGATGCGGGCAGCACCAAACGCATCTACGGGCAGGTTTACCGGCTGTACGATCCGGAAGAGGTGCTGAAAGAACTGGACCGGTACGAAGGCATTGACCCCAGGCATCCTTCTGAAAACGAATACCGCCGGGAAGAAGTACTGGCTATACTGAACGGGCGCCCCCTGCCCTGCTGGTGCTACCTGCTCAACCACCCACCGGACGGCCTGCCGGAGATCTTCTGCGGCAATTACCTGGAGTATCTCGAAGAAAGCGGTCCACATCAGGATTTTCTGGGAAAGGTGTGAGGGGCGGTTGGCCGATAGCCTAAATCAAAAATCAAAAATCAAAAATTACATGTCGCCACGCATCGAACTCGCCACCGGGGCCAACCGGGGCATCGGTTGGGAAACCTGCCGCCAGCTGCTGGCACCCGGCTACCGGGTGGTCCTAACCAGCCGCACCGCCACCAAAGGGCAGGAAGCCGCCCCCAAGCTGGAGGGCACCGCAACCGGGACCGCCTCCCACCCACCGGACGGCCTGCCGGAGATCTTCTGCGGCAATTACCTGGAGTATCTCGAAGAAAGCGG
>JAGFJE010000031.1 GCA_024103175.1 Phaeodactylibacter sp.
TTGAGTGGCACTATAGCTCGCTGGTGTGGGATATGCTGCCGGAGAAGCGGATCAGGCGGGAAACCCTATAAATATTCATTTTATGCCTTACGCCTACACCAATCGTTGCGGAGAAACCCATTACTTCCGGCGGGTAGCCACGAAGAAGGGGGGCTTTCGCTATTACATTACCAAAGACCCGGAAGCCGAAGGCCTGATCGAAGAGGTGCCGGAGGGGTTTGAGGTAGTGGAATACCCCTATGAGGGAAGGGTGGTGATCCGCAAAAAGGCGCCGGTATGGGTGAGTGAGAAAGAAATAGACATTGTTCGGCAGGCGATGGAGCGGCATTCTCCCGTTCAGGACTTCATCATCACCGCTGAGGAGGGAAAAATTGAAATACACATTTCTCAATTCAGCCACTATTTTGAGGGCTTATATCCCACCGCAGAGGAAGCGAAAGAACTGTATTCTGAAGATGTCAATAAATGGAAAAGATACGACTGGATCATGACTTTTGAAATTATGGACAGAGAAAAACGAAGCTTCCGGGTGGTCCGGAAGGCGAGCGTCCGATACCTTGCCGTTCCCATCGACGAGGGCAAGGGCCTGGAGGCGTTGGCGAATAAATATTGCTATCATGTCGGCCGGGAATCGTTGTTGCAGTTTTGGATACCAGGGGAGGATTGGTAAGCTTTAGCTTGTCGCAAAACATTACGCTCCTCTGGAGCTGGGAAACGCGTGGGATTCCGATGTTTACCAACATTTACGCCCCTCTGGGGCTATCTCATAGAGAACATTGGCCAAAGCCCCGGCGGAGTGATAATGTTGTTAGTAGAGAAGAGCTACGACCCGGCGCCATAGCTCCGTAGGAGCGAAATGTTGGTAGTCATCAAAGGTGGCCACCAAGCCCGAAGCTCCATAGGAGCGAAATATTGGTAGTCATCAAAGGTGGCCACCAAGCCCGAAGCTCCATAGGAGCGAAATGTTGTTAGTCATCAAAGGTGGCCACCAAGCCCGAAGCTCCGTAGGAGCGAAATGTTGGAAGTCATCAAAGGTGGCCGCCAAGCCCGAAGCTCCGTAGGAGCGTAATGTTGGTAGCTTTTCATCCGGCGCCGTAGCTCCGTAGGAGCGAAATGTTGGTAGAAAAGATCGCATTTGTGATTTTTTGTAGCTCCGTAGGAGCGAAATGTTGGTAGCAATCAAAGGTGGCCACCAAGCCCGAAGCTCCGTAGGAGCGGAATATTGGTAGAAACCAGACAACAATTCGGATCAAAAGCCCCAGCGGGGCGTAATAATACAGGAACACCGATTAGAAAAAACAGCAGGAAAACATGAGCGCGCCCAAATATCAGGAAGACCACAGCAGCCAGCTCCCCGCTATGCTCTTACTCGCCAACCTCGGCTGGCAGTACCTGCCGCCGGAGCGGGTGGAAGAACTGCGCGGCGGCGACCAGAAAGCCGTCATTCTGGAGCCGGTGCTGCAGCAGTGGCTGAAGGAAAACAACAAGATCGAATTCCACGGCGCCACCTATGATTTTACGGACAGCAACATACAGGCCGCCATCGAAGAGCTGCACCAGATCGACTTTGTAGAGGGCGTGCACGCCGCCAATGAAAAAGCCTACGACAAGCTCACCATCGGCATCAGCCTGGAGCAGCGCATACAGGGCGACCGCAAGAGCTTCAACCTGAAATACATCGACTGGAAAAACCCGGAGAACAACCTTTATCACTTCACCGCCGAATTTCCGGTGCTGCGGGAAGGGCGGACGGATACCTACCGCCCCGACATCGTGCTGTTCGTCAACGGCATCCCCCTCGCCATCATCGAGAACAAACGCCCGGACCTGAAAACGCGGGAAGGCACGCCAGTGGACCAGGCCATCAAACAGCACGCCCGCAACCAGGATGCGGAAGAGGGCATTCCGCGCCTATACCTATATTCACAGATCCTCCTTGCCGTTGATGGTTCGGAAGGCATGTACGCCACCGCCGGCACGCCCCGGCAATTCTGGGCGGTTTGGAAGGAGAAGTACAACAGTGAGCATGCGGAGCAGGCCGATGAACGGCGGCTGTTTGAGCTGAAGAACCAGAAAGACAACGCCGCCTGGCAGGCTATCTTCAGCGGCGACTTCGCCTATGCCCGCCCGCACTTCGACAACCTGTACCAGAACCCCGTTTCCGTTACCGGCCAGGACCGGCTCCTTTACCACCTGCTGCGCCCGGAGCGCCTGATCGAGCTGGCCTATCGCTATATCGTCTTCGACGCTTCGGTGAAAAAGATCGCCCGCTACCAGCAGTACTTTGCCGTGCAGCGTTCTCTGCAGCGCATCCGCCACCGGGAGGAAGGGCGTCGGAAGGGGGGCGTCATCTGGCACACCCAGGGCTCCGGCAAGTCGCTCACCATGGTCATGCTGGCCAAGGCCATCAGCCTGGAGAAGAGCATCCCCAACCCCAAAGTCATCATCGTTACGGACCGGATCGACCTGGACGACCAGATCACCAAGACCTTCAAAAACTGCGGCAAAGAAACCTACCAGGCGAAAAGCGGCCGGCACCTGCTGCGCCTGCTGAAAGAAGGTAAGGCGGAAGTCATCACCACCATCCTGGACAAATTCTATAAGCCCCAGGAGGAAGGCTACGAAGAGACATCGGCGGATATATTCGTCCTCGTCGATGAAAGCCACCGCAGCCAGTACGGCGAAGCCAACATCCGTATGCAGCAGGTGCTGCCCAATGCCTGCTTCATCGGCTTCACCGGCACCCCGCTGATGAAAAAGGAAAAAAGCACCGCCGCCAAATACGGCGGCTACATCGACAAATACACCATCGACCAGGCGGTGGAGGACGGCGCCGTCGTCCCCCTGCTCTACGAAGGGCGGGAGATCCCCCTGGTGGTCAACAAGGGCCCCATCGACCGCTACTTCGAGCTGATCACCCGCCGCGACCACCTCAGCGACAAGCAGAAGGCAGACCTCAAGAAGCGCTTCGCCCGCGCCGGCCAGCTATCGGAAGCCGACCAGCGCCTGTTTATGGTCGCCAATGACGTGACGGACCACTACGTCAAAAACTGGCAGGCTACCGAGTTCAAAGCCCAGCTCACGGCGCCCAGCAAGCTGGCGGCTATCCGCCTGCAGCGCTACTTCAAAGAGATCGGTGGCGTTACCACAGAGGTCATCATTTCGCCTCCCGACAGCCGGGAGGGCACCGACGACCCCAATGTCACCACCCAGGATGAGGTGCAACAATTCTGGAGCGACATGATGAAACAATGGGGCGGCGCTGCCAACTACCAGAAGCAGATCATCGAGCAGTTCAAAACCAGCGAGCACCCCGAGATCATCATTGTGGTGGACAAGCTGCTCACCGGTTTCGACGCCCCCCTGAATACCGTTTTGTACATGGCGCGCCAGCTGCGGGAGCACAACCTGCTGCAGGCCATCGCTCGCGTCAACCGCGTAGCTAAAGGCAAAGAATACGGCTACATCATCGACTACCACGGCATCCTGGGCGAGCTCGACCAGGCCCTCACCACCTACTCCTCCCTCAGCGAGTTTGAGCAAGCTGACCTGGAAGGAGCTGTCACCTCCGTCCTGGACGAAATAGAAAAACTCAAGCAGGTGCACAGCGACCTTTGGGCGCTCTTCAACGGCGTGCCCAACAAGCTCGACAACGAAGCCATGGAGCAGCACCTGGCCGATGACGACCGGCGGGAAGAGTTCTACGAGCTGCAGGGGCAGTACGCCCGCATTCTCAAAATGGCGCTATCCACCCTGTCCTGGGTGGAAAAGACCCCGCAGGACAGGCAGGATACCTACCGTAAGGACCTGAAATACTTCACCCAGCTACGCGCCAGTGTCAAGCGCCGGTATTCCGACGCCATACAGTATGGCGACTACGAAAAGCAGATCCAGCGGCTGATCGACCAGCACGTCAGTGCCGGCGAGGCCGAGGTGCGCATCGAGCTGGTGGACATCAGCAACAAAGAAGAGTTCGAGAAGGAAGTCGAAAGGGCGATCGGCCCCCGCGCCAAGGCCGATATGATCGCCTCCCGCACGGCGAAGCACATCACCGAGAACATGGACAAGGACCCAGCATTCTACAAAAAGCTGTCGGAAATGCTCCAGGATATCGTCGATGAGATGCACCTCAAATGGGACCTCCTCTCCGAAGCCGCCAAACGCGAATACCTGGACCGCCTCCGCGAGATTCAGGATCGCGCCCTCGACCGCAAGGAGCCCTCCCTGCCGGACAACCTGATCGACGAGCCCCTGGCCAAGGCCCTCTACCACATGCTGATGGAGCAGGCCGGCGAGCGCCAGCCCGGCGCCGCCCTGGAGGATAGCCGCGGTGCAGTCCTGAGCGATTTATCCAATGCCCTCTTCCAGGCCATCCAGCAGAACAAAAAGGTGGACTGGAAGAAGCGCTACGACATACAGGCGGAGATGAAGCGCGCCATGGATGATGTGCTCTACGAATTCCGGGGCCGCTACCACATGCCGGAGCTGGATGAGCTGGGGGTGATCGATGGGGCGATTGAGTTGGCGAAGCAAAACCTGAGCTGATGCCGGGGGCCTCTCAACCTGCCGGGTTTCCAGAGTGATTCTGCTTCACCGAACCCCCGCAGCGTTTATCAAGGACAGATCCTGGCCCGCCCCATTGCCATAAGCCCGCTGCTGCTTCTCCGACAAACGCTGCCGGGTTAACCAACGAGGAGCCCCATTGAAAACCCGGCAGGTTGCGCATTAAATAATAGAAGAGGTTAATCCTAAATCCTTACTTTAGCCGCCGGTAAAATTAACCCAGGCAATGCCAAAATTCACCTACCGCGGACATACCTACGACTACACCATCCGCCGCAGCGCCCGCAAGACGCTGGGCATCTACGTCCATCCCGACCTCCGTATTGAAGTCCGCGCCCCACATAACGCAACTCTGGAAGACATTGAGGAGCGCGTCCGCAAGCGCCGCAGCTGGATCGTGCGGCAGTGGCGGGAATTTACCCTCTACCACCCGCTGAGGCAGCCTCCGGTATACCAAAACGGCGCCACCCACCTCTACCTCGGCCGGCAGTACCGCCTCCGCATCCTGGAAGGGCCCCGCAATGGCGTCAAGCTCAAAGGCGGTTATCTGGAAGTCACCCACCACCCGGCGAGTACCGCCGAGCGGGCGCTCACCGCCTGGTACCGCGAGCGGGCCGATGAGTGGTTTCCCCGCCTGCTGGAGGAAGTGTATCCGCGGTTTCGTTCTTTCTCCATCCCCAAGCCGAAAGTCATTCATAAGCGCATGGAAAAGCGCTGGGGCAGCTGCAAAGTCAGTGAGCAGCGCATCCTCCTGAATACGGAGCTGATCCAGGGGCCCAAGGTGGGTATCGAGTACGTGATCGCCCATGAGCTGGCACACCTGATCCATCCGCACCATACGCCGGCGTTTTATGCGGTGCTGGACCGGGTGATGCCGGAGTGGCGGGAGTGGAAGGGAAGGTTGGAGGGGGTGATGGCGTGAGGGGGGCTATTATTCTTTCACTTTTTCTAATCCGAAGAATTCCGGCTGATCTCCATTCCATTCAAATTCGATGATCCCTATGCCGATAGTTTCCAGTTTTTTCTTCACAGCTCTGGTTATTCCTTTCGGCATGACAATGAACAAATTCGCGGAAGTACCAATGCTGTAAATGATCAATTGACCGACTGCAGAATACAGGCTGGAATTTCCAAGGTCTGGTTTTATTTCAAAAATATTTTTTATCTCTCCCTGCTTATAGGTAAACAAATCCCTGTTTTTGTCTTTCCCAATTTTTAGCCCCCGGCTTTCAAGGATAGCGGCTAAGGAATTCACTATGATCCCGTGGTAGCAATTTGCAATGCTCTCTTCCCTTCCTTTCACAGTCTTGGCCCCGAAAAATTCCTCTGAAAAAGAAAATGTTGTTGTTTCATGATCTTCTTCCTCTTTTATCCTGTACACCTCCTTAACAAAAGAGCAAACTTGCTGAACTAAATTTTTTGAGTTTAGATCACCAACCAAAGCAAATTCCGATTCCCGGTCTCCATCAATAGCAGTAATGATTTTTCCTCTATACTTTTCCTGAAATGATGATTTTCCAATTCCTTTTCTTCCCCCGCCAATTTTCCCCCGGTGAAGCACGAATTCATTTCCATAAGCATCTTCTGCGAAGACTCCGGCAATTCTCCTGTTGATTCCTTCAAAAGGGAAGTTTATCTCACAGGTTATATTTGCATTCACTTCATTCAAGGGTTCGCCAATTCCAAATCCATTCCAAAATCTGTTTTCCTCTTTATATCCACGACACCAAATATTATATTTTTTCAGATAACTCACTTTTTCCTGCCAACTCCCTCCTTGGTGCCCTAAAATGGGGTACCTTATCTCATCTGCCCGCTTTTCAAGGGCGTTTATAAATGTTTCCTGTAGTACCTTGATTCGCTTTTTGTTTTCGATTACTTGATACATTTTTACTTCATTTTCTTACCTGTTCGATCTTTTCTTTTATTTCCGTTAGTCGCACGCGCTAATGGTTTTGGGTAATGGCTGCATGCTCAGCCTTGGCTTGGCCGGTAATGAATGCACAAAAGCCGTTCAAGCCAGGAGTAGGAGGCAATGCTAAATGTTCAAAAGGAACATATCAGAATAGTATACGGGAAGAACAATGTTAAGTTGCCGTCTCTGATATCTTTTTGGAAGTAAGTGGGTAGACAGAATAAATTTGTAATGTTCGCGAGCGTACCCGCCTGCGCCGATGCTTCGGCGGGCAGGTCCGGCGCGATTCGGCATAATTTTCCAGTCTCCGACTGGCGTGAACAAGCTATCTTGGCAACATTCGCAAGTCGGAGACTTGCCCCCCCGTTATACCGAATCGAGGCACAGCCTCTCGCGAACGAGCCCAGTTTATACTTACTTAGAATAAATGTGTCCGACTACTTATATCCGTCAGAGCCGCTTGACAGGAAGGTTATTGAATGGTTTGACAGTCCCCAGGGAGAGGGCAATTCGCAAACACCAACCGCTGAGCACCCATTCCCTACATCCAACTAACCAGCCCTTAAAGCCGATCCTTTGGTAGAGTACCTCATCTTTACAATACAGTCAGTCTTCATTACCCGCCTTATCAACCAACTCCTCCAGCCCCAGCTTCCGGTACGCCTCCGGGTCCCGCGTTTTCAGTTCCCGGGCCACTTCCTGTAGTTTCTGGACCAGCAGCTGGTTGAAGAGTTCCTGGTTGGGGGTGGGGGAGGCCGGCGGTTGGATGTCTTTCAGGCCGCTGGGCGGAGGGCCGTCCCACATTTCACCCTGGCCGGTGATGAGCCAGCGGGCGTTGAGGGTAGGGTAGGCTATCAGTATGGACCTCAGGGTGTCAGACCTTACCTGGGAGCCTCTGTTAATGATTGCCGAAAGTACTCCTTGTTTAATGCCCGTCTTCTCCGCAACTATTTTTTGGGAGCCTTCAGATTGGCAGAGCTTATCAATTCTTTCAGCAATAGACATTTATACATTAGTTACTAAAAACTATATAGCTGAAGTTGTTTTTTTATTAAACTATAGTTGATTTTTCAACTAAAGTTATATAGTTTTGGGTTGTACAATTCATTTAGCGCAAGTTAAAAAACCAACACTACAACTTATCACTGTAGTGCCCTAAAAATCTTTGCCCTCCCTTCTCATGCCGGCCCTTCGACAGCGGATACAGCGCGAGCTGTATGGGGGAAGAGTATGTGTCTGCGGCAGGGGAGGGGGGCTTTTGAGCTTGTTTGGAGGTAGTCATTTGGGCTGCAAACGGCCGCTATTGGAACCTCATTTCGGCTATTTTATCGCCCGTAGCCCTGCTATGGGCGATAAAATGAGC